>JBKHCX010000001.1:0-69705 GCA_046541615.1 Puniceicoccaceae bacterium
CGTCGGCGGAATCCCCCGCGCCGGATCCGCGGGACTGACCGACCCGGGAAAGCGCGCGGGCGGGGCGCCTCGTCCTCCCGGCCCGCCGGAGATTCCCGCTGACGAGACACTTCCTGGCCGAGCCCGCGGAAACAAACTCGGAAAAGGGGGCGGATTGTGCCACGGTGCGGAGCGTGCGATCCCATGATTCCAGTGCGGGCGGATTTCCGTGGCCTTCCGGGGGACCGGGGGGGCGCACCTATCTCATGGGCATTGTCAATGCCACGCCCGACTCGTTTTCCGACGGGGGGCGGCACTTCGCGCCCGGAGCCGCCTTGGCGGGGGCTCTGGCGCAGGTGGGAGAGGGGGCGGATTTCATCGATCTCGGGGCGGAGTCCACCCGGCCGGGCGCGGCGGAGATCGACGCCGCCGAGGAGTGGCGCCGGCTCGAGCCGGTGCTCGCCGCTTTCGCCGGAAAGGTCGCGGTGCCGGTGTCGGTGGACACCTGGAAGGCGGAGGTCGCGGCGAAGGCGCTCGCCGCCGGGGCCTCGATCGTAAACGACGTGCATGGTCTCCAACGCGATCCGGAGATGGCCGGGGTCGTGGCCTCCGCCGGCGCCGGACTGGTCCTCATGCACAATTCGCGCGGGGAGACCGCCGGCGGGGACATCATCGGGCGCATCCGGCGCTTTTTCGAAAAGTCCCTCGCGCTGGCGGAGCGGGCCGGCATCGCGGCGGACCGGATCGTCCTCGATCCGGGGATCGGCTTCGGGAAGTCGGTGGCCGGGAATCTGGCCGTTCTCCGGCGGGTCGGGGAGCTGCGCGACCTGGGATTGCCACTGCTGCTCGGGGCCTCGCGCAAATCGGTGATCGGGGCGGTTCTCGACCGGCCGGTCGAAGACCGGCTCGAAGGGACGATCGCCACCACGGTGGCCGCGGTGATCGGCGGGGTGGACATCGTGCGCGTGCATGATATTGATCCGAACTTGAAAGCGGCCCGCATGGCCGATGCTATCTACCGCGATCCATCATGAATCATCCCGACCGCATCTTTCTCCGGGGGCTCGCCTTCTTCGGCTTCCACGGCAACATTCCCGCCGAGGCCGTGAACGGGCAGCGGTTCTTCGTCGATCTGGAGCTGCGGACCGATGTGTCGAAGGCGTCGGCGAGCGATCGCCTGGAGGACACCATCGACTACTCGGCCGTGTACGCGGCCGTGCGCGAGCTGGTCGAGCGGAAGCGGTTCCATCTGCTCGAAACCCTCGCCGAAAGGCTGGCGGCCACGCTGCTCGCCGGGTTCGCGGAGGTGGAATCGGTGGTGGTCACGGTGCGCAAGCCCCAGGCGCCGCTGCCGGGGATTTTCGACGAGGTGGCCGTGTCGGTCGAGCGGTTCCGCGCCGGATGAGGACGGCCTGGATCGCGATGGGCGGGAACCTGGGGGACCGCGGGGCGGCGTTTTCCGCGGCCCTCGCCGCCCTCCGGGCCGATCCCGCGATCCGGCCCGCGCGGGGATCGGCCGTGTACGAGACCGACCCGGTCGGTCCCGGCCCGCAGGAGAAATACTGGAACGCCGTGCTCGAGATCGGGACGGACCTCGGCCCCCGGGAACTGCTCGCCCGCTGCCAACGCGTCGAGGCGCTCCTCGGGCGGGTCCGCGCGGAGCGCTGGGGGCCGCGGATCATCGATCTGGACATCCTTCTCTTCGGAGAGGAGACGGTCGCCGGGCCGGAGCTGACCGTCCCCCACCCTCGCCTGCACGAGCGGGCCTTCGTCCTGCGCCCTCTCGCCGATCTCGTGCCGGACCGGGTGGTCCGCGGGCGTACGGTGGCGGACTGGCTGGCCGGTCACCCGCGGGACGGGATCGTCCGCGTGCGCGAATCGCTCCTGTCATGCCGGTGAGCGTTCTCGAGTCCGCCCCGCCGCTGGAGGCGTGGTTCCCCGGTTTCGCGCGGCGGCGGCATTGCGTGTGGATCGACGGGGATTCGGGCGGCGGCGGGGCCGGGTGGTCGGTTCTGGCCTGCGATCCGGTCGAGGTGCGCCGGGGCGCGGAGGCCGATCTCCCCGGGTGGATGGACGAGACGGCGGACCGGCTCCGGGGGTCGGACGACCACGGTCTGCCGTTCGCCGGCGGACTGATCGGGCGGGTCGATTATCTCGGCGAGCTGCCCGGCTATCCGCCCGAGGCGCGCCCGGCCCCGGACGGCTGGCTGGGGCTCTACGACCGGGCGTTGGTCGCCCACCTGCCGTCGGGGCGCATCCACGCCGTCCTCGGCGGGTGGGTGCCCGGGGGCCGCGCCGAACTGGAGTCGTGGATCCGGGGGCTGGCGCCGGCGGCGCCGCCGGAGCGCGCCGCCGTACGTTCGGCGGAACGGCCCGTCTCCAACATGGGTCCGGAGGAATACCGCGCCGGCGTGCGGACGATCCGCGAATGGATCGCGGCGGGCGACATCTACCAGGCCAATCTCGCCCGGCGGTTCGGCTGCCGGGCCGGCGGCCTCCGTCCGGAGGAGGTGTATCTCGCCCTGCGGCGCGCCAATCCGGCCCCCTACTCGGCCTACCTCGACTGCGGGGATTGCCGCATTCTCTCCTCCTCGCCCGAGCTGTTTCTCGCGGTGGACGCGGGCGGGTCGGTGCGGACCCGGCCGATCAAGGGAACGCGCCCGCGCTCGGGGGATCCGGTCCGCGACCGGGAGCTGGCGCGGCTTCTGCGCGGGAACGAGAAGGAGAGGGCGGAGTTGCTCATGATCGTGGACATGGAGCGGAGCGATCTCGGGAGGGTCTGCGTGCCGGGATCGGTGCGGGCGGCGGAGGATTTCGCGGTGGAATCGTTCGCCTCGGTCCACCACATGGTCGGCGAGGTGACCGGGCGGCTGCGGCCCGGCGCCGGGTGGTCGGACCTCTTCGCCGCCGCCTTTCCCGGCGGGTCGGTCACGGGGGCGCCCAAGCACCGGGCCATGGAGATCATCCGCTCCCTGGAACCCTCGCCCCGGGGGGCGTTCTGCGGTTCCATCGGGTTTGTCTCCGCCGGGGGGGGCGGCCGGTGGAACATCGCGATCCGCACCATGGAGTGGCGGGACGGGGTGATCGAATTCGGGGTCGGGGCGGGCATCGTGTGGGACTCCGACCCGGCGGCCGAGGAACGGGAGACAATGGACAAGGCCCGCGGACTCTTCGCGGCGCTGGGTTGGCCGCTCGGGTGATGCGTTTTCTCCGGACCGGTGCCGGCCGGCTGCCGGCGGACCCGGTCCGCCCGCCCGGGGGCGGGCCTACCCCGATTTCCAGAGACCGCAGGAGAGTGCGGGCAGGTGGATCCCCTCGGCGGTCGTCCGGTGGAGGGCGCCTTCCAGGCCGCCTTCGGCGACCCGCTCCTGATCGGCGATCTGGATCCACCGCCGGTCGGCCGCGCCCGCCGGCCAGGGGAGCACGGCCGAACCCAGGAGAGGATTGATGGCGAAGAGCAGGCGCTGGCCGCCCGCCCCGCCGTCGGCGTTGTACAGGCAGGCTATGGCCGGGGAATTCTCCGCCCCGGCGAAGGCGAGATAACCGTCCCGGTGCCGCCCGGGGCGCAGCAGCCGGGCCGCAGGGGAGAGGCGCAGCCGGATCCACCGGGCGAAGTATTGGGCCGTGCCCGAGTAGTAGGTGCGCCGCTCGTAGTCCAGCGCGTTGAGATCGCCCCGCTGGTAGGTGTTGTTCACGCCCCCTTTCGTGCGGAGGCCGTCCTGCCCCGCCGAGATCATGGGGATTCCCAGCGAACAGAAGAGGAAGGCGGCCATCAGGTGGGTGCGGCGGCGGTCGGCCGGGGTCGGGTTCCACGCCTCGTGCCGGGGATTCTCGGTGATGCGGTCGAGCCAGCAGAAATCGTCGTGGGATTCGGAGTAGTTGACGGTCTGGGCGGGCCAGGCGGTGCGGGATCCGGCCGATCCGGAGAGGTAATAGGCCGCCGCGTCGCGGTTGGCGCCCCCCCGGACGTATTCGGCGATGAAATCGCGGTATCCGTCGTTCCACGACGCGAATCCGGTGTCCTTCAAATCGTCGGCGATGTGTCCGCGGAAACTCCAGGGCTCGGCGATGAGCACCAGGTGGGGGAAACGGGCCTTGAGCTTTTTCTCGATCTCCAGGAGGGCCGGTTTTCCGACCAGGTCGGCGAGGTCGAAGCGGAATCCGTCCACGCCGTACTGCTCGACGAGGTGGGTCAGGCTCTCCACGATGAGCCGCCGGACCATCGGGGCGTCGGTGCGGAGGTCGTTCCCGCAGCCGCTCCAGTTCGTCAGGTAGTGGTGGGTGTCGAGGTGGAAGTAGTAGAATTTGTCGAGAAAGAGCAGGCTGTTCGGCTCGCCGATGTGGTTGTAGACCACGTCGAGGATCACGGCGAATTCCTGCTCGTGCATGGCCCGGACCAGATCCCGGAATTCCTCCACCTGCGAGGCCCTGGCCGGGTCGGAGCCGTAGGTGCTCTCCGGCGAGAAGTAGTTCACCGGCATGTAGCCCCAGTGGTACTCCCCGGGCGAGGCGCTGTCGAATTCCTGCACCGGCTGCAGTTCGATGGCGTTGGCTCCGAGTTCGTGGAGATAGGATCCGCCCGAGCGGATCCACCTCGCCAGGCCGGCGAATCCGCGGCGGGAGGCTTCGTCGAAGTCTTCCGGCACGCGCGCCAGAAGGTCGCGGACGTGGCACTCGGCGATGACCAGGTCGTCCCACTTCGGCGGGGTGAAGCCCGGATCGACGCCGCCGGGGGGGAAGGTTTCCGCGCCGAGGACGATGCCCGGCCCGCTGCGCGAGACGACCGCCTTCGCGTAGGGATCGAGCACGGCCATGCCCGGGTTGAACTCGGTGGAGGTGTCCCGGTTCGTCCCGTGCACCCGGTAGCGGTAGAACCAGCCCGACAGATCCCCGGAAACGGTCCCCTCCCAGACGCCGTCTTCGGGGCCGTCGAGGGCGAGGGTCCCGGGAGACTCCATGGCGGGGTCGTCCTGGAATTCGACGACCACCTTGTCCGCCCGCGGGGCGAACAGGCGGAAGACCGTTCCGCCCCGGGACGGGAAAGCCCCGAGCGGCTTCTCCGAAAAGAGCTTCAGAAACGCCCGCGTCGGCGGGAGGCGGCGGATCTCCTCGGCGTCCGCGCTCGACCACAGGACCTGCTCCTGGCCGTCGGTTTCGTAGTCCTCCGGAACGGTGAAGGAAAAGAGATGGAGCCCCGTCCGCTCGGGGTGGAACTCGTGGTTGCAGGCCCCGCTCTCGTCGAAGACCGCGTTGGGGGCGCTGTGCGAGACGCTGATCCACGACCCGTCGCCGGACATGAATTTGAACGGAAAGGGCTTGCCGAGATCGACGAGATCGGAGGGGATCGGCAGCGCCGCGAAAGTGGTGCCCGCGAGCCGGGTCCGCTGCATGCGCCACCGGGCGGGCTCTCTGAGCGGATTCCAGTCGTTGAAAGCCCCGGCGACGAAGACGCCGGTTTTGGCGAGTTCGGTCTTGCCCCGCTCGGGCAGCTCGTAGGTGAAGAGCAGGCGGCCCCGGAACCGGGTGTAGCCGGCCATCTGGGCGTAGAGCAGGGGCGAGGAGCGTTCCAGCGTCTCGAAGGGGCGCTTGGGCGGCCCGAAAAACAGCGGCGGCTTCTCCTTCTTGCTGACCCAGTCCCGCGACAGCACCACCAGCCCCGAGCGGGCGTTTTCCCAGTAGGCCTGGAGAATCTTGGGTGCGTCGCTCACGCAAACAGGGGAACCCGGGGAACGGGCGATGTCAATGGGAGAGCAGAACCCGGAGCCGGATGGATCGGGTCGGGCGGGAATCGGGGGAACCGCTCCTGAAGGTCGGCCGTCCTTCCGGAGCCTCCTACCGGCCCATACCCGGCATCGAGAAGCCGCCCATATCGACGAGCCGGTAGCCGGACGGAACCTCGAATTCCGAGTCGGGGAGGGACTCCTCCTTGACGGCGACGGTGTTCTGCGTTTGTTGGTTTCGGTTGGATGAAGGGAATTCTTCGGGAAATCAATCGCCGGCGCTCTCGACGACATCGCCCTTCCCGGGCATCTCGCCGTCCACGAGTTCGGCGTAGCTGATCTTGTCGGACACCTTGGTGACCCGGATCTCGCTCGTCACAGCGCCTTCGATCCGTTCGAGCACCTCGCCCGTGGATGGATCGGTGAGAAGCTCGCCTTTCTCGCGGATGACGAACCGCTGGCCCTCCGAAACGGCGAAGTTCGAACCACGGTTGATGATGATCCGGTCGCCGGACACCGCCACCACGGCGCCCTCGAAGGCGAAATCCTCGAACTGCTCGGCGAGAAAACGGGTCGATCGCACCACGTTGTCGTAGGCGGCTTCGCCGAGGGGGGTCTTGGTGAACCCGCCGACGTCCGCCCCCCAGTTCGAGGCGGCGTAGCCGACGTTGAGCCCCTTTCTCCCGGCCGTGCCGACGACCCGCTCCTTCGCTACGATCTCGCCGGTGGTCGAGTCGATGATCTTCACGATGGTGGTGATCCGGGCTTTGCCGCCGCTGCCCCCGATCCGAAAGCCGCCTACGGAGACCCCGCCGCTTTGGCCGGACTCCTTGCCCTCGACGTCGGTGATCTCCACCTCGGCGAGGTATTTCGCGCTGCGGACGAGGCCGGTCCGGGCGACGTCGGAGGCCCCGGCGGCCCGCCCGCTGTCCTGCAGGTCCTGCTCGCCCAGAGTCTCCCGGATCCGGTCCCGGTCCACGACCACGAACCGGTTGGTGTCATACAGGGCCGATTCCAGCATGCTCGAGATACTGTCGGACAGGTTGACGGACGGCCGGAAAACAGCCGTGTATTTCGGCGGGAGCACGGCGATGGCGTGCTTGACCCCCTTGTAGGGAGGCAGGCCGAAATCCTCGTTCGCGGATTCGGTCTTGTCTTCGCCGATGCCGAAAAGGGCGAAGGCCTGGGTGGCGGCGCCCAGGGAAAGGAGAAGGGAGAGCGGAAGTGCTTTGATCATAATTGCTACTAATAAAAACCAATAGGAGCACTTGGCCGGAAGTCAAGCGGGGTTTGTGTTCCGGCGGGCTAAGTGGTTGCGCCCGGCGCCGCGAGCGGGCACTGTGCCCGCCCATTATGGAAGACTCTTTTTCTCTCGCGGACGCGAACCGCCTGCTCGCCGGGGCGACCGCCCCCGAACGCATCGACTGGGCGCTCGGGCGCTTTCCGGGCTCCCTGGTGCTCTCGACCAGCTTCGGCGTGCAATCGGCGGTCCTCCTCCACATGGCGGGCGCCCGCCAGCCGAGAATCCCCGTCGTCTTCATCGACACGGGCTATCTCTTTCCGGAGACCTACCGCTTCGCCGACCGCCTGAGCCGTGAACTCGATCTCGATCTGCGGATCTACACGCCGCTCCGGACGGCCGCCTGCCAGGAGGCCCTCCACGGCAGGCGGTGGGAGGGCGGTCTCGCGGATCTGGAGGCCTACAACCGGGAGAACAAGGTCGAGCCGATGAACCGCGCGCTGAAGGAACTGGGCGCCACCGGCTGGATTTCGGGCCTGCGGCGGAGCCAGAGCCGCTCCCGCGGACGACGGACTTTCGTCGAGCTGCAGAACAAGACCTACAAGATCTACCCGATCCTGGACTGGTCCGACCGGGATGTTTACGAGTATCTGACCCGCCACGACCTGCCCTACCATCCGCTCTGGGAGCAGGGGTACGTGTCGGTCGGAGACTGGCACAGCACCCGCAGGCTCACCGACGGCCTGACCGAGGAGGAGACCCGCTTCGGCGGGCGCAAGCGCGAGTGCGGCCTGCACGAGCTGACCGGCGGGCAGGATTTCCAGATCTGAGCGGGGGGGCGGATTCCTGTCGGCGCTTTTCCACACGGTCCGCGCAAATGCGAAGACACATCCCCAACCGCACCGATCTCTTTATTCCCACCAACCCTGATCGCCGTTGGTGTTATTGCCGAACCCGCTAAATCCTGTCGTCGTACTGAGCGGTCGGATTTGCCTGATACGCCAGCGATTCAAACAGGAGGCTGTAGGTTTTGAAATGTTGCTGGGGGCTTATCCCTCTGGATGCCTCGATAAGGTCCTTGAAAAAGTGATCCGATACCTGAATCGGGTTTTCCAAGATAATTCTCTTCCCGTCCCGGCGGGTGAACTGGGCGCCGGTCAAACACGCTTTGACCAGGCCGAACCCGATTATGGCGGCGATCTCGTGAGGACGAAGCGCAATATCGCCCAATGAAGCACTGCTTTTGAACGGATTCTCCGCAATGAGCCATACAAAAACCCCGGCCGCCTTTTTGAAAGGACTGGCTTTTTCAAAGCCACCATTTGCAGGAAAATAACTGTCTCCTGCCAGTGCGCTTACATAGGTCAACGCCGCCGAATCATCGATCTTGACGGTTTCATCGGAAGGATTCAGCCCTTCGATGACGTCATTGGCGAAGATAAGGAAGAGACTCAACGCCCGATAGTTGTCTTCTCCGTAAAGAAGTTCAAATGATAGGATTTCCCCCTCACCCTCCATCGGGTCAGCGAGCCATTGATAGAATCGCCCTCGCCGCGCGTCCGAAATCGCGGGCGGAACAGCGCAAATCATTCAATGTGCAGGAACGAAGGTTTCCACGTGCGTTTGCCTGAGCGCACGGCTCCGGAGCCTTGGTCTTGACCAGCGAGCTCTGAATTTCGCCGTCACGGCTGGTTACGACCGCCAGCCTGTCGAGTACGATCCTGCTGTTCTTTTCCATGGAGTCTTGGGCTATTGGTGAATAACAAAAGCTGCAGGCTATGTATTGGCGCCCGGGCAAGCAACAGGAAAAACGGGAAATCTTTGTCGTTCCCCGATCGTTGGCGAAGCGAATGGAACGGGTTGCCGGGTCGGTATTCGGAATCCTCGGCTGTCTGTCACGCCTTCGGCAGGGCCAGGTAGCGCAGGAACACGCGCAGGGTGCCGAGGAACATGGCGGTCAGGATGAAAGCGACGAATCGTTTCGTCTCGTCGCCGCCGAGAAAGGCCTGCCAGGAGACGGTCATCCGCCAGGTCGAGGCGGCCAGGACGAGCACCAGGGTGGCCCCGGCCCCGTAGCGGGCGATCCGTTGCCGGCGGTTCCAGAGCCACGCCCATAAGAGATGGACTCCGCCGAAGACCCCGCCCGAGACGAGGGCGGTCTTCGCGCCGTCCGGGTTGTTCACGTAGCCCGCGATGCCGAGGGCGAGGAGGAACAGCCCGTAGGCCAGCAGGGTTACCGCGAAACTCCGGCGCTTGCGGGTGACGCGCCCGGCGGCCAGCCGGTCGGCCGGGGCGGGCGATTCGGATTCGGCGGCCATCGGCTCAGATGAGCCCGAGTTCCATTTTCCCCGCCTCGGAGATCATGTCCTGGTTCCAGGGCGGCTCCCACACGATGTCCACCTGCGCCTCGTCCACCCCGGGCACCTGCACGATCTTGGAGCGGGCGTCCTCGGCGATCGAGGGGCCCATCCCGCAACCCGGCGCGGTCAGGGTCATGGCGACGAAGACCTTGTGGCCGCCTTCCCCGCGTTCGCGGACCTCCATGCTGTAAACGAGCCCGAGATCGACGATGTTCACGGGGATCTCGGGGTCGAACACCTTCTTGAGCTGGCCCCAGACCGCTTCGCCGTCCGGAGGTCCGTCCGACCCGCCCTCCGGGACGGCGAAGTCCGGCTTTTCGGCCTCCTCGCCGAGGGCGTCGCCGTCCTCCCCGCCGATCCGGAACATCCCGTTTTCGGTCATCACGGTGTAGTTGCCGCCGAGGCGGTGGGTGATGGTCACCCGCGCCCCTTCGGGCAATTCCATCAGCTCGCCGTGGGGGATGAGCGTGGCCTTGACGGGCCGCGAGAGGGTTCTTTCCGTTTCCTCCATCATTGGACGGAAGAATGCCGGCTCCGGGCGACCGCGTCGAGCTGCTTTTGTTCGAATTTGTCCCGGATCATTTCCCGCAGGTTCTCCTCGAGTTCCTCGCTGTCGAACTGGGCGATAACCTCTTCGAAGAAGCCGAAGACCATCAACTGCTGGGCGATCGCCTTCGGAATCCCCCGTTGGAGGAAATAGAACAGCTCCTCCTTGTCCATCTGGCCGGTCGTGGCCCCGTGGGAGCACTTGACGTCGTTGGCCTCGATCTCGAGCCCGGGCAGGGAATTCGCCTGGGCGGTGTCGTTGAGCAGGAGGTTGCGGTTGGTCTGGTAGGCGTCGGTCTGCTGCGCCTCCTTCGCCACCTTGATGAGGCCCGAAAAGATGGTCCGGCTGTGGTCCAGGAGCGCGTTCTTGTAGAGGAGATCCGAGACGGCGTTCGGGGCGTTGTGGATCTGGAGGGTGCGCTGGTCGAATTCCTGGTTCTTGTCGGCGACCGTCAGCGAGTAGAGTTTCACGTCGGCCCCGGCGCCGTTGATGCGCACTTCGTTTTCGAACCGCGCCCGGCGGCTGCCGAGGTTCAGGTTGATGGCCCGCACGGTGGTGTCGCGGGCGACGTTGTTGGTATCCAGCTGGAAGGAGACCACCTTCGGCCCGTAGTTCTGGACGGTTTTCCGGAAGATCCGGGCCCCGTCCCCGGCGAAGACGTTGCCGACGGCGCACACGAAGGCCTCCCGCCCGGGGTGGAGCGAGCGCTGCACGTCCACGACGGTGAACCGGCTGTTGCGCCCGCCGGCCACCAGGATGTGGGGGAAGAGCGCGGCCCGGTCGCCGCCGTGCCAGTGGTAGGCCACGAACGGATCGTCGATCTCGACGTTGTCCGGCACGTGGAGGAAATAGCCCCCTTCGGAATACGCGTTGTGGAGCGCGTGGAACTTCTCGGAACCGAGATCGGTCGATTCGCGGAAGAGGTAGCGCTCGACCAGATCCGGGCGCCGCTCGAAGGCCTCCGCCAGCGGCAGGAAGACCACCCCTTTTTCCAGCAGTTCCGGGGAAAGGAGGCCGGCGTCCACCGGATGGTTGTCCACAAAGACCAGCCGGGCCGAGAGGGTCCCGACCAGGCCGGAGCCCTCCAGGGCGAGCGCGGCCGCCGCTTCGCCGGGTGCGGCGGGCAGGCGGTAGTCCTCCAGCGAAAAGTCGATCCGCGAGGAAAACCTCCACTTTTCGTCTTTTCCGCGGGGGAGCGGGAGATCCCGGAATTTTTTCCAGTATTCCGCCTTCCACTCCTTCCATCGGGCGGGGAGGGTTGACAGGGCGAGATGGCGTTCGAAGGATTCCTCCCCGTCCATGCCGGGGGCTTCCTTCGGTTCGACGGCTTCGGTGATCATAATCGTGTTGCGGTCCGGTTCGGGATTGGCTGCTGCTACGGCGGCGGCGGAGCCGTCAGCCGACGGAGCCCTCCATCTCCATGTCGATGAGGCGCTTGAGCTCCACGCTGTACTCCATGGGAAACTCGCGGACGAGATCGTTGACGAACCCGTTCACGGCCAGGCTCATCGCCTCCCCTTCGGAGAGACCGCGCTGCATCATGTAGAAGATCTGCTCGGCGCTGACCTTGGAGACGCTCGCCTCGTGCTGGACGGAGTTGCCGTCGCCCTGGACGTTGATGGCCGGGTAGGTGTCGGTGCGGCTGTTGGTGTTGATCAGGAGGGCGTCGCACTCGGTGTTGTTCCTGCAGCCCCGGAGGTGCTCCGGCATGTGGACGAGTCCGCGGTAGGTCGAGCGCCCCTGCCCGACGGAGATGCTCTTGGCGATGATGTTGCTGGAGGTCTCGTCGGCCTGGTGGACCATCTTCGCCCCGGTGTCCTGGTGCTGGCCGTCGTTGGCGAGGGCGATGGAGATGACCTCGCCCCGGGCCTTGCGCCCCTTGAGGACGACCCCGGGGTACTTCATGGTGAGCCGGGAGCCGATGTTGCAGTCGATCCACTTGACCTCGGCCTCCTCCTCGGCCCAGCCCCGCTTGGTCACGAGGTTGAAAACGTTGTTGGACCAGTTCTGCACGGTGATGTACTGGATCTTGGCGCCCTTCAGCGCGACCAGCTCGACCACCGCGCTGTGGAGGGTGCTCGTCTCGAACTTGGGCGCCGTGCAGCCCTCCATGTAGGTCACCTCGGCCCCCTCGTCGGCGATGATGAGGGTGCGCTCGAACTGGCCGAAGCTCTCGGCGTTGATCCGGAAGTAGGCCTGGAGCGGCTGCCGCACCTTCACCCCCGGCGGCACGTAGATGAAACTGCCCCCGCTGAAGACCGCGCTGTTCAGGGCCGCGAACTTGTTGTCGTTGGTCGGGATGACCTTGCCGAAGAACTTCCTGAAGATCTCCGGGTGCTTCTTGAGCCCCTCCGACGATCCGACGAAGATGACCCCGTCCTTCTCGGCGGATTCCCGCATGCGCGAGTAGGCCGCCTCGCTGTCGAACTGGGCCTCGACGCCCGCCAGGAATTTGCGCTCCTGCTCGGGGATGCCCAGCCGCTCGAAGGTCTGCTTCACCTCGTCGGGCACGTCGTCCCAGGAGCGGCTGGGAATCTGCCCCTGGGCGAGGTAGTAGCGGATCTTGTCGAAGACGATGCTTTCGAGATCCTTGCTCGCCCAGTGGGTGGGCATGGGAAGGCGGTTGAAGACGCGGAGGGCTTTTTTGCGGAAGTCGTTGATCCACGGCTCCTCGCCCTTGGCCTCGGATATGTAGTCGATGGTGTCTTCGGTCAGGCCGGTGCCCGCGTCATACTGGTACGTCACGTCGTAGCGGAAATTCCCCTTGTCGCGGTCGATGTCGATGGTCGGTGTCTGGCTCATGGTGCTGGTCTCCTTTCAAGGTTGTCGGTTGATCTGCGGAAAAAAAAAGGCGGTCTCATCCGGCGGCGGCGAGTTCCTCGCGCACCCAGTCGTACCCCTTGCTCTCCAGTTCGAGAGCGAGATCCTTGTCGCCGCTGCGGACGATGCGCCCGCCGTACATGACGTGGACGACATCCGGAACGATGTACTCGAGAAGGCGCTGGTAGTGCGTGATCACGAGGATGCCGCGGTCCGGACCCCGCATCAGGTTGACCCCGTTCGCGACCACCTTGAGCGCGTCGATGTCCAGCCCGCTGTCGGTCTCGTCCATGACACAGTAGGCCGGGTCGAGCATCGACATCTGGAGAATCTCGCAACGCTTCTTCTCTCCGCCGGAGAACCCCTCGTTGACCGACCGGGCCGAGAATTTGCGGTCGATCTGGAGCAGGTCCATCTTCTCGTAGAGCCGCCGGTAATAGGCCGGGGCGTCGAATTTCCCGTCCTTCTCCTGGCGCGCGGTCAGCGCGGCCCGGATGAAGTTGGCGATCGAGACCCCGGGGATCTCCAGCGGGTACTGGAACGCGAGAAACAGGCCCAGCTTGGCGATCTCGTCGGGCTCCAGGCCGAGCAGGTTCTCGCCGTCGAGCAGAACCGACCCGCCCGTGACCTCGTAGTCCTCGTGCCCGGCGAGCACCTTGGCCAGGGTGCTCTTGCCCGTGCCGTTGGGCCCCATGAGGGCGTGGACCTCCCCCTTCGGAACGGTCAGGGAGAAATCGCGGAGGATGGGTTGGCCGCCGATGCCGGCGCTCAGGTTCTTGATTTCGAGTTGGCTCATAGTGTCAGGATTTGGAAAGAGGCACGTGGGGCGAAAGGCGGCTGTCCTCGGCGGAAACCCCCGCCACGTTGATCTCGAACTGCTCGGCCCGGAGACCGTCGGGAAGCTCGCGCTCGATCGCCGCGCGCACTTCGCCGGAAAGGACCACGTCGTAAACCTCCCCGGTGCGCCGGCAGTGGAAATGGGCGAAGTGGGGATTGGCCCCGACGACCGCGCAATACCGCGCCGGCTGGCGCTGGAAGTTCAGCTGGCGAACCAGTCCGGCCGAAACGAAGGACTCCAGGCAGTTGTAGACCGTGGCCAGGGAGATTCCCTCGAAGCGCTCTTTGGCCCGCTCGTGCACGACCTCGGCGCACGGATGATCCCCCGTCTCGCGGATCACGTCGTACACCACCTCGCGCTGACGCGTCGGGCGAAGCCCCGCCCCCGAAAGAAGTCGGGCGGTCGCGGACGGTTCTGGCTTGGATTGCGGCATGTTTTGTAACAGAAGAACTGTCATCAAGACGCAAAATCCGATGTTTTCAACTCGAATGAGAATTATTTTTATTATTATTCCAAACAACTCCCGGTTCCGGGCGGCTTCGGGGGGGAGCCGCATCTGATGCCCCGGGTACTGTTCATCTGCACGGCGAACTACTACCGCTCCCGGTTCGCGGAGGCGGTCTTCAACCACCTGGCGGCGAAGCGGGGTTCCTCGTGGACGGCCTTCTCCCGGGGGATCGTGCCGGAGGAGGCCCCGCCCGGGCTCTCGCCGCACGCGGCCAACGGCCTGCGGCTGGCCGGGGTGGACCCGTCCTTCATCCCGAGGGAGAAGACTCCCCTGTGCGAGGCGGATTTCGATGCCGCGGCCCGCGTTGTCGCGCTCAAACGCGAGGAGCACGAGCCGATGCTCCGGGAGCGGTTCGGGGCGTTCGTCGGGCGGGTCGAGTTCTGGAATGTCAGCGACGTGCCGCTGGTTTCCCCGCCCCAGGCCATGCTCGAGATCAAGGAGAATGTGGAGGCGCTGCTCGCGCGA
Source organism: Puniceicoccaceae bacterium (assembly GCA_046541615.1). Taxonomy (GTDB): domain Bacteria; phylum Verrucomicrobiota; class Verrucomicrobiia; order Opitutales; family Puniceicoccaceae; genus Puniceicoccus. Next base: position 14,478 of record JBKHCX010000001.1, read on the forward strand.
CTGGAGGAATCCGGGGGCGGCCCCTCTCCCCGAGCCCCGGAAGCCGGCGCGCCATGAAATGGATCCGCCACGCCTGCCGGGCGGTCATCCTCCGGGACGGGCGCCTGCTCTCGATCAAAATGTGCGACCGCAGCGGGATTTTCTACATTCTGCCGGGCGGGGGGCAGCGCCACGGCGAGACGATGCGGGAGGCCCTGCGGCGCGAGTGCCTCGAGGAAATCAATCTCGAGGTGTCGGTGGGCCGGTTGCTCTACGTGCGCGAATACATCGGGCGCAACCACAGCTTCTCGAAATACCACCGCGACTTCCACCAGGTGGAAACCGTCTTTTCCTGCTCCATTCCGCCCGGCGCGGAGCCAGGGGCGGGCTCGGAAACCGACCGCAAGCAGATCGGCATCGAGTGGCTCGACCTGGAGACCCTGTCGGCGGTCCGGTTCCTGCCGACGGACGCCGTTCCGGTCATCCAGCGGGAACTCGAACAGGGCAGCGACCTCTACCTGGGCGACATCAACTGACACCGGACCCCGCCGTGAGCCCTTTCTTCCGTAAATCGTTCGCTAAGCGGGTTTCCAGCGAAATTTCGCGTTGCATGCGCCGCTGACCCCTGCGTATCGTTCTCATTCGGAAAGCCTTCCGCCATCCCGCGACGATGTTGAAAAAAAAATCGAACAGCCTGTTCGCCGAAGTATCGCACTATGAAATCCGCATGGCGCGGACGGATCGGACGGCGGTGCCGATCCGGGTCGAATCCCTGGCTTCCATCCCCGTCCAGGCGACGACGGAGACGCGGCACGCGGTCGAGGCCTTCGCCGGGCATGCCAGGGGGTCGTTCTGCCAGGCCATGTGCGCCGTTTATCCGCGCGACCGCTTCCTCCACCGCTACTACGGGGAGAACGCGGCCCGCTCGAAGGCGGACGACTTCGCGGAGAAGACCCTCCAGTCCGAACTCCGGAGGGACCCCGCCAAGACCGCCTTCCGCCTGATCCACCCGCCGACGGGCAGCGCCTACGATCCGCAGGAAGCCCTTTCGCGCGAAATCTATTTCGTCGGCGCCGGCCGCGACTGCATCCTCGAGGAGCAAAAACGGCTCATCGAACTGGGCCTCTATCCGACACGGCTTGAAATCGCCTCCGTCGCCCTTTTCGCCGGCGCCAAACGGGCGCTCCTCGAGGAGGACATGGACGCGTCGGCCCTCCTTCTGGAATTCAGCGAGAAAGCCACCTACGGCTACGTGGTCAACCTCAACGGGCTCGCGCTCTCCCACATGATCGACTTCGGGATCGGATCGATCGCGGACCGCATAAAGAAGGAACTCGGCCTCCACGACATCCTGTCCGCCCGCAAGGTCATGCTCTCGAAAACCTTTGATTTCCAGGACATGGCCTCGAAGCTTCTGGAGGGCCTGATCACCCGTGTCCGCGCCTCCAGCGGCCAGTTCGAAGTGCAGACGGGCCGCTCCGTCCGCTATCTCTTCGTGCCCGGCCTCCCCGAGAGCCTGGACTGGATCGGCACCGTTCTCGCCGGCGAACTCGGCATGGAGCGATGGAAACCCCAGCTGGGCGAATGGCTCGACCGGTCGGGGATCACCCTTTCCGAAGCGGCCGCCTCGCACGAGGACCTCCACCATTTTCTCCCGCTGTTCTCCCAAATGGCGAAGCTCGACCCGCGGAATTCCTGAATGAGCCCGCGCAGAAACAGGAAAAAAGACTTCCCGGCCTGGCACCCCGATTTCCGGATCGCGGAGGACCTCCCCGACATCAAGGCCGTCCGGACCGGCTTTCTGGTCAATCTCACCGTCCTCGGCCTCGCCTTCGCCCTCCTCGTATGGCTCGTTTACCGGGAGGCCGTCATCCACGCCAATCAATCCGATATCGAGACGCTCCGCGACGAGGAGCGGAGCATGCGGGCCGAGAACAAACAAGTCGGCGACCTCAACACCCGCTTCATGAAGCGGAAACAGGTTCACGACGATCTCGTCAAGTTTTACGACGCTCCGTTCGACGTTCCGGCGTTGTTCAAGGACATCGCGAGGATTCGTCCGGGCGAAATCGCCTTCGAGGAAATCTCCTACGCCGAAACCGAACGGGCCGAGAAAGAAGCGGTCAGCCGCTCCTACCGCCTCCTCTTGCGGGGCCAGACGCGCAGCCTGCGGATTATCGACGAACTCAAAGACGCGCTGGTCTCCCTCCCCTCTTTCGATGACGTCGAGCCCACGATCACCGAGGGCGCGAACCCGCGCAACGCCGCCCTCGACACTTTCGGTTTTTCGATCGAGGTCCGCTTCACTCCCGACGGGAAAAAGGAGGGCGCATGAACAAAGATCTCGAAGTCCCCTCCTTTGTGAAGAAATTCAGGGTCGCCACCATCGCCGCGGGCGTCGGCCTTGTTTGCCTGGCCGCCATTCTGGTCCGGTTTCCCCGCCTCGGCGATTCCCGCGAAGAGCTTCGATCCACCGAAAGCGAGGTTTCGCGCATGCGGCGCAACATCAGCAACGCCGAGAATCTCGCCGAGCACTTCGAAACGATCCGCTCCCTGACCGATCGGATCGCGGAACGCACCCTCGTAGCCGGAGACGCCTCCGTCAACAACGCCTATTTCTACCAGTTCGAAACCGACGGCCTGAAGATCGATTCGGTCAACCAGCGCGATCCGCAAACCTCGAAGGACGCCGATCCGTGGAAGATGACCGGTTTCGACACCGTGACCTTCGAGATCGTCGCCACGGGATCCTTCCCCGATGTCCTCGGTCTGGCCTATCGGATCCGGGGCGGCCCGAAACTGGCGCGCCTGACCCGGTTCACCCTCGCCCCGGCGGACGACGCCGGCCCGCGGCAGCGGCGGGCCCGGCTGACCATCGAGACGCTGGCCGAAAAAACCGAACCGGAGAAGCAAGACGATGCGTAGAGACACAACCAAGCTGGTTCGCGCCACCGCGCCGCGGCCCCCCGTCGAACGCCCCCGCCGCCTGTTTTTCCGGGGCGGCTTCGGGCTGACGCTCATGCTCGCCCTCGGCCCCGCCGGCACACTCCTTTCCGCGCCACCCGTGCTAAGGGAGGAGCGGAGGATCGAATTCATCGAAACCCTCCGCGAAATGCTCTCCTACGATCGCCCCGGCGAAGAGGAACTCCGGCTCCTGCCCGACCCCTTCGCCTTCGGCCGCGAGATCGAAGCAGAGCAGAACGAGCCCATCGTCGAAGGCGTCACCGACGAGGAATTGCTGGCCTGGGTGGCCGGGATTCTCCGCCCGAACATCATCGGCCATCAGAATTTCAACGACCGGTCCTTTATCGCGACCAAAGACTTCGGCCTCCTGCGCGACGGCGACACCGTCACCCTGGATATGCCCGACGACCCCGATGTTTCCGTCACCGTCCGGATCGTGAATCCGGACCGGAACGGCTTCACCATCCAACTCGAAGACCTCGAACTGTTCATTTCCGTGAATTCCACCCGACAAGGCGTCCAACCCTCCCGTCCGTGAACCTCTTCCCGAACAATCCCATGACCATGAACCGCCGTCTCCTCCCTCTGCTTGCAGGCGCCGCCCTCGCCCTCTCCGCTCCCGCCCTCCACTCCCAGGAGGACGACGCGGACCCCAACCCCATCGAGCGGGCCGGGGATGCCAGGGAAGCCGCCGAAGCCAACACCCGCCGGCTCGACCCCGTTCTCGAAGCGGCCGGGCCCGGGCCCGAAGCGGCCGAACCGGAGCGCGCCGACGAGCCGGAGCCATCAGCCGCCGCCCCCGACCAGCCGTCCGAAACCTTCGACCTCGACTACACGGACACGCCGATTCGAACGATCCTGCGCAACGTGGGCGACGCGGCCGACCTCAACGTGGTCATTCCCGACTCGCTCGTCGGCAGCATCTCCATCAAATTGACCGGGGTCACCTGGCGGCAGGTCTTCGACATCGCCCTGGAGGACTCCGGCTTCGTCTGGGAGCGCGACGAGACCGGGATCATCCGCATCCAGAGGGTCGGAGCCGACAAGTCCATCGAGATCGGCGACAACGGCCTCGTCACCGTCAACTTCCGCTCCGCCGCCGTCCGCTCCGCGGTGCAGGCGCTCGCCGAAGCCGTCGGGCTCAACATCATCGTTCCGGCCGATCTCGAAGGCACGACCTCCGCCTCCCTCACGAACGTCACCTGGCAACGCGCCCTGACCGCCGTCCTCGAGGAGAACGACTACCAGTGGTTCGAGGACGAGGGGATCATCGGCATCCGGAAGGTGGACTCGCGGGTGGTCCTCGATCCGCGGACCGACACCCTCAACATAAACGTGAGCGATACCACCTTCCAGGAAGTCGTCACGCTCATCGGCCAGACCCAGACCCCGGTCGTCAACGTCGTCAGTCCGCCCGAGATCGAAAGCCTCCCCATCTCCCTCGACGTGCAGGGGGTCTCGTTCGAGCAGGCGCTGGATCTCGCCATTCTCAAACTCCCCCGGGTCGCCGTCGGAGATGGCGAGGGGGACACCCCCCGCTTCCAGACCTACTCCACCTACCGCAAGGGTCCCAACCTCGTCCAGATCGTCGACGCCCAATTCCTCGCCGATCTCCGCAACGAGCCGCCGGTGGTGCGGATCTTCGAACTGCGGTACGCCAGCGCCGGCGACCTGCTCCTGCGCCTCATGCCCATGCCCGACGACACCTCCGAGACGGCGAACCAGCCCATCCCCTCTTTCCGCCAGGCCTCGAACTCCATCCGCCCCGTGATCGACGGAGTGCAGAGCGTGGCCGCCGATCACGCCAACAATCTCCTCCTCGTCACCGCCCGGCCCGCCGCCCTTGAGGAGGTCGGCTCCCTGATCGAACGGCTCGACCAGCCGCTCAAACAGATTCTGATCGAGTCCAAATTCGTCGAAATCACCGGCCAGGACCAGAAAAACCTCGGCATCGACTGGGCCTCGCTCCGCGGATACCAGGTCTCCGCCGGCCCCTTCATGCGCGACTGGTCCCGCGAACGCTCGCAGGAGGACATCTCCACCAGAACCACAACCCGGTCCGACTCGCGCAGCGACGCCTTCAACCGGAGCGACCTCTCCGACAGCAACCGCAGCGACACATCCGGCGGCACCAGTTCGTCCTCGGTGTCCAACACCTCCAACATCACAAACAACAACGGAATCATCGACACCGAGGATGTTTCCGACAGCACAAGCGCCAACGATTCCTCGTCCGCTTTCGACAACACCGCGACCCGCGACTTCAACCAGAGCCGCGACATCAACCGCACCCTGTCGTCCTCCGACACCTTCACCAGCACCCTCGAAAACGTGGCCTCCACCACCCGCGCCGATTCCGCCATCTTCACGGGCGAGCAGTTCAACCTCATTCTCCGCGCGCTCCAGGAGGAGAGCAACGCCAAGCTCGTCACCAATCCGAACGTCGTCGCAATCAACGGAAAACAGGCCCAGGTCGAACTGGCGGACTACTTCTTCAAGCCGGGGCCCGTCGAAACTTCCGACGGAGTCACCACCCGCGGAGAACCGGTGCCGCTCGAACCCCGCCCGGGCACGACCCTCGCGGTGACCCCCACGGTCGTCGGCGGCCAGCTCATCGCCCTCAAAGTCATCCCCCAGGTCAACAGCGTCATCGGCAACCAGACGATCGACGGCAACGAGATCCCCACCGTCCGCCGGCGCGCCACCGATTCCGAAGTCCTGCTGCGCAGCGGCAGCACCCTCGCCATCGGCGGCCTGGTCACCGATGAAAACGTCAGAGACACCAACAAGGTTCCCGTTCTCGGCGATATTCCGATCCTCGGCAGGCTTTTCTCCTCCGAAACAACCCAGGTTCAGACCACCAACCAGATCATCTTCATCACCGCCAGCCTCCTCAACCCCCAGTCCAACACCTATATGGACGTCATCGGCATCGAGCGCTTCAACGCCATGGGCCTCACCGACCGGGAGGTCCAGGGGGTCGGCGCACGGAATCTCACCCCCGAGGAAATGGCCCTGCAGCAGGCCGTCCGCCAGGCCCGCAACGACGAAGCCTACGAGGAGATGCTCCGCACCCTCCGGGCCCGGCGCCAGATCGAGGAGGGCGAACCCGCCGGCGGCGGGGAACCCGAGGCGGACGAAGCCGAAGAGACCGGAGACGGAGGGGGCGGAACGCAGCCGCGAACCAATGAACGTCCGTATCGGTTCGGCCCGATGGGACGCCGATGAACCGGAGGACCCGCCATGAAAACCCGCAGACTTCTTTTCCTTGCGATCGCGGTCCTCGCAGCCGCCGGCACGATGGCCCAAGAGGCCGACGATGACTTTCCCACCACCGAAAAGTATTACTCCGACGAAATGGGAACCCGCCTCGTCGTCAGTCCCGACGTCGCCAAGGGATCGCGGATCCGCGATATCGAACTGCGCCTGCTCGATGAAACCTTTTTCGACCACGCCGAATCCGAATTCGCCACCCGGGAGATCGCCACAATCACCGGCGGCGGCCTCGGTTCCCCCGGCCTTCTGTTCCACATCGACAACCCCCGGGGCCGGGAGGAATTCATCCGGATTCTCGAGGAATTCCAGCGGAAGGCCGCATACTTCCGGGACAACCGGCGGGCGCTCGCGGATCTGGAGGAAAGCTGGATGGGAACCGGCGGCGCCACGCTGAACCAGTCGCGCGTGCTCGCGGAATTGCAGACCGATTTCATCGACAGGCCCTCCAAAGTCACCCTGAACTGGGATCTGGAAGCGAACCGGCTGTGGCTCAGCGTCGATGGATTCATCAACATCGACAGCCGCATCGTCGAGCCGCTTCTCCAGCTCATACAGCGGATCCCCGCTTACTCCCGCCAGCGCGCGCGCTACAGCGCCGAAATCGCCTCGAAACGCGTCCGCATCGACGAGCTGCTCGACGTGCGGCCCGCGGAGTGACCGCCGCGGGCCGCCCGCCCGCCCGCGGACACCGCCGCAGATTCCGTATCCTTTCCAGAATCCCGTTCACGGGCGGACTCCCGGAAGGCCCGGACGGGACGCCCCCGTTTCAGAGGATCGGACGCCGGTCCAGAACCCACGGGTTCTCCGCCACCCCGCCCGCTTGCCGGTCCTTCGCCGGAAGCGCCCTCCTTCTCTTCCGGGGCTGAGCCGCTCCACCCCCGCCGGGATTCTCCGAAAAAACCACCGCCACCTCCTCCAACGCGTCCAACTCCGCGAGCACCGCCAGAAGCGTCCGCAGATTCCCCCCCTCTCCGTTCTCGAGACTGAAAACCGTACGCCGGACGATTCCGCAGCGCTCCGCCAGCCCGACCTGGGTCAATCCCCCCGCCCTGCGCCGGTCCCTCACGAACCGTCCGATCCGCTCCTCGAGTTCGCCGATCCGCGGGTTGTCCGTTTTCATGGGCAAACAATTACCCCTTGTTCAGAAAAGACGCAAGACCTCTGTTCTATGGGATTGCCGTTGCCGCCCGGAAAGGGTAGCCGTCCACTCATGATCATCCCCAGGGAGAACCGCCTCACCCCCGGACAACTCCGGGAAGTCATCTCGATCGTGGAGGAATTCGGATGCCGGATCCAGGAGATCGTCGGCGCCCACCGCAGCATCTACGCCATCCTGGGCGACGAGCGCCACGAGCTGATGTTCAACCGCCTGATCGGACTCGATTACGTGGCCCGGGTCGATCACATCGAATCCTCCTACCGCCTGCTCGACCGCGATTCCGAACTCTCCCGCCAGAATCTCGTGCTCGCGGGAGTTCCCCTGGGCGAAGAACCTCTCGTCATCGCCGGGCCCTGCACCGTCGATCCCCGCGAACCGGGCCTGACCCTCGAAACAGCCGCGGCGGTCAGGGAGGCGGGGGCGCGCCTTCTCCGCGGTGGCGTTTGGAAACCCCGGACCATGCCCTACTCCTACCAGGGGGACCGCAAGGCGCTCGACGTTCTCCTCGAAGCCCGGGAGAAAACCGGCCTGCCCCTCGTGGTGGAGGTCATGGACGAAGAGCAGCTGCGGATCGCCCTCGACGCCCGGATCGACGTGCTCCAGATCGGAACCCGCAACGCCTTGAACTACTCGCTCCTGAAAGCGGCCGGGCGGCTCACCTCGGCCGGAAGCACCTGGGTTCTGCTCAAGAGAGGCCGCCACATGGGCGGACCGGACGAATTCCTGGCCGCCGCCGAATACCTCGCCGCCGGCGGAAACCCGCGCATTCTCCTGTGCCCGCGCGGCACCACTCCCCCGCTCGAAGGCTACCGCAACCATCCCGACGAATCCATCACCCGGCTGCTGAAGGAGAAGACATGGGCGCCGGTCATCGTGGACCCCTCCCACTCCACCGGGAAGGCGATCTACGTCCCGTCCGCGGCCCTGGCGGCCGTCGCCTACGGCGCCGACGGCCTCATCATCGAAACCCACATCGCGCCCCGCAGAGGAATCGGCGACGACCCCAAACAGGCACTGAGCCCCCCGGAACTGGAAACAACCATCCGCCGGGCCCGCGCCCTCTGGAAAATCCTGAGGGACGACTGACCCCGCTGGCCCGGTCCGCCACTGGAAACGACGGAAGTCGTTCCGAATCAGCCAAGGTCTCCACCACAGCATCCCCGGGGAATTAAGCCGAACTCATGTCTTTGCGCGATTATCTGCGGGAGAACTTCAAAGACACGCGCCGGAGCAGCCGCGCCTGCGCGGCTACGACGCCAATCGCACCCTTGCCGCGCTCAGGGTATGCCTGATCCCAATCCAGTCATTGCTCTGCCCCGAACACTCATGGCTGGAAATCAAAGAGCGATCCCAGCGCTATCCGCAAGTCCCACCCGATGCCATACTCAAGCTATCCCCTAAACGAATTCACCCTGATGGTGGAGACGGTTTGAATGGTTGGCCACACGATCATTCCCGGCGGCTTTGTTTTCGGGTCTTTTTGGTTGCTTTCCGCGGGTTTTCTCGGTCTTGTTGGGAGCGGTCCACGAAGGACCCCAACCCGAATCAACTGTAATCTCCTACTACTCATGAAAAGCCTACTTCCCTATTCTCTCTCTCTTCTGCTGGCTTCATCGCTCTGGGCGGGATCTCTCGCCGAGGAGCTGTCCGGCGACCTGGTGCGCCTGCAGGACGATGAAATGGTTTCCGCCTCGGACGCGCTCGAGGGCAAGGACGTCGTCGCGGTTTATTATTCCGCCCATTGGTGCCCCCCGTGCCGGCATTTCACTCCCTCGTTGTCCGAGTTCTACGACGAGGCCTCCGCGAAATATCCGAATTTCCAGATGGTTTTCATGAGTTCGGACCGGAGCGCCGATGAGATGAAGGAGTACATGGAGTGGGGCGACATGAATTTCCCGGCCGTGCGCTTCGACGCCCGCGAGGATTCGGGGCTGGGCAAGCACGCGGCCCGGGGGATACCCTACCTGGTGGTTCTCGACGCCGACGGGAAGCAGATCCTGGGCAAGGACCCGGGCGAATCCTGGAAGGCGCCCCAGCAAACCATGGAAGAATTGAAAAACCTGCTCGCCGAGGGCTGATTTCCGGCAGGCCTTCCATGGCGCCGGCGGGTTGTCCGGCGCCGCCTTTTTCGCCCGGCGGACGATCCTTTCCGGGAGGGGGGCGCCTTTCCTCTTTGGCTTGTGAAGTTCCTGGTATCGCAGTTCGCCTATTTCGTGCGCGATCCCCAGGCGCGCCGGAACCTCGGCGCGTTCCGGAAGTATCTCTACTTCCTCCTGGGTGTGATCGTCCTTTACTCGGTCCTTTTCCATGTGGTCATGTCCTGGGAGGGGCAGGATCATTCCTGGCTGACGGGCTTCTACTGGACCCTCACGGTGATGAGCACCCTCGGGTTCGGGGACATCACCTTCGAATCCGATGTGGGGCGGTTGTTTTCGGTCCTCGTGCTCTCCTCGGGCGTGCTGCTGCTGCTGATCATGCTGCCGTTCGCCTTCATCCGCTTTTTCTACGCGCCCTGGCTCGAGGCGCAGCTCCGGGCCCGGGTGCCGCGGAGTCTTTCGGCCGACATCGAGGGGCACGTGATCATCTGCCGGCAGGATTGGATCACCAACGGGCTGGTCCGCAAGCTTTCGCTGAGCGGGATCCCCTACGTGATCCTGGAGGAGGACTCGTCCGCGGCCTCCGAGAAGCACCAGTCCGGCGTGCCGGTGGTCTTCGGCGAGGTTGACGATCCGCGGACCTACGAGGCGGTCAACATCCGCAAGGCCCGGCTCCTGGTTGCGAACGCCGAGGACGCGACGAACACGAACATACTGCTCACGGTCCGCTCGATCAACTCGACGCTCCCGATCATCGCCCTGGCGGAGGATGACGACTCGATCGACATATTCACTTTGAGCGGGGCCACCTACGTTCTGCCGCTGAAGACCCGGCTCGGGGAACAGCTGGCGACCCGGGTCAGCGCCGGGGTCGGAGTGGCCCAGGAGGTCGGGCGGTTCAAGGATCTGGTGATCGCGGAGTTTCTGGTGCATGGCACGCCCCTGGCAGGGGTGCCGCTCCGCGAGGCCGGTTTGCGCGAGAAGACCGGCATGAACGTGGTCGGGCTCTGGGAAGCCGGCCGGTTCCACGCGGTCGATCCCGACAAGCCTCTCGACGAGACCTCGGTGCCGGTGGCGGTCGGGCGCGAGGACCAGATCGAGCGGCTCAACGCCCTGCTCGGGGGCGATTCCGGAAAAAGGCACGCGGTGCTGGTGATCGGCGGCGGCAAGGTCGGGCGATCGACGGCGCTCGCCCTGCGCAAGAGGGGGGTGCACGTGCGGATTCTCGACCGCGACCCTTCCCTCCGCGAAGAGCTGGCCCCGTATTGCCACGAGGTGATCATCGGCAACGCCTCCGACCGGACCACTCTGGCCAAGGCGGGGATCGATGTGGTGGGATCGGTTGCGCTGACGACGAACGACGACGCGCAGAACATCCATCTGGCGGTGTATTTCCGGCGGCTGAAGCCGCAGCTCGGCATTGTCTCCCGGATCACCCGCGAGCGGAACATCGACGCGATCTACCGGGCCGGCGCGGACTTCGTCCTGAGCTACGCCTCCCTCGGGTGCGAGTTCATCAACGCCTATCTTCTCCACCGGGAGCCGGTCATGGTCGGCGAGGGCGCGGACTTTTTCTCCGTCGGGCTTCCGAAGGCGCTGGCCGGAAAGACCCTGGGCGAGAGCGAGATCGGCGCCCGGACGGGTCTGGTGGTGGTCGCCGTGGAGGAGAACGGCGAGGCCCGGACGAATCCCCCGGCCTCCACCCGCCTCGGAGAGGGAGCGAAGCTGCTCATCCTGGGCACCAACGAGCAGCGGGAGAAGTTCGACCGGGAGTTCCGCGGCCGGGAGTGAGAACCGGGCGGCGGAGCGCCGCGGACCGGCCCGGTTTCTTTTTGCGCCGCCGTCCCGCGCCGTTTCCTCCGGAGATGAAAAAAGGCCGCGTCCCGGAGGACGCGGCCTTTATTTGGGTCAAGATGAAGTCCGTGCGACCTCAGAATCCCATTCCCCAGGAGACGAAGAAGGCGGGATCGTCGGAAGCGATGTTCGACTCTTCGGCCTGCGAGTAGGAGAAGGTGAAGTCCCCGTACATTTCGGTGCTCTTGGTGAGATCGATTTGTCCGTGGAAGTAGTCGCCGTCGCCGTCTTCGTCGAAGGTGTAGTAACCGAGGGTCACCCCGATGGAGACGGATTCGGTGATGTCGGTTCCGCCGGCCACGTAGAAGTACACGTCGTTCGCGGCGAAGGCTGCGTCGTCAACCTCGCTGACCACGGTGTAGGCGACACCGGCCGAGAACATGTCGTAGGCGAGGCCGAGATAGACTTCGGCGAAGTTGGCGTCCGTATCGCTTTCCTTCAGCGGATACAGGTAGCCGATGATGCCGATGTCGTAGCCGAAGTCGCCGGACTCGCCCGCGAAACCGCCGTAAACGTCGAGTTCGGTGCCGCCGGCGAAGTTGATGTTCGACAGCCAGGTGCCGACGTAGAGGCCGCTTTCGTGGCCGTAGTCGAGGCCCCCCTGGACGGCCGCGTCGTTCCCCGTCTGGGTCACACCGCGGAAGACGTAGTTGCTGGTCACGCCGATGTTGCCTTCGACCGGGAAGGGCTCTTCTTCTTGCGCGACGGCCGTGGTGAGCGAAGCCGACACGAAGACAGCCGCTGTCGGCAGGATCATGTTGAGTTTTTTCATATCAGTTGGTTTGTTTTGGTTGTGTGTTTCGATGACCGGCAGCGAGCCGGTTCGAAGCGGTAGGTTTGCAACTTTGATGCCAATTGTCCAGTCGAAATGAGAGAAATTCGGGATGGCGGACTTTGTGCGAAGCCCCGGCGGCGGTTTCGTCTCGTCACCGCGCGGGCGGGTTCGTAGAAACCCCTTCGATCATGGAAATGACCCTGTTTTACGGCTCGCCCGCGACGGACGCGGATCTCTACTACCTCGGGGGGTTCCGGGCGCCCGACCCGTTTCTCGCTTTTGAAACGGGCGGTGTTTCGCGGGCGGTGCTCCCGCCCCTGGAGATCGGCCGCGCCCGGCGGGAGAGCCGTTTCGACGAGATTCTTTCCGACGAGGAGGTCAAGTCCGGGGCGGGAGCGGAGGCGGATTTGGCGGGGCGCATTCTTTGGCTGGCGGCCCGCTACGGGGCGACCGGGCTGCGGATGGCCGCGGATTTTCCCGCCCGCGCCGCCTTCGCCCTCCGCGAGAAAGGGGATTTGCCCCTGGAGTTCGGGGATCGTCCGCTCTGCCCCGGGCGGATCCGCAAGTCTTCCGGCGAGCGGGAGTCGATCCGGCGGGTGAACCGGGTTGTTTCCGGCGCGTTCCGCGAGGTCGAGCGGCTTCTCGGCGAGGCGGAGATCCGGGACGGGGTTCTTTTTCTGGACGCAGAACCGCTGTCCTCGGAAAGGGTCCGCGCCCGGATCGCCCGGCATTGTCTGGAGAACGGGTGCCTGGCCGCCGGCACCATCGTCGCGGGGGGCGGGCAGGCCTGCGATCCGCACGAGCAGGGTTCCGGGCCCCTTCCGGCGAACTCCCTGCTGATCGTGGATATTTTTCCGTGCGACGAGGCGACCGGCTATTTCGGGGACATGACCCGCACGTATCTGAAGGGGTCGGCCTCCCTGGATCAGCGGACGCTCGTCTCGACGGTGCGCTCCGCCCAGTCGCTCGCCCTGGAGAGGATCGCCGACGGCGTGGACGGGCGGGACGTGCATGAGGCGGTTGTGAAGCGCTTCGCCGACGCCGGCTACCGGACGGGAAGCGACGGCGGCAGGTACCGCGGGTTTTTCCACGGCACCGGGCATGGCCTGGGGCTGGAGATCCACGAGGAGCCGCGCGTTTCGAAAGGCTCGTGCGTCCTCGGCGCCGACATGGTCGTGACCGTGGAACCGGGCCTGTACTACCCCGGCCTGGGCGGGTGCCGGATCGAGGACGTCGTCCGCGTGGTGCCCGGCGGGATCGAGATGCTTTCGGACCATCCGCTGGATTGGGAGATCCGATGAAGGTGGGCGAGCTGTTGAAGCGGATCCGGGGGCGCCGGGTTCTGGTCGTGGGCGACATCATGCTCGACCACTACGTCTGGGGCGATGCCTCGCGCATTTCGCCCGAGGCGCCGGTTCCGGTGGTGGATGTGACGAAAGACTCGTTTGCCGCGGGCGGGGCGGCCAATGTGGCGCTCAACCTCGCCGCGCTCGGCGCCGTGCCGCTGCTGGCCGGGCGCACCGGCGAAGACGAGGGCGGGGAGAGGATCGAGGGGCTTCTGGCCGCGGCGGGGGTGGAGCGGCTGCCGGGTTTCCGGTCCGCCGGGTGCCCGACCATCCGCAAGACGCGCGTGATGGTCCGCAACCAGCAACTCTGCCGGATCGACCGCGAGGCCTCTTGCGAAGCCTACCGGATCGATTCGGAGAAGGCGCTGGCGGGCCTTTCGGCGGCGATCGACACGGTGGATGCGATCCTCCTGTCCGACTACGGAAAGGGCGCGGTCTCCGGGGCGCTGATCGCCCGCATGAGCGACGCGGGGCGCTCCCGGGGGATTCCGGTCGCGCTCGATCCCAAGCCGCGCCGGGATCTTCGGTTCGAGGGGATCGATCTGCTCACGCCGAACCGGGCCGAGGCCCTCGAGCTGGCGGGTCTCCCCTCCGGCGGTTCCGGCGGGTTTCCCGCCGGGGAGGTTTGCCGGCGGATCCGCGACCGTTACCGCCCCCGGCACCTGGTCGTCACCCTCGGGGGAGACGGCATTCTGCTGAGCGGAGGCGGCGGGGCGGACCGGGTCATCCCGACCTGCGCCCGGCAGGTCTTCGATGTTTCCGGGGCCGGCGACACGGTGATCGCGGCGCTTGTGCTGGCTCTCACGGCCGGGGTCGATCTGTCCCTGGCGGCCCGGCTGGCCAACCTCGCGGCCGGAGTGGTGGTGGGCAAGGTGGGCACCGCCACGGCTTCCGGAGCGGAGATTCTCGACTATCTCGCCCTGCACCCGGATCTGGCCGACGCCGGGGACGGGTTCCCCGAATCATGAGAGCGCGCGTGCGTCAGGCGGTTTTCTTCGACCGGGACGGCACCCTGATCCGGGACGAGGGCTACCTGTGCGATCCGGGCGGCGTGGTCCCCCTGCCCGGAGCGGGCGGGGCGCTCCGCCGCCTCCGCGCCGCCGGCTACCTGCTTTTTCTCTTCACCAATCAAAGCGGAATCGGCCGGGGCCGTTTCCCGGCGGAGGCCGCCGAGGCCTGCAACCGCGAGGCCGAACGCCGCCTGGGGCTCGCCCCCGGGTTCGACGGCGTCTGCATCGCTCCGGAGGCTCCCGGGGACCCTCCCGTTTACCGCAAGCCCTCGCCCCGGTTCATTCTCGAGACGGTCCGGGGGCGGAATCTCGACCCCGCGCGGTCGTGGATGGTCGGCGACAAGGAGAGCGACGTCGAGGCCGGTCTCCGGGCCGGGGTGCGCGCGGCCCGGATCCTTCCGTACCGGGCGGGGGAGACCTCGGGGGCGGTCCCGGTTTTTCCCGACGTGGGCGCTTTCGCCGACTGGCTTCTGGCACCTGTTTTCGAGGCGGGATGAGAGCGTGGAGGGGAATCGCACGCGCGCTGGCGCTGGCTTCGGGAGTGTTCATGGCGGCAACCGCTTCCGGGGAGGAGTCCTTCGCGGCGGTCGTCCGGGGGCTGCAGGACGAGCTGACCGCATCGATGAAGCAGGGGGACTCCTGGGACTACGAGCGCCGGTTCTCCGAACTCGAACCCGTTGTGGAAGGCTCCCACCACTTCGGGTTGATCGCCAGGGTTGTCGCCGGGCCGTTCTGGAGTGACTTCACGGAGGAGGAAAAGACCGGGCTGGCGAACGCGCTCTCGCGTCTGGCGGTCGCCAATCTGGCCTCGGGTTTCGACAACCACGACGGGCAGCGGTTCGAGATCCTGGAGACACGGGCTCTCCGCCGCGGGCAGTTTCTCGTGCGGACGGTTCTGAGGCGGGGGGGGCGCGGGGACGTTTCGTTCGATTACATCCTGGCGGACGCGGACGGGACGCCCGGGATCATCAACGTGGTCGTGGACGGTGTGAGCGATCTGGCCTTGAAACGGGCGGAGTACCAGGAGGTGCTGGCAGAGCGGGGCGTGGACGGACTGATGAGCGAGATCGGAAAGCAGATCGACGAAATGGGAGGGGTCCCCGGGGAATCCCATCCGGTGGAATAGGTTCGACCGGCCGGGAATAATCGGCTGGATTTTCCGCCGGAATCCGGCAGAGTCGGACGAAACCGGATTTTCGGGCGGCTCGTGTGCGGCCGCCCGCGCGTTTCTCCCCGATGCAAAGAAAGTGAAAACCCACGCCGCTTCCATCTCGCAGCGGAAGCAGGATCATCTCGATCTCTGCCTGGGAGGCGCTGTGCAGAGCGTCTCCGGCCCGGACTGGGAGAAGGTGCGGCTGCCCCATCGGGCGCTTCCGGAGGTGGATCTGGCCGAGGTGGATCTGTCGGCGGATTTCCTGGGGAAGCGCTACAGCGCGCCGCTGATGATTTCGAGCATGACCGGCGGCGCCGAGAAGGGGGAGCGGCTGAACCGGAGGCTGGCGGAATTCGCCGAGCGGAAGAAGATTCCGATGGGGGTTGGTTCGCTGCGGGTGGCGCTGGAGAACCGGGAGTACGGGTTTTTCTCGAGTTTGCGCCGGGCCGCGCCCACCGCATCGCTTTTTGCCAATATCGGCGCGGTGCAGCTCAATTACGGAGTGTCCGCGGACGACTGCCGGTGGATGATCGACCATATCGAGGCGGACGCGCTCATCCTCCACTGCAACCCGCTGCAGGAGGCCATCCAGGAAGAGGGGGACCGCGATTTTTCGGCGATTCTCCGCAAGATCGAGGGGATCCGGCGATTCCTGGGCGTGCCGCTGATTCTGAAGGAGACCGGTTGCGGGATTGATTCCGTGACGGCGGCCCGGGCGATCGGGGCGGGGGTGGACGCGATCGATGTCGCCGGAAGGGGCGGGACCCACTGGGGCCTGATCGAAGGGATGCGCAGCCCGCGGCGCCGCGCGCTGGGCGAGATGTTCAAGGATTGGGGAAACGGTTCGGCCGCGGCGACCCTCGAGTGCGTGAGAGCGGTCGCGGGCCGCGTTCCGGTGGTGGCGTCGGGCGGGATCCGGTCCGGGCTCGACATGGTGAAGGCGCTGTATCTGGGCGCCTCCTTCTGCGGGATGGCGCTGCCGTTTCTGAAAGCGGCCGACTCGGGGGAGGAGGCCTTGGAGGAGTTCTGGGAATTGCACACGGAGGCGCTGCGGATCGCCCTTTTCTGCATGGGGAGGAAAATGATTTCGCCTCCCGAACCGGACGAGGCGGTGTCGTCGGTGCGGTTCATCGAGCCGGGTTGAACCGGCGGGGGGCGGGGTCCCGCCCGGGCGCTCACTCCCCGGGGGCGTAACCCCACCGGTCGAAGGCGAACCTCGCCCGGCGGTCGATCGTCCGCCGGTCCTCCTCGTCGGGCGGATAGGTGTTTTTGCGGTATTGCCGGATCGACCGGAGATAGGCGGCCATGGGCGGCCCGGATTCGGCCCATCCGTCCAGGCCGAACCGGGAGAAGGCGCGCTCCAGCAGGGGCATCGGGTCCGTCTCCAGTTCGCGGAACGGGATTTCGAGGAACTGATCCGGGGGAAGGTCGGCGGTGTCGGCGGCGAGCGTTCTCATCATGCGGTCGTAGATTTCGAAAACGACCTCGTCGATGTCCGCGGGGCTGAACTCCTGGAGGGCGAGCCACGGGAGCAGCTTCCGGTAGAAACCGCGGGTCGAGCGGATGACCTCGCGGGGATGCCGGTGGATGTGGATGAACCGCGCGCCGGGGAACATCGCGCGCAGCACCGGAATGCGGGCGGTGTAGAGGGGGTTTTTCAAGAGGAGCACCCGGTTCTTTCCGAGCCGCGAGACCTTCTCCAGAAAGTAGCGCACGGTGGCCGCCCAGCGCGCGCGGTCCGCCGGCGAGGCCCCGTCGAAAAAAAGGTTCCGCCCGATGCTTTCGCGCAGGTGCCGCGGGAAATACAGCCCGTGGTAGTAGGACTGGTCGGTCATGCTCGCCAGGGCGATCTCGTCCTCCTGCGGGGAATGCGGGGTGACCGGCACGTTGTCGATGATCCGGTCTTTGGGAATGGTCTTTTCGAGCAGCGGCTTCAGGAGGCGCCCGAGGATGAGAAAATCCCAGGGCAGGCCGGCCGTGACGGGCGAGATGGTCTGGAATCGCGGAGACCGGGCCAGGATGTTGAAAAGGTGGGTGGTTCCGCTCCGCCAGTGGCCGACGATGAATACCGGCGGCGCCATGGGCGGCAGGCGCCCGCGGGTCAGCCCCACCCACGCCTTCTCCGATGCCGTGAACGGCAGGCGGAGCGCGGCGCTGAGCAGGGCGGCCGCGAAACGGCGGCGGCCCCGCGGGTGGTCCGGCGGACCGTAGAGGGCGCGGATGGAAAGCAGGGTTCTCAGGTCGGCGCCGTGCAGCGGGTGGGAGAATGGTTGCGCGGCTTTCTTCATGCGGCTATCACCATCGATCCAGTAGTACTTCCGGGCCCGTGACTCAATTGGAAAAGAATCGTTGCCTCGTGACGGGAGGCGCCGGCTTCATCGGGGGGGCGGTCGTCTCCCGCCTGCTGGAGGAAGGCGCGGCCGTGCGGGTGCTGGATTTGGAGGCGCCGGCCGCCGCCGGGCGGCCCGGTCTGGAATGGGTGCGCGGATCCATCCTCGACCGGGGGAGTGTGGCGGGCGCGCTGAGGGGAGTGCGCCGGGTCGTGCATGCCGCGGGACTGGCCCACCTCTGGAGCCGGGACGAGAGCGCCTACGGGCGGATCAACGACGAGGGCACCCGCATCGTTCTGGAGGAGTCCCGCCGGGCCGGCGTTGAGAAGCTTGTGTACACGTCCACCGAGGCGATCCTGCGCCCGGCGGGTTCGCTGCTGGAAGAGCCGCTCACCCCCGGCGGCGATCTGCCTCCCGTGTCGTCGATGGCCGGGCCCTACACGAGGTCCAAATGGCGGGCGGAGCGCGCGGCGCGGCGGGCGGCCGAGGAAGGCCTACCCGTCGTGATCGTTTATCCGACCGCGCCGATCGGCGCGGGCGACCGGAACCGGACGGCGCCGACGCGGATGATCGAGCAGTTCCTCTTCCACCCGCCGCCCTTCTTCCTCGATTGCCGCCTGAATCTGGTGTCGGTGCGCGATGTCGCCGAAGGGCACGTCCGGGCCTGCGAACGGGGGGCGAGGGGCGACCGGTTCATCCTCGGCGGCGAGAACCTCAGCCTGGGCGGTTTTCTGGACCTGCTGCGCGCGGAAGCGGGCGTGAAGATTCCGGGACGGCGCATCCCCTTCGCGGCGGCGCGGGCGCTGGCGGCGGCCGCGGAGGCCTGGGCGCGCCTGACCGGCCGCCCGCCGGTCGTCTCGCGCGAGGGGGTCCGGCTGGCGCGCACCACGCTCTGGTGCGATTCGACGCCCCTCCGCGAAAAGCTCGGCGTGGCTCCGACCGCCGTGGCAGAGGCCCTGCGGGAAGCCGTCGCCTGGCTGAATGGGTTCGATCCCGGGAAGGCGGAAGCAGGCCGTTCGGCCGCGGACCGGAATCCACCGTGACGGGCGGGTGAGCGCCCCGGGGCGTGCCGCGGCCCGACTTCACGGAACCCATGCGCCGAGGCACCGCCGGAGGCTTTTCCGGAGATGAGATTTCGGGGAATATCGACTTGTCGGGGATGCGGGGGGGCCCTACGTTTCGACTATGGCGGATAAGCTTTTCTCTTCGAAGGAACTGCGCAGGTTCGCTTCCGATGTCTGCGGGGACGATCCGGACCTATTCACGGAGCTTCTCGAAGATTGCCGGAACGATCTCCGGGATCTGCTCGGCCGCATCGAAGCCGCCCGCCGGAAAGGGTCGTGGCGCGACCTGAACCGGGCCGCCCACAGCATCAAATCGACCGGCCGCACGTTCGGGAGCCCCCTGGTCAAGGAGCGGGCTCTCGGGGTCGAGAAACTTTCGGAGAACGAGTCCGGGCCGGGCGATCCGGCCCGTCTCGACAGGGCCATCGCCGATTTGCGCGAATCCTGCGCGGCTTTCGGGGAGGAGCTGGCGAGGATCGGCCGGTCGCCGGGCGATTTCCTGAAGACCTGACGGCCGTCCGGTCCGCACCGCCGGAGGGGGCGCGGCGCTTCATCCCGCGGTGCGGGCGCCGAATTCCGCCCGGAACCGCGCGGTGAGATCCGGTTTGACCTCGTCCGGGGTGATCGGCCGCTCCAGCTCCCTGGCGAGGGAGGTCACGGACCCTTCGGTGATGCCGCACGGAACGATCCCCTCGAAATGCGTGAGGTCGGTGGAAACGTTGAGGGCGAAGCCGTGGAAAGAGATCCAGTGGCGGGCGGCCATGCCGATGGCGGCGATCTTGCGGTTGCCGATCCATACCCCCGTCAGTCCCGCGCGGCGGCCGCAGACCAGGCCGTGCGCGGAGACGACCGCGATCAGGAGGTCCTCGACCCGGCGCAGAAGGCGGTGGAGGTCGCGGTCGCGGGAGAGATCGACGAAGAGGTAGCCGGTGATCTGGCCGGGGCCGTGGTAGGTGATGTCGCCGCCCCGGTTCGTCTCGGCAACCTCGATCCCGTGTCGTTCGAGAAAGGCCGGGTCGGCGGTGAGGTGCCCGGCCGCCCCGCGGCGCCTGCCCACGGTGAACACCGGATCGTGCTCGGTGAGGACGAGGGTGTCGGGCCGGCGTCCGTCCCGCCGCTCCCGGAGTGTTTCGAGTTGCCGCTCCAGGGCCGCGCGGTAGGCGGTCCGGCCCCAGTCCTCGACTCTGACCGATTCTTCATCCATTGGCGTCGCGGATGAGCAGGATGGCGAAGCCGGCGATGAGGAAGAAACACACGGCGAGTTTGGCGGCCATGGCCACGAGCGCCCCGAGGAATGTGCCCCAGCCGGCGCGGCCGGCCTCCCGGGCCCCCCGTCCGCCGAGCATTTCGCCGAGGATCGCCCCGGCGGCCGGGCCGACGAATATCCAGAAGAGGGGAGGGGGGAGGAAGATGCCGGCCAGGCCGCCGGCCAGGGCGCCGGCCGCCCCTTTCCAGGTCGCCCCGTAGCGCCGCGCGCCGACGACGGACAGGACGACGTCGAGCGCCAGGGTCAGGAGCACGAGGCCGAGGGAGAGCAGGAGAAAGAAGCCTCCCGGGCCGTGCTCCGGTTGCCAGAGCTGGAAAACGGCCACGCCCGCGAAGACGAGGACGGGACCGGGGAACACCGGCAGGACCGTGAGGATCAGCCCGGCGACGAACAACAGGACGGTGACCGCAAGGGAGAGCCAGAAGGAGGGGTCCATTCCTCAATCGCCGCCGGAATCCTCCGCCGGGTCCGTCCCGCCGGATTCGTCTCCGCCGGTTGGGTCCGGATCCTCGGCCTCATCCCCTCCGCCGTCCGGTTCCGCCGGAGGGAAGTTGTCCTCCTCGAGCCATTTCCTGGACGCTTCCTCGAAGGCTTCGTGCCGTGCCTCGCCGGCGGCCCGCCAATCCGCCCGCCGCTTCCCGCCGGACCCGGCGGAGACGCCGGCCTCCACGCCGCCGGCCGCGGCATCGGTCGATTCGCCGACCGTCCTGCCGGCGCTGCGGACCGTGCCGACGGTGGCCTCCCCGAGCCCTCTGCCGGCTTCCTTCAGGTCGCCGCTCAAGAGTCCCTTGCCGGTATCCAAGATCCCCTTTCCGAAACCCATGACCGTGTCGCCCGCGCCCGTGGCAAGCCTGCCGGCCGCGTCCGCCGCGCCGAAGGCCACCTCGACCCCTCCGGACAGGGCGTCTCCGGCGATGGCGCCGAGAATCTGGCCCGGACGATCAAGCAGGTTGAGAAGCGCCTCCGGTCCTTCGATCCTGGGCTTGTCCGGAGTGCCGCCGATGGAGAGATGCGTGGTGGCGCCGCGGCTGCTGAGGATCAGGATGCTCCCGTCGAGCTTGTCCGGGAAGACGAACCAGCGGGCGGACATGTCGAAGCCGTAGCCGCCGATCGCGCTCTGCACGCCCCTCGGGACGATCGAGGCGATGGTGGCGAACTCGAAACCGGTCAGCTGAACCCGCCCGTCGATGGCCGGGAGTTCCTTCCCGATCACCCCGGATTTGACGACAGCCCCGAAATAGGCCGGGCCGACCTCTTCCTCGGGTTGGTCGATCTCGAAGCCCATTTCGGCCGTCATGATCTTCTTGTCGTCGAAGGTGAGCGCCTCGCCGGGGTCGAAGACCAGATCGTTCACACGGACGAGGAATTTCTCCACCCGGAGGTCCAGCGGGTCGCCGTCGCGCGGGCGGTTCGCGTAGCGGAAGGCGAAGTCCGAGATCTCGAAGCGCCCGATGTGGACCGGGTCGGCCGGGTCGCCGTTCCCTGCCTCCTCTCCGGACGCGTCCGCCCCGGGCTGCGAGCGCGGGGCGTCCTCCGGGGCGTCCCCGGCCGTTTCGGCGGCGGGGCGGTCCTCCCCTCCGCCGCTTCCACCCTCCGTGCGGTACTCGATCCGGGCGTCGGAGAGCACGACGGAGGCCAGGCCGATTCCGGGCGGGAGGTCCGGGGCCACTCCTCCGGGGTTGGCGGTGATGTCCTTGGCGAGGAACGTGAAGTCCTCGATCGAGAAGGAGGTCTTGGCGCCGTCGGCGGTTTCATCCGAGAACGAGCCACCCAGGCGCTCGACCGAGACCACATCGATCCGGACCGCCTTGCCCGCGCCTTTGGAGTCGGCGTCCTCCTCCCCGGGCTCCTCCGCCTGCCGCATGATTTTCAGTCTTTCGAAAGAGAAGGTGCCGTCGGCCGAGCGGCTGGCGTGGAGGGCCGGACCGACGAGCCGGACTTCGGGGATGCGCACGGTGTCCCCGAAAACGGAGCCGGTGTCGATGTCGATGACGAGTTCCTCGAGGGCGAGGAGGTCCGGCGCCTCCGGATCGTCGGAGGGATCGGCGATTCGCACTCCGCCGAGCCGGATCTCCCCGGTCCAGAGGCTGATCTCCACGGTTTCGACGGAGGCCCCGGCGCCGAGGATCCCGGGCAGATGGTGGTTGGCGGCCCACTTCGCGGCCGGCGAGAGGAAGAAGGTGAGGAAGACGAGAAGACCGACGACGAGGACGGCGGCCAGAAGGAAGAGAAACTTCAGAACCGAGAAGCCGTTCCGCGGGGGGAGGGGATGAGTTTTCATGGCATCGGAAGCTTGGAGCCAGGAAGGGGGGGGAGACAAGCGCGATTCCGCGCGGTGTTTTCTGGTTCCGTTCCGCCCGGCGATCCGCCAATCTAGCTGTTGTGAGAGTTGCGAAGGTCCTTTTGTTTGCTTCCTGGGTCGCCGTGGCCGGAACGGCCGGTGCCCGGGAGATTTTCCTGGGCGGCAGGGATTTTCTCCTCGCGCGGGAGACCGGCTCGCCGGGGCGCGAGGTCCAGGTCTTCCATCCCTTCGGTTCGGACGACCGGGACTGGGAGGAGCGGATCGAGATCCACCACTACCCGGATCTGCGCCAGCCCCGCCGGGTCGTTCTCGAGGTGATCGACCGGTTGCGCGCCCGCTTCCCGGAGTTTGTGTACAACGTCCTGCCCGGGGCCGAGAGCGATCGGGCCGGCCTGTCCTACCTGGCCGCGACCGAGGAGCGGACGGAGGTGCGGCTCGAATACCTCCTCTACGCGGAGACGGAGGAGGCCCCCGGGCTGATGGCCTACCGGTTCACGCTCCGCGACTTCGGTCCGGACGCCCGCTACTCGCGCTCTCTCCTGCGCGGCAAGCGGGAATACTACGAGCGGGCCTTCCTCGAGACGGACTGGCCGCCGTCGCTCGAAAGCGCGGCCGCTCCGTCCGCGCCGGGTGTCTTCGGGATGGGCCGGGGATCCCTCGGCGACCCGCTGGCGAAGGAGGAACCGGTCGAATCCCGCTCGATCACCGTACGCTCGCCGGAGGGCCGGGTGCTCCTGGTGGACCGGGACTTTCTCGAGGCGCAGGGGATCGACGCCCGCCCCCCGTTTTTCTCTTTCACGGCGCCCCGCGGCACCGAGAACCTCTACATCGAATACCAGTCGCCGGGTGTGCCGGAGATCCTGAAGCTCAGCCTCGCGGGACCGGACATGCGGCTCGCCGAGAATCTGCGGATTTTCCCGTTTTCCCTGCCCGGCGCCGAGGGGAACGAGCGCCTCTGGCAGACGGCGGGAAAGCTGCGCCGGAAGGTCGAAGAGGAATACCTCCGCGGCTGGGACGATGTCCGCGTCAACGAGCCCTTTCTGACGCGGGTCGGTCCGTCCGAGGCGTTCGTCTGCCTCGCCTCCTTCGCCGACCCGGAGGGAATCCGCATGTTCGCGCGCTTCACCCTGCTCCTTCCGGAGGCCGGAGACCGCGGCTTGCTGGCCTTTTCGCAGGTCGATCCCCGCTTCTCCACGGTCAAACGCATCGACGATCTCGAGAGCGGCGGCGTGATGGCGCCCGTGGCTCATTCCATCCGCTTCCTCGAACCGATGGAGCCGGCGGCGGCGGAGGCCCCGCCTCCCCCCCGCGGGCGGGACTGACCGTCCGGAGCGCTCGGGCGGCTCCGCGGCCGGGTGACTTCCGTCCCGATTCCGGTTGAACCGGCGGCCAATCCTTTTCATTTTCCAAGCGTGTCCATGAAGTTTCGGTTTTCCATCTCCGCTGGCCCGGTTTGCCTTGTTTTTCTGATGGTTCTGGCGGGATGCCCGGATCGGCCGGGCGGGCGGGAGGCCGCCGCGCCGACCGGCGCGGCGGACGAGCTGCTTCCGCCGGAGGAGCTGGCGGGGGGCGCGCTGCGGGCGGTCTGGATCCGCGAGGTGGGGGATGGCACGGACTGGCACGCCGCCACCGGGAACGTGGTGCTCATGGGCTACGACAGCAGGGACGGCGGGGGCGTGCGGGTGCTGCACGAGGGCCGTCCGAACTACAACAAGCCGCTGCTTTCCCCCGACGGCGGCGCCGTGGTTTACACCGATCTCTCGGACCGTTCCGGCGGCATCATGCGGCTGGACTGGATGGGGGACGATCCGGTCCGCCTCGGGCCGGGCCTGGCGCTCGACGTGTGGGAGGATCCGGCGGGCGAGGTCTGGGTGTACGCGGGCGACGGACCGATGGATGAGCGGGGCAACGTCTCGCGCGTCAGCCGGTTCCCGCTGGAGCGGCCGGGCGAACGCGAGTTGGTCTGGGACCACCCCGTCGCCCGCGACAATTTCCAATTGGGCCGGAGCGGAGAATACGCGGGCGGCCTCTTCCCGGCGGCGCCGAAAGGCGGGCTGGTCAACCTCGATACGCTCGAGTTCGACGTTTATGCGGGAGGCTGCTGGGCCTCTCTCTCCCCGCACGAGCGCCGGCTCGTCTGGGTTTTCGA
The DNA here is from genome assembly GCA_046541615.1 of Puniceicoccaceae bacterium. Taxonomy (GTDB): domain Bacteria; phylum Verrucomicrobiota; class Verrucomicrobiia; order Opitutales; family Puniceicoccaceae; genus Puniceicoccus. Next base: position 39,202 of record JBKHCX010000001.1, read on the forward strand.
CGGGCGGCACCGCAATCTGATGTTCTTCGCCGCCGACCGGAACATCCTGCCCGAAGGCGCGGCGGACCGGTGGATCGTCAACATAACCGGGGCGCCGGGCATCGACGGCGCCCGGACCTACTATCCCCGCTGGTCGAACCATTCCCGCTTCTTCGGGGTGTCGGGGCCGATGCCCCACGGGAACTACGAGCAGGCCGAGATCTATGTCGGCCGCTTCGCGGAGGACCACCGGTCGGTGGAGGCCTGGACCAGGCTGACCGATGACGACCGGCCGGATCTCTTTCCCGATGTCCTCGTCTTTCCGGAGGGGGGCTCCGGGGGTTCGGAGAAATCGCCGCCCGGCGGCGGCGATGGTTCGCCGCCGCCCGAATCCTTCCGGGCGACCGGCGTGCTGCTCGAAAAGACGCGCACGCCGCGCCCGGCCGACGTCCTCCCCTACGAATCCGCCCTGGCGGTGTACCGCTACCGGATCGACGAGATGCCGGAGACGGGCGGGGAGGGGGAGATTCTCGTCGCCCACTGGGTGATCCGCGACGAGCGCGTGCTCCGTGGTTTCCGCCGCGAGATCGGGCGCGAGTATCCGCTCGTCCTCGAGCCCTACGAGGGGAACCCGAAGTTCGAGGGGGAACGGGTGGTTTCGGATCTCGCCGAGGGCGGCGAGACCCTCTACGTGGATGAATCCTCGCTGCCGTGACCCTGTTTGATCTGCACCTCCACTGGTATCCGGGATTCGACGCGGAGCGCTTCCGCGCCCGGCTCTCGGACGTCGCCGCCCGCTCGGGCGGTTCGTTGGCGGGAGTGGTCTTCGACACCGAGCGCACGGCCTGCTGGGACCGGTTCCGGGCCGATCTGGAGGCGGCGCGGCAGCCGTTCGAGGGGGACGGGCGGGGGCTCCGGCTCCGGCTGGAGGGCGGCCGCTCGGCGGTGTTCGTGCGGGGCGTCCAGTGGGTCACGGAGGAGAACCTCGAGATCCTGGTCATCGGAGCCGAGCCCGAATACGGGTCGCTGGCGGCGATGGCCGGGGAGGTCTCGCGCGGCGGCGGCGTGGTGATCGTGCCCTGGGGGTTCGGCAAGTGGACCGGCGCCCGGGGCAAGGTTCTCGAACGGATCCTCGCCGAGGCCCCGCCGGGCCTCTTTCTGGGCGATTCGGCGAACCGCCCGGCCTCCGGCGGCCCCGGACCGTTCTCCGGGGCGGTCTTCGAACGCTTCCGCGCGGTTCCCCGGCTCGACGGATCGGATCCGCTGCCCCTGGCCGGGGACGAGGGTTTCGCGTTCCGGGCCGGCGTCCGCGGCCCCGATTTCGAAGGCCCCGCCGAGGGACCGGCGCTGGCGGGGTTTCTGCGGGCGCGGCGCGGCGAGCTGGAGCCCGTGGCCGCCGGCGCCCCGCTGCGCGAGGCCTTCGGGCGGCAATGGCGGCTGCGCCGCAGTCCGCTGGACATCGATCCGCCCCGGCGGTCGCCCGGCCCGGGCGAGTCCGACCGGAGCGATCTGGAGTCCGCGACCAACCGCTACGCGCGCCGTTTCTCCGGGCAGGTGGGGGAGTGTTTTCTCGAACGCCAGGGGACTCTGGCCCGGGAGCTGGCGCGGGAGGTTGTGCCGGGGCCGGGATCGCTTCTGGACGTGGGCGGCGGGCACGCGCAGATCGCGCCCGTCTTCAAGGATCTGGGCTGGGAGGTGACCATCTTCGCCAGCGACGAGACCTGCCGGGCGCGGCCGGACCGGATCCTCGGCCCCGGCGCCTACCGCTTCGAGACCGGAAATCTTCTCCGGCTGCCTTTCGCGGACGATTCGTTCGACGTGGTCACCGCCTTCCGGCTCGTGACCCACGAAACCCGCTGGGAACGGCTGATCGGCGAACTTTGCCGGGTGGCCCGCCGGGCGGTCATCGTGGATTATCCCGATGTCCGCGGGTTCAACGCCTTGTCGCATCTGCTCTTCCACTTGAAAAAAGCCTTCGAGAAGGACACCCGCCCGTACGCCGTGTTCAACCGGCGGCGGATTCGCGAAGCCTTCTTCCGGGCGGGGGCGGGCGAGGTGGTCTTCCGTCCGCAGTTCTTCCTGCCCATGGTCTTCCACCGCATGACCGGTTCGGCGGCTCTGCTGCGCGCGACCGAAGGGTTCTTCCGCCGGGCCGGGCTGACCCGTTTGTTCGGATCGCCCGTAGTGGTCCGGGCGACCCCCGGCATCCTCTTGTCCGGATGCGGCGCGCGCCGGCTCCGGGGGGACGGAGCCGCGGATGCAAGCCCGGGCGAGCCGGAGCCAATACCGGCGGGGACCAGCCCGTCGCTGCGGACGCCGCGATGAAGCCGATCCTCACGCTTTGCGCGCAGCCGCTGTTCGATGCCCGCGGCTCGCCGATCCGGGTGCTCGCCTTCTTGCGCGCGCTGGGGCGGGCGGGTGTACCGGTCAAGGTGGTTACGCTGCCGTTCGGGGCGGAGGCCGCGCTTCCCGATCCCGTCCGTATCCACCGGGTGCCCGGGATCCCGGGGGTGCGGTCGGTCGCCATCGGACCTTCCTTCGCCAAGCTGGTTTTCGGATTCCTCATCGCCTTCCGGGCCTTGTTCGCCGCGGTGCCCCGCCGGTGCTCCACCGTCCACGGCATCGAGGAGATGGGGCTGCCCGCCTGGGGCATCGCCCGGCTGACGGGGGCGCGGTTCGTCTTCGAGAAGCACTCGGATCCGGCCTCCCACCGGACGGGGTCGCGGCCGCGCGACGGGGTGATGGGGGCCTATCGGGCGGTCGAGCGCTTCGTCTGCCGGCGGGCCGATGTGGTGATCGCGACCGGACCGGGCCTCGGAGGGCAGGCCCGGAGCTACGGGGGACGGGGGCGGGTCCGCGTCATCGACGACGTGCCTTCGAGCGACCGCGAACCCGATCCCGCGCGGACCCGGCGGTGGCGGGAGCGGCTGCCGGCCGGCCGGGCGGGGGTGGTCTTCGCCTACATCGGCTCGTTCGCGGCCTACCAGGGGGTGCCGCTGTTTCTGGAGGCGGTCCGCCGCGCGCTCCCGGGCGACGAGCGCCTGCGGGTCGTGCTGGTGGGCGGCGCGGAGCAGTCGGAGGCCATCCGGCGGCTGGGCGAAGAGGGCGGCTTCGCCGACCGGCTTCTCCATATCCCGTCGATCCCGCCGGACGAGGTTCCCGACTTCCTCGCGGCCTGCGATGTCCTCGTCTCGCCCCGGCTCGAGGGCAGCAACACCCCCCTCAAGGTGCTCGATTACCTCCGCGCCGGACGCTGCATCCTGGCGACCGACACGGAGGCGAACCGGCTGGTCCTCGACGCCGAAACCGCCCGGCTGGTCGCGCCGACGGCCGAAGCGCTCGCCGGAGCCATGGGGGCGCTCGCCGGGGACGGGGCCCTGCGGCGCAGCCTCGGGTCGCGCGGCAGGGAACGGTTCGACGAGCGGTTCGGTTTCGACCGGTTCCGCGACTGTCTTTTGGAGGTTTTCCGGGAGCCCGGGGATCCGGACCGGGGGGGGCGGGCGGCGTGAGCCGGCGGATTCCCTGGACCGAGCGCTCGCGGAGAGGCCGGGCGATCGCCGATATCCTGCTGGGATGCTACCCCCGCTTTGTCTTCGGGGGCGGGCTCCCGTCTTCGATCCTGCCGGTCTTCCACTTCCATTCGGTCACGCCGGCCTATCTGCGTCCGTTTCTGGAGCACCTCGCCCGGCACGATTACCGGACCCCGGGCGTCGATGAGTTTCTGGAGATCGTCGCCGGGCGCGACTCCGTGCCCGGGCGATGCGTGCTGCTGTGCTTCGACGACGCCTGGTCGTCGGTCTGGACGGTGGCGGCCCCTCTCCTGCGGGCCTGCGATTTCCGCGCGGTGACCTTTGCGATCCCGGGCCGGGTTTCCACGGCGGGCGGCCTTCGCCCGGAGGCCGGCCCGGACACCCCGGCGGAGGCCGTGGACGCGGGCCCGGAGCCGTTCGCCCGCTGGGACGAACTCCGCGCGCTCGACCAGGAGGGTGTCGTCGAGGTGGAGGCGCACACCTTCGCCCACGCCCGGGTGCCGGTCGGGTCCGAACCCGTCGGCAGATGGACGGCCGAGGCCATCGCGGCAACCCCGCTCCTGTCGCGTCCGGTGGTCGAGGAGGGTGGCCGGATCCGGCCCATCGGGGAAGGCGAGGCGGGGGCGCCGCGGCGGGTGATGCGCCCGCGGATGGCCGAGGCGCGCGCCTGGCTCGAGGAAGAGGGCAGGGCGGAGACCCCGGGCGAGGCGGCGGCGGCGGTCCGCGCCGATCTGGAACGGTGCCGCCGGTCGCTGGAGGCGGAGCTGGGCAGGCCGTCCCGGCTTCTTTGCTTCCCGTGGGCGGTGGCGGGGCGGACCGCCCGGCTGGAGGCGCGGGCGGCGGGCTTCGAGGCGGCTTTCTCGGACCGGTTTCCCGGCCGGCGCTATGTCCGCCCCGGCGACGACCCCTTCCGCCTGATGCGGCTCAAGCATGAGTGGCTTCCCCGGCTGCCGGGGTCGGCGGAGCGGGTGTGACGCTTTGTCTTGCGGATCAGTCTCCGGCACGCTTTGGTGCCCCGTTTCGATGAGCGTTTTCTCCACCCTCTTCAACACGAGCGGGCTTCCCGGTCTTGTGCTCGTCCTGATCATCGTTTCAGGACTGTGCCTCCTTCTGGTCGGAGGGGACTGGCTCTGCCGCGGGGCGTCGAGCCTCGCGCTGCGGCTGAACGTGCCCACGGTCGTGGTCGGCCTGACGGTCGTCTCCATCGCCACCTCCGCCCCGGAGCTTTTCACGGCCCTGGTCGCGGTCCTGCGCGACCAGCCGGGTCTGGCGATCGGGAACGTGGTCGGCAGCAACGCCGCCAACATGGGCCTGATCCTCGGATCCGCGGCCCTGATCGCCCCGATCGGCGTCCACTACCGGTTGATTCGCTGGGAGGTGCCCATCCTCCTCGCCGTGACCGTTCTCTTCGGATTGCTCGCCGTCTTCGGCGGGGGCATCGGACGGATCGACGGGGTGCTCCTGCTCGTTGTGACGGCCGCCTACCTCTGCCTGATCACGCGGACGGCCCGCGAGTCGCGGATCGGTAAGGAGATCGAGGAGGAGATCCCCTCGCCGGTGCGCAGCGCGGGCGCCTGCGTCGGTCTGATCCTGGCCGGATCCGCCCTCTTGTGGGCGGGCGCCGATCTGCTCGTCGATTCGGCGACGGAGGCGGCCTCCCGCATGGGCGTCAGCGAAACCTTGATCGGCATCACCGTAGTGGCGGTCGGCACCAGCCTGCCCGAACTCGGCGCGACCATCGCCGCCGCCGTCCGCCGGCAGAGCGGAATCATCGTCGGAAACATCATCGGTTCCAACCTCTTTAATATCGTACTCATTTGCGGAGTGGTCGGAACCGTGATCCCCTTCCCGATTGACTCTCTTCTCGTTCGTGTTGAGATTCCGTCTCTCATCCTCTTCACGATCGTCTTCGCCTGGTTCGTCGTCTCCCACCGGCGGGTCAGCCGGATGGAGGGCGGTCTTCTCCTTGTCCTCTACGCCATGTTCATCCTTCTCTCCAGCCTAGCCCAAAGCGGTCAGTTCGGCGTTTCCGCGGAAGCGGAGGCCGCCGCTCCCCTCGCCGCGCCGTCCCCATGATCCGCCTGCTCCTCGCGCTCACTCCCCTGCTCCTGTACCCTTCCGCGCCTTCGTCCGGCGAAGCGGCCGGCGGCGGGGAGACCGGCGAAACCATTTCCCTCGCCGAGATCGAGCCCGGCGACGCCGGCGTGTGGAAAACGGTGGTCTCCGGGCGGGAGGTCGAGAGCTTTCCGCTGACGGTCGTCGGGGTGCTCGATTCCTTCGCCGGCCCGGACATGCCCATCCTCCTCTGCCGGGCCGGCGACGAGATCAACACCCGAACCGGCCCGGTCTCCGGCATGAGCGGGAGCCCCGTGTACATCAAGGGACGGCTCGCCGGCGCGTACGCCTACGGTTTCCCCTGGTCGAAGGAGAAAACCCTGATCGGAGTGACGCCGATCGAGTGGATGGAGCCGCTCCTGGACCAGCCCGACCAGCCCTACCGGCGGAGCCAGGGCGGCGCCCGGAGGACATCCGGCGGCGGCGGCGCGGAGACGGTGGACCTCGGCCTTCCGTCCGTCTTTTCCGCGGAACCGACGGGCCCGGGGGAAGAGACTTCGCCGCTGCCGCTGCCCCTGCCGCTGCTGGCCTCCGGCGTTTCCCCCGAGGTTCTGCGGGCCGTCGGCCCGTGGCTGGCCGAAAGGGGGCTGCGCCCCACGGCGGGGGGCTCCGGGCGGGCGGGCGCCGCCGACGGCCCGCCGTCGCTCGAAGCGGGCTCGCCCCTGGCCGTCGTTCTGGCCACCGGCGATATCCGGATCGGGGGGGTCGGCACGATCACCAGCCGGTCGGGGGACCGCTTTCTCGCCTTCGGCCACCCCATGCTCGGCGCGGGGTCGGTCGAGCTGCCGGTGGCCTCCGCCGAGATCGTCGATGTCGTCTCCAACTACCGGATCAGCTTCAAACTCTCGAACATCGGCGAGGTCGTGGGCACCCTCTGGCAGGACAGCGCGCCGGGCATCCAGGGGGAGATCGGCCGCCTGCCCTACATGATCCCGATCCGGGTCCGCTCGGACTCCTTCGCCGGGTCGCCGGTCACCGGCAGCCTCGCCGAACACCGGCTCTTCACCCCGGTGATGGCCCTGATCTACGCCGCCCAGACCGTCTTCGCATCCGGCGAGGGTCCCGCCGAGGCCACGCTCCACGGCACGCTGGATCTGTCCCTCGAAGGCCACGACCCGGTCCGGCACTCCCGGAGCGGGGTGGGAACGAATGGCGCGATGGGAGTCCTTTTCTCCTTCGCGGAAATCATCGACCTGGTCCTGAACGGCGCCCAGGAATTTCCGCGGCTCGAGTCCGTCGAGATCGACCTGCGCACCGAGAACGTCGAGCGGCGGCAGATCCTGCACGGGGTGCGCCTCGAATCCGCGCGGATATCGCCGGGAGAGACGGTGGGCCTGCGCGTGCGGACCCGCCTGAGGGACGGCGGCATGGCCGACCACTCCGTGGAGATACCCGTGCCCGCGGAGGCCGGCGAGTACACGGTCTTCGTGGCGGACGCCGATTCCCTGCGCTCCTACGACCGGCTGGCCGCCCGCGACCCGGGCCGGCCGCTGTCCGATCTGTTGAGCGAGATCCGCCGGCTGCGACCCAACGACGCCATCCACGTCCAGCTCCTGCGCCCGAACCCGGGCCTGCGCCTGGGCGGGCGCAACCTCGAGGACCTCCCCCCCTCGGTCCTGCGCCTCTACCAGACCTCCCTGGAACAACCGGGCGACACGTTTCTCCGGGAGAGCGTCGTCTGGGAAACCTCCCTCCCCGTGCCCGGCGTTTTCAGCGGAAGCGCCCGGATCGATTTCCAAACCGAACCGTGAAGATGAAACCACCGATACTCCCTTTCCGCCCCTTCCTGCTTCTGGCCGGCTTTCTCGCGGCCGCGACGGCCGAGGCGATCCGGACCGACAGCCACGTCTTCGAAGGATACTCCGTGCTCAGCGACGGCGGCCTCGAGGGCGCGGCCGTTCACTGGAACGGGGCGGTCGGCGCCGGTCCGACCCTCGGCGCCGGCTTCCGCCCCCCCGAGGGCTCGGTCGTGTGGGATCTCGCCCCCGGCGGGAGAGGTTCGCTCTATCTGGCCACCGGCGGGCCCGGGGCGGTGTTCCGCATGGACACGCGAACCGGCGAGATGAAGAAGGTCCTCGATCCGGAAGCCCCGCTGCTCCGGGCGATCCACGTGGACGGGGACGGCCGCCTCTACGCCGGATCCTCGCCCGACGGCCGCATCTACCGGCTCTCGCCCGACAACGGATTTCCCGAAATCTACACCACCCTGGACTCCCGCTACGTCTGGTCGATCCAGGCCGATCCGGCCGACCCCGGCGCCCTCCTCGTGGCGACCGGGGCGCCCGGACGGATCATCCGCCTGCCGGCGGACTTCAAGGCCGGCGGCGAGCCCGAAGTCGTGGTCGAGGCGGGCGCGGTTCATGTTTCGAGCTTCGCCCACGCACGGGACGGCACCCTCTACTACGCCACGGGACCGAACGGGCATCTCCACCGCCGTTCGGCCGACGGACGGTCCGAGACCCTGGTCGAGCTGGGCGCCGCCGAGGTCCGCGAAATCTTCCCCGGCGAGGAAGGATCGGTCCGCATAGCCGTTTACCGCTCCGACTCCACCGGCTCCCCGCCCTCCGACGGCAGCGGCAACGGCGGCAACGCCGGCAGCGGCAACGGCGCGGACGCCTCGAACGCGCCCGAAGGGCTCCCCTCCGGGATCTTCGCCATCGGGAAGGACGGGTTCGTCGAAGCGCTCCTGATCGGATCGGAGGAGAAGATCTTCTCGGCGGCCGGCTCCCGCGGGGAACTCTGGATCGGCAGCGACACCCGGGGCCGCCTCTACCGCTTCGCCGATCGTTTCGACTGGAGCCTCCTGGCCGAGAGCCCGGGCGGCGGCGAAGTCTCCGCCATCGAGCCGGTCGGCGCGGATTCCGCCTGGATCGCGACCAGCAATCCGGCCTCCGTGCACCGGCTCGCCTACGACCCGGAGCCCGAAGGGCTGTACACCTCCGACGTCTTCGACGCCGGACAGAAAGTCCGCTGGGGCGCCCTCGTCCCCGCCGGGATCGGCCTCGGGGAGGTGGAGTGGGAGACCCGCTCCGGAAACCGCTCCCGGCCCGACGAATCCTGGGGCGCGTGGACCCCCCTCGACGACGACAAAGTGGCCAGCCGCCCCGGCCGTTTCTTCCAGTTCCGCGGACGGTTCGCCTCGCCCGCCGCCGCCGTGCGCCGGGTCGAGTTGTTCTACCAGCTCCCCAACGAAGCCCCCGGCTTCCGCCGCATCGAAGGTCTTCCCGTCCGCCTCGAGTTGATCCCGACGCCGCCCGAGTCGCCGGACCGGGCGACCCTTCCCCAGTTGTTCAGCGAGGGCGGCAACGGCGGCAACGGAAAGAATGCGAGAAATTCAAACGGCTCCGGCCAGCAGCAGCCCTTCGTCATCCACGAGGAGCGCGGCTGGCTCTCCATCGTATGGGAGGCCTTCGATCCGAACGACGACGAACTGCGCTTCCGCGTTTCCCTGCGCCGTCTCGGCGGGGAGGACTGGCTCCTTCTCGGCGAGGATCTCGACCAGCCCTTTCTCTCGCTCAACGTCGCGGGCTTCGAATCGGGCTACTACGAGCCCCGCATCCACGCGAGCGACCGCATGAGCAATCCGCCGGAGATGGCCAGGACGACGGAGGCCCGCGGAAATCTCATCCTGATCGACAACCAGCCGCCGAAAATCGTTCCGCCCTCGCCGAAGAGACCCCTCGCCTTCGCCGTGCGCGACAATTTCAGCATCATCACCTCGGTCTCCTACCGGCTCGAGGGCTCCGAATCGCGCGCCCTGCTGCCCCGCGACGGCATCTTCGACAGCCGCAGGGAGAGGTTCAGCCTGCCCGCCGGCGCCGCCACCCCCGGGGCCACCCTGTTCCTGGAGGCCGTCGATGCCCGGGGCAACCGCGCCGCCTGGTCCGGCGTCGTGGAGGAAGCCGCGGAAAAGAAGACGGCCGAAAAGAAGAAGGCGGCCGGAAAGAAGGGCGGAGCGGGCAAGAAAGGTAAGGACGGAAACCCGGACGGATCGTAGCGCGCCGAGGAGGGCGCCGTCCGGTCCGGAGCCACCACCGGGGTCGCACGACTGAAGTCATGCGACTACGGGGAACAGGCGGCTGCCGCCTCCGCGCTTCCTTCTTCCAATGGAGTGCTTGTGCCATCCCGGTGCCTCCGGGATCCCCGCTCGGACCCGTCCGACGCGAAATGGCGCTTCGAGTTGTGGGGCGACCGGAGATTTCCGGCGCGGCCGGCGCCGCGCCGGCGGGAGCGCGCTACTCCCTGGGTTCCGGACCGTCCGGCTCCGGCGGGTCCTCCGGTTTGCCTTCGCCGGGATCGAGGGCGGCTTCGAGTCCGGAGGTCAGCCCGCCGGGCGTGGAGGCGTCGATCCCCAGTTCCTTCAGGAGCTTGTCCACCACGGGGGCGTTCATCCGGTAGGCGAGCAGGGACTCCATCAACTGGTTGGGCATGCCGCCGCCGGAGGCGGAACCTCCGCCGCCCTCCCCATGGGTTCCGCTGGCGCCGTTCGATCCGGGCAGGTTGAATCCGTTGGCGGAGACAATGCGGATGCTGTCGATCTTTTCCATGGGTTTGACGCTGGCTTCGATGATCCGGGGGGCCACCTCGGCGAGAATCTTCCGCAGTTCGAAACCGATCACCTCGTCGCTCAGGATGTTCTTGGCTTCGTTGATCGCCTTCTCCCCGAAGGCCTCGACCTCGAGGCGCTTCTGATCGGCCTCGGCCACGATGCGGATTTTCTCGGCGTCCGCCTTGGCCCCGGTGACCACCGCCTCGGCCTTGTCGATGGCCGCCTGTTTCTCGGCTTCGGCGGCGACCTTCATGTCGATCGCCTCCCGCTCGGCGCTCTCCCGGGCCTTGATCAACACGATCTCCTTGTCACGGTTGGCGACCGCGGTCTCCCGGACCGTCAGCACGTTCTCCTCCTCCTGCACGTAGAGGGCGCGGGCCTTCGCGGCTTTCGCCTCGGCCTCGGACTGCTCCTCGGACTTCTGCGCGACCGCGATATCGGAGTCCTGCTTCTTGATTTCGACGGACTGCTGGCGGAGAATGTCGGCTTCCTCCACCTGGCGCCTGGCCTGGATGTCGCGCTCCTTGATCGACTGATCGGCCGCGATGGAGGCCTCCTTCTCCTTCTGTTCCTGGATATAGCGGGCCTCCTCGGCCTCGCGTTTGCGGGTGGCGCGCTCGGTGGCGACAAGGGCCTGCTGCGACGCGCTGGCAAAGGCGACCTCCCGTTCCTGGTCGAGACGGGCCATTTCCTCGTCGCGCTTGATGTGGAAGCTCTCGCGCGCGGCTTCCAGGTTCTTGGTCTCGATCTTGACCCGCGTCTCCTGCTCGATCCGGTTGCGTTCCTCGCGTTTGGCCTCGGTGATGTGGGTCAGCTTCGCCAGGCCCTGGGCGTCGAACGCGTTGTCCTCCTTGAAATAGCTGCGGCCGGTCTGGTCGAGGGCGGTCAGCGAGACCGACTCCAGTTCCAGACCGTTTTTCAGCAGGTCCTCGCTGACCGAAGACTGGACCGACTGGATGAACTCCCCGCGCTTCTCATGCAACTGCTCCATGGTGAGGCCGGCCGCGACGGCGCGGAGAGCATCGACGAACTTGCCCTGGAGCAACTCCTTCAGCATCTCCGGCTGCAGGGTGCGGTCCCCGAGCGTCTGCGCCGCCTTGGCGATGGACTCGGTTTCGGGCCGGACCCGGACGTAGAATTCGGCGGTGACGTCCACCCGCATGCGGTCCGCGGTGATCAACCCCTCCTCGTTCTTGCGGTCCACCTGCAGGCGCAGGGTCCGCATGTTCACCGGCATGATGTCCTGGAAGACCGGCAGCTTGATGCAACCTCCGTCGAGGATGACCTTCTCGCCGCCCATGCCGGTGCGGACAAAGGCGGTCTCCTTCGAGGAGCGGCGGTAGAGGCGCGCGATCACCGCCCCGAAGACGGCGAGAGCGAAGAACGCGATGGTTACCCAGATAACTATGTCGGCCATGGCTGGTGGTGTGTTGTGGTTTTGTTGGTTGTTGTTGTGGAAAGGAAAACCGGAAGGGGGCGGCGCGGGCCGGAAGGCTCAGCCGGGCCCCGTGGTCCGTGCGGCGCCCAGATGGGGATTGTTGACCTCGATACAGGTGAAGCAGCCATCCTCCTTGCCGACGATCAGCACGGACTCCCCCTGGGGGAACCGCCGGTCTTCCCGGTCGGCGCGCACCATGATGTAGTGCGTGCGCCCCAGAGGGCCTTTGAGTTTCGCCTCGGCGCTGCGTTCGTGGGTGGCCTCGCCGATGGTGATGGTGGCCACCCGGCCGACGAAGCTGTGGCGCGAGACCGCGCTGGTTTCGTCCCCCGGCAGAACGTGCCCGAGAAGGCGGTTGCCCCACTTGAGCGGCAGGATGGATAGGGCGAAGGCCGCGGGCGCCGCCACCACCGCCGGCAGCAAACCCGCCCCCGAACGGGCGAGCACCAGCTGAAGGTTGTAGCCGAAAAAGGCGAACAGGAAGAGCAGAAGAAGAAAGCTGATGATAAAGGGAACCCTGCCGAAGTTCAGCCAGGCGAACACTTCCAACGGCCAGCCGTGGGAATCGGCTCCCCCCGGCCCCGTGTCCGCCCCGCCCCATCCGTCCGCGCCCGCTTCGGGTAGATCAAAATCCGCTCCCTCGAAATCCGGGAGCAGGTCGTCGATCCATCCGAAGAGGCTTACGCCGGTCAACAGGCTCAGCATCTGGACCGCGCCGATGAGGAAGAACAAACCCAGGGCGATCGCGAACGGAAGGTTCTCAGGCGCGATGTAATGGGAAAACACGGGGATTCGGGGGGGGATTCGACGACGACACCGGGGATTTCGACGCGGAAGCCGGCCGCGGTTCTATTCGCCCGCCTCCAAAGCCTTCATGCGCGCCTCGATCCGCGCTCTCTTGTTGAGATGGGCCAGTTCCACCAGTTTGCCGCTCTCGGCCGAACCCGCCTGGATCGCCCCGCGGCGGACACCGGTCGCATCCTGCAGCACGCGGGTGAACGCCCGCTCGGCGCGCCCCGCCCTGGCGGCCGCGCCGGACGGACGGGAGGACCCGTCCTCCTCGCCCGCTCCGGAAGAATCCGCCTGGCTCTGCGTACGTTTGAATTCGAAGAGTTCGTCGTCCATCTCGTTGCGCTTGGCCACGAGCCCGGTGATCGCCTGGTTCAGCTCCGCCTCCTGGCGGCCGAGTTCCGCGAGCTGGTTCTCGAGCGCGGGCAGCTGGTCCTCGATGTCGATCTGCCGGGATATGGCGGCCTCCACCAGATCCTTCCTGCCCTGCCTGTGGGCTTCGGCCGATTGCCCGCCGATCCGGCCGTGCTCCTCGTTGAGCTTCGCCATCGCCTTCGTCACGTGGTATTTCTGGGCGGTGATCCTTCCGAGTTCGGCCTTCACCTCGTCAAGAGCCCCGTCCACTTCGGCGATGGCCTGCCGGAGGACGACCTCCGGCGCCAAACCCTCGATTTTCGAAACAATGGAACTGGCGGAGCCGGTGATGATTCTGCGGATACGGTTGCTGATGCTGTCGTTCATGGTGATTCGGGTGTGGTTGTGTTTTTTCGGGAGAGAAGACCGGCCAGTTCGATGATCGTACCGAGGCGGTCGTCCAGGAGGCGTGGGTTGTAGGCGGGTGCGTCGCGGGTCAGACCGAGCCGGAGAATCTGCTCGACCAACCGCAGGACAGCCTGAAGCACTTTTTCCTCGGTTTCGAGCAGAAACGGCAGCCCGTCTTTCTCCGGAGGACGCTCCTGCCGGCTGATCAACAACGCAAGGGCCTGCGGCAGCAGATTCATCGCCGTGTCGATCACCTCGGAGCGCGTCTCCGTCTCGTTTTCCAGCCGCTTCAGGTTCTTCCGGGCCGGAGCCATCAGGCGCTCCAGCTCCTCGAGGCATCCCGCATACTCGCCGAGATGCTCGTGATACCGGCGGAAGGTCGAGGCCATGTGCCGCAGCTTCTCGCTCGCCGTCACTTTCCCGCCGAAGGGATGGCTCATCAGAAAGTCGTAGTCCTCGACGGAAATACGGCCGCTGATCGGGACGGTTCTGGCGGATTCGGTCATGGTCGGTTTGAAGAGCGTCGCACGGGAAAAAGCACAATGCAACCATTAAATATCGATTTGTATAATAATTAGTCAACGATTCCGGACGCGCCGCAGGGAAAACAGCCTGACATAAGCCTGCCGCGTCGGAGTGCGCCCCGCAGTCGCCCGCCGAGCCCCCTTACCAGGCCCGTTGATGGAAGCGGAGGGCGCGGGCAAGGTCCCTCGCGAAGAGCGGGCCCCGGTAGATCCAGCCGGTGTAGAGCTGGATCAGATGGGCGCCGGCGTCGAGCTTCTCGGCGGCCGAGGCGGCGTCGCAGATTCCGCCCACTCCGATGAGCGGGAGCTTCCCCCCGGTTTCCCGGGAGATGAAGCGGACGATGTCGGTCGAGCGGGCGCGGAGCGGTCTTCCGGAGAGCCCGCCGCGCTCGTAGCCGCCCTGGGGCGGATCCCCCCGGGCGATGGTGGTGTTGGTGGCCACCACCCCGGCGACGCCCGTCTCGGCGGTCACTTCGAGGATCTCGCCGATTTGGCCGAAGGAGAGGTCCGGGGCGATTTTGAGCAGGATCGGCACTTGACCGGCGGGCCGGGCCAGGTTCGCCCGCCGGAGCGCGCCCAGGATCTCGACGAGGCGCCCTCTTTCCTGGAGTTCGCGCAGGCCCTCGGTGTTCGGACTGCTCACGTTCACCGTGAGGTAGTCGGCCTGGCCGGCCAGCGCGTGGAAACACGCCAGATAGTCGGACCCGGCCTCCGCGAGGGGGGTGTTCTTGTTCTTGCCGATGTTGACCCCCACCGGACAGGACCGTTTCCCCGGCGGGGGTAGCTTCCGCAGGCGGGCGACCATGGCCTCCGCCCCGCGGTTGTTGAAGCCCATCCGGTTGACCACCGCCTCCTGCCGCGGGTAGCGGAAGAGACGCGGCTGCGGATTGCCGGGCTGCGGGCGGGGGGTCACCGTCCCCACCTCGACATGGCCGAAACCGAAGGCGGCCGCGGCCGGAACGAACTCCGCGTCCTTGTCCATGCCGGCCGCCAGCCCGACCAGGTTCGGAAAGCGCAGGCCGAAAAGCCGGAGATCCCCCCCCTTCCCCTGGTTGCGCCGCGCGGCCATCCGGCAGATGCCCTGGAAAACGCTGAGCGTCTGGAGAAGGTTGCGGCCGTATTCGTGCGCGCGTTCGGGATCCATCCGGAAAAAGACCGGACGCAAGATTCTTTCGTAAAAGCTGCCCATTGGTTGCCGGCGCGGGGCCGGACTCCATGTCATCGGCAAAAATCGTCCGCGGCAACCACTTTTGGTTTGCAACAGGGGGATATTTGGTTCGTCGAAAGGGGAATGTCCCTAGCCAATCCGAAATTGAACTGGTGCGTCGTCCGCCTCGGCAACGATATGAACTGGTGGGTCAAAGAGATCAGCGACGACATCCACTGGGATGTCGACGGCCTCGGGATCATCGATCCCCGGCAGATCGGCCATATCATCGATCTCCTCGAGCCCCTCCAGGAATACCACCTCGACCCTCAGATTTTCGAGAACGCGTTTTTCGGGTTCGAAATCGACCGGGAGATCGAGGAGGGCGTCGTCCGCCTGGTCCGCACAAAGGGCTCCTTTCTCGAAACGGACGAGCCGGTCTTCGCCCTGCCCGACGTGATCGACGACGAGAAAGGCCCCTACGCCGATTTCATCGACCACATCACCCGCCTCCGGGTGCGGATGCTCAACGACCTGATCGACTTCAGCAAGAAACTGACCGTGGACGAGCTGGAGGAGGAGATCCGCGAGCAGCAGAACAGCGATTTGCTCGAGGGGCGGGCGACCCACTTCTTCCACGAAATCACCTCCATCCTCGAATACGTGCCCGAGGGCTACGAACTCGAAGCGGACGACGACATCGCCCCCGCCTCGGAGGAGGATGCCGTCGAGGAGGATTTCGTTGAAATCGAGACCACCGACGAATCCATCGAGGAGGACGACACGATGCGCTGGGAGGACGAGGAGGATTCGGAAGGCGGCGGGGCCGCCGACGATCCGGACGAGCACGACCGCCCGGAAAAGGACTCCTGAGCCGGCCGGCATGGACTTTCTCGCCGACATCGACTTCGTCGATTCCGTCTGGAAGGAGTCCCTCGAGGGGATCACCGGCGAGGCCCGGCGGTTCGCCGAAGCCAACAGCCGCTCGTCCTTCGCGGTCAGCGTGCCGACGAGCATCCGCCTTCTCGCCTCCGCCGGGGCCGACGACCCGGAGATCGTGGAGCGCTTCCTCAAGGCGTTTCCGGTCATTCCGTTCGACGAAAGCCTGATCGCCCGCTGCGCCGCCTTCCTCCGGGCGCACGACCTCCCCCTCGAGACCGCCATCGAGGGTGCGATCGCGAAATGCCACGACCTGAAAATCCTGACCGCCACCCCCTC
This sequence comes from Puniceicoccaceae bacterium, assembly GCA_046541615.1. Taxonomy (GTDB): domain Bacteria; phylum Verrucomicrobiota; class Verrucomicrobiia; order Opitutales; family Puniceicoccaceae; genus Puniceicoccus. The sequence continues at coordinate 55,253 of JBKHCX010000001.1, forward strand.
GCGCTACGACAATCTCCCCGGAATCGCGGTGGTCGATTTCCGCGCTTCGGAGGACATCTGACCGGGCCGCTGCTCGCCCCCGGCCTGCCTGGGAAGCGGATGTGCACCAAAGGAGGAGATCGCCCTTACCAAACCGCTCCGGCGGATGGCCTAACCCCCTTTCTCCGGACCACCGGGAGCGCTTCCCCGGAACTCCTCCACCGTCGCCCGCCCTTCGGCGGCGATCCCCTCACGGCGGAGGATCTTTCCCACCGTGCGGACGAGTATCCGGAGATCCAGCGCGAAGGAGACGTTCTCGACGTACCAGACGTCCATTTCGAAGCGTGTCTCCCAATCCAGCGCATTCCTTCCGTTGATCTGCGCCCATCCGGTGATCCCCGGCCGGACCTCCATGCGGCGGGCCTGGCGGGGCGTGTAGCGGTCCACATACCGGGGCAGGAGAGGGCGGGGGCCGACCAGACTCATCTCCCCCCGGAGCACGTTCCACAACTCCGGCAGCTCGTCGAGGCTCGTGGACCGCAGCAGCGCTCCGAACCGGCCCAGGCGTTCTTCGTCCGGGAGAGGTTCGCCGCGCTCGTCCGTGGCCTCGCGCATGGTCCGGAACTTTACGATGGAGAACAAAACCCCGTTCCGGCCGGGCCGGACTTGTTTGAAAAACACGGGCCGGCCGAGCGCGCGGGCGACGGCCAGAGCGATCAGCGCCAGGGCCGGAGCCAGCAGCACCAGCAGAACCCCTGCGGAGGCCGCATCGAAAACCCGCTTTCCGAACCGCCGGTACATCACCCGTTCCCGTCCGGCATCCCCGGGAGCGCGCGCGGCAACGCGGTTCCGTCCGCCTCCGGCTCGCGCGGATTCCTTCCGGCCCGCAGCTCCTCCAGGTATTCGACCATCAGGGCGTATTGCGCCGGCGAGGTCTCCGGCTCGAGGTCGGCGAGGACCTCCTCCAGCCAGGCCAGCGCCTCGCGGTCGCGCCCCATGTCCATCAGGATCACCGCGCGCAAGCGCGCGTGGAGAGGGGAGGCGTCGGGTTTGGCGTAGGCCTCGCGGTAGTATTCCTGTGCGGTCCCGGGGTCGTCGAGCACCGTCCAGTGGATGCGCGCCATCTCGGCGGGTATGGCGGGCGAGTCCGGAAGAAAACCGGCCGCCTCGCGCAGGAGGTCGAGCCCGCGCTCCGCCTGCTCCCTCCGGATGCGCCGTTCGACGCTCTTCGGCGGGCTCCTGTCCGGTCCGAACCGCCAGACCGGCATGTCGAACACGATCATCCGCGCGGTCTCGATCCAGAAATACGGATAGTCCGGCTGGAGCCGCGTGACCGCCCTCGTCGTGGCCTCCGTCAGCCCGTGGTTCCTCTCCTGCCAGTAGTTGTAGGCCCGCAGCCAGAGAAAATCGGCCGCGAGCGCGCGCAGCCCGCCGAGGGTTCCGATCAGGACCGTCTGCCCCATTCCCTCCAGCTCGCCGAGATCCCGCGGGGGCGGCTCGAGCGCCCGCAGCAGGGGAAGCGTCGCCACCCCCGCCGCCAGGCTGGCCGCCAGCAGAAGGAGAATCGGGGGGATCCGTGACATGATCGAAACAAGGCCGCCGGCCTACAACTCCCGCCGGTGGAAGAACCCGACCGCCACCGCGAGATAGACCAGGCAATAAATCCCCGAATACAGGGTCGCCCGGACGAAGTCCGGATCCGGGGCCGGTTCGTTGAAGATCCGGAAGTCCGGCAGCACGTGGGCGAAGAAGAATCCGAGCCCCCGGGAGAACGCGGACTCCCCCTCCCGGTAGAAATCGACCGCCAGGTGGACGAGGTGGGAGGCGAAAAAGAGCGCGAATCCCATGGAAACCGTGTAGCTGAACGACTGCGCGAAGGACGCCACCGCGAAAACCATGCTCCCCAGCACGAGAAACTTCAGGATCTGGAAATACCCGGCGGTCCAGGCCTCTCCGAGAACCGCGCCCAGCGTCACCCGGTTGACCGACGGATCCTCCGCGAGCGAACCGCTCCGCCACCAGAGGAGCAGGGTGACCAGGACCAGCATCCCGAAGGTGAAAAGCAGGATCGGGGCGATCGTTCCGCCGAACTTGCCGATCAGGAACTGCCACCGGGTCACCGGCCGGGCGAGAATCGGCAGAACCGTCCGCTGCTCGATCTCGCGGAAAAACAACTGCGCCCCCAGGGTCACCACGAGGATCGACCCGAAGAGGGAGATCGCCCCCTGGCCCAGGTCGTTGATGAACCGGATCTCCGCCGAGCCGAAGTGGAAATTGGTGAGGAAGATCGACGCGCCGACCAGGCCCGCCGCGAGAAGGCCGAAAATCGTGAAAACGCGGGAGAGGACGACCTCCGTCCAGGTGTGCCGTCCGATCAACCAGAGGGAGCGCGCCGCTTTCATCCGGCCACCTCCTTCCGGGCGGCGGGATCCGCATCCCCCTCGCCCACGAGTTCCACGAAGACATCCTCCAGCGAGCGGACCGCCCCCGCCCCGTCGGCGGCGGGAACCCCCTCCCGCGCGAGCAACTCCTTCGCCCGGGCGAGATCGCCCGGCCCTTCGAACACGAGCGAGGGCTTCCCGCCGGTGCGCTTCAGGAGCGAATCGAGCGTCCCCTCGGCGATCTTGCGCCCGCGGTGCAGGATCGCGACCCGGTCGCAGACCGACTCCACCTGGCTCAGCAGGTGGGAGCACAGCAGGACCGTCTTGCCGCGCGATTTGAGCAGCCCGATCATGTCGGAGATCTGCCGGGCGCCGATGGGATCGACCCCCGCCGTCGGCTCGTCGAGAATGACCAGATCCGGATCGTGGACGATGGCCTGGGCGAGCCCGAGGCGTTGGAGCATCCCCTTCGAATAGGTCCGGATCGGCCGGTCCTCGGCCCCCGCCAGGCCGACGGTCGCGATCGCCCCGGCGGCCCGCCGTTCGAGGTCCCGCCCGGTCAGCCCGGAAAAGCGGCCCATCGACAGGACGAGCCCGCGCCCGGTGAGATAGCCGTAGAAAAAGGGGGCCTCGGGAACATAGCCGATCCGGTTCCGCGAACCGGGCCGGGCGGGCGCCTCCCCGAAGAGCAGGCACTCCCCGGAAGTCGGGCGGACCAGGTCGAGGCAGATCTTGATCGTTGTGCTCTTGCCGGACCCGTTCGGACCGAGCAGCCCGAAGACCTCCCCCCGGCGGATGCTCAGATCCAGCCCCTCCAGGGCCAGAACCGAGGAAACCCGGACCGCCCCCGAGCGGAACACCTTCCGGAGCTTCCGGATGACAATGGCATCTTCCATGCGCCTACCCTAGCAAACCGCAGGACTTTGACAATCGGGATTCGAGCCGCGGAGGGATGGAACCCCCCTGTGGCACGCCCGCCCCTGTGGCACGCCCGCCCCTGTGGCACGCCGGCGAAGCCGGTGTGACCCGGTGCGGCCACGCACCCCCGACCGGCCGCACTACTCCAGCTCGTTCTCGAACAACTCCTCCATATACTCGAACGCGCGCCGGGAGGACACCGGATCGAACTCCGCCCGGCCCGGCGTCGCCGCCCGCGGATCGGTGAAGGAATGGACGGTGTTCGAAAACTGGACGAGCTGCCAGTCCACGTCGGTGTCGCGCATCACCCCGATCCATTCCCGGACGTCGTTCTGGGGTACGTAGGGGTCGTCCGCCCCGTGGAGGACAAGGACGCTGCCCCGGATCTCCTTGCTGTCGTCCTCCAGGGTGGGGGAGAGCAGGTCGCCGTGGAAGGAAACGACCGCGCGCAGGTCGGCGCCCGTCCGGGCGAACTCGAGCACCGCCCCGCCGCCGAAGCAAAACCCGATGGCGCCGATCCGGCCGGTGTCGAGGGGCAGTTCCTTCTGGCCGCGCAATTCCCCGAGGGCCTTCGCCATCCGGGCGCGCATGAGGTCCCGGTCCCCTCGCAGCACGCCGGCCGCCTCGCCCGCCTCCTCCTGGTTGGCCGGGCGGACATCGGTCCCGTAGAGATCGACCATCATCACCACGTAGTCGTCCCCGGCCACCTTCATCGCCTTCTCAAGCGAGGCGCGCGTCGGGCCCATCCAGTTCGGAACCATGAGCACCCCGGGCCGGGCGTCGTCTTCGTCGGCGTCCCAGACAATGGTGCTCTCGAGCGTCGCTCCGTCCAGCTCGTAGGTGATCGAACGGATGGCCATCGTCCCGAGGTCGCCGGAATCGTCGGCGGAAAGTGTCGGCAGAAAAAAGGCGGCGGAAACCACGCCCACGAGCGCGCGTTGACGGAAGGATTTTCTTTTCATGGAACGCATCGTAACCGGGAACGCCGGTCCCTCAAGCCTTGGATTGGGCGGGATTGTCGAGATTCCGACGGCTTTCCCCGTGTTTGCACTGGCCTTTTGATCACCTTGATGATTTGCTCCAGCCATGCATCTCGTACTCAAGCTTGAGCCAGTCCAGAAAGCGGTACTGCCCTTTTCCTATCAATCCTACCTCGCTTCCGCTATTTACACGGTCTGGGGAAATTGGAATCCCGCGATGGCGGAGGCCGTCCACGATGGCAACCTGTTCCGGAACCGAATCAAACTTTTCGGATTCTCGCCTCTGAACTCACCTCAAACCGAGATCGTGGAAGGTAATCGAGAATGCGGGGTTGAACAAGGCGGCGACGGCCTGCGATTCGAGGGACCCACTTTTTGCCGCGTACACTCGCCGCTTCCCGAATTCATTCAGTCGATTTCCCAGGGGGTCATGGAGGAGGGAATTCTCCGCGTGGGTAGCGCGGTCTTCGAGGTTGTCGGAGCCACCCACATGCCAGCCCCCTCCTTTCGGCAAAAGATGAAATGGCGAACGGTCCGCCACGCATCTTTCGTCACGAGCTGGAAAAACCGGGGTGATCGCATCAAGCGTTACGCGATTCCGGAAAGCCCCGTCGAGGGACAGTCAGCCGAATCCCTGCTGATTGCGAACTTGCGGCACAAATGGCAGCGGATCACCGACGAAGGTGGGCGACCGGATCTGGCGGCACGATGGGCGGGCCTGCCCGAAGATGCCGACAAGACGACCCTCTTGCGATGGCTCGACGAACAGCCCTTGGAAATCCGTCTGGAGGAAACGGAAAAGACCAGGCTCCACCAGGTCAAGGAGACCAAGGTGCGTTCGTGGCGGGCTTCGGCTCAGATCGAGGCGCACCCGGCTCTCCAACGCCTGGCCTGGGCCTGCGGACTCGGAGAAATGAACTCCATGGGCTTCGGCACCATTGAAGCGGATTGACCGGAGGAGGAATTCGGGTAGATTCCGTTCCAGTGAAGGTTACGCTTACAGTATCGGTTGATGAAGACTTGGCCGAAAGGGCGAAGGCCAAGGCCCGCCGGGAGAAACGCTCCCTTTCCTCTTTGGTCGAACAGGGCCTCCGGGAAACCGATGCATCCACGTCCACTCGCGTCGATGCCTGGGCCGGTAGGTTCTCCATGCCCGAACGCGATCCCGGGGATCCGCGTCTCAACGCCATCATTGACAAATACGAGCGGACGGATCAGCCTTGATTCGAGCGGGGAGATTTCCTCTTCCCTCCCAAGTGGCTTCGAAACTGCGATACAGGCAAACCGAAATCTTCCCGCTCTTTTTTCTTGCAAAACCATGCGATACTGGTAAACGATCTGTTTGTCATGGAAGCCCTTCTCGACACAAATGTCCTTCTGGATGTTGCCCTCGGGCGCAATCCTTATGTCGAGCATTCCCTGCCGGTTCTGCGGTGGGCGGAGAAACATCCCTTCCGGTCCGCCTTATCCTGTCATTGCCTGGATACCGTCCACTATGTCCTCTCCAAGAGTTCGGCGCCCGGCGAAAGCGAAAGCAGGGGATTCCTCCGTTTTCTTCTCGGTTTTCTCGAAGTGGTGCCTCTCGACCGGGATGATTTTCTCTTCGCTGTGGATCACCGTTCCATGAACGACCTTGAAGATTCCATAGTCGAACAGGCCGCCTTCAAGGCCCATGCCCGCCAAATTATCACCCATAATACCAAAGATTTTCGCCGATCCCGGATCAAAGCGGTTTCTCCTCGCGCTTTTCTCGAAAACCTCGAACATCAATGAATCATGCTGCTTAGAGTTCTACAGGAGCACGCTCGGCACGCGGTTGAGCATCCCGAGAGTGTGGGAGGCCTGGGAGACGACATTTTCGTCATGGAACGGATCGCGTTTGACCGGAAGCACTGGATGGAACAGGTCGAGGGCTTCGACCCGACGAAAAGCAAGGCGAACGAGGTTAAATTCCAGCCGGAATTGGTTTTCTCAGGAAGAACCGAGACCGGAGTGCCGCTGGTGAACAGCGGAAATCCGCCGAATGCCAAAAAGGCGACGATAGGAGCAATGCCCACTGAATCCTCGTTGTTCCTCGCACCGGAAAAAGGGCAGCCCTTGGCTGAATTCTGGAACCGATTGATTGCCATCTTCGACGCTCGGGATGAGTCTATTCTTGATTTGGGTTGGGAGGAATGCTCGGTTTTCAAAACCGATGATCCGGATTTGCTTTCGGAGAAAATCAAGAAATCCGCCCTGCTGCCTTACCGGGCCCAGGCCGCCGATTCGCTCAGTTACGCTCTGCTCGCCCTTCACTCCTTGAACGTCCACAGCTCTTCGATGGGCCTCGCACCCGAAAAAGACCTTTTTTCCGCCGATCTGTTTCGCTTCCTTTTTCTCTTTCGCGCTTTTCAACTGGGGCAGGACAAACGAATGACGTTCACGCATTGCGGGAAAGTGATTCGGCTTGATCGCCCCAGAGTCGTTGGAAGCGGATCGACCGGAGACATCACGAAACACTGGTTGAGCGTCCGTTTGAAAGGGGGGCTTCTCGGCGTTCCGAACCAGCCGTCGCAATCCCCGGTTTCAAATCGATTCCACGACCTCCTGACCGGAAACATCGGGTCATTGAAATTCGACAACCGGCCCTACAGCACGTACGCCACCGGAATCGCACCAACCAACCCTTTTCGGGATGAAAAAGGGAAGCCGGTTCTGCACTCCAGACTCATGCTCGGAGCGGATCCCGATTCGTTCGAAGATTGGATCCCGGGATACGGTCCCTTTCTGACTGATACCCGTTTGCGAATCGAGGAGGATCTCCACTACTACATTCTTCCCGATCAACCGGAAGGAATTGATCTGGAGGACTATCTCGATAATCTCCGCTATTTGATCCGGAGAACCGGAGAATTGCGCAAGGATTACTTCAAAGCAATCGGGCTGAAGAACGAACAAGAGAAGGAGAAAAATCTCGAAGCATGGCGGTCGGAATCCCACCGCTTCTGGGAAGAGCAGTACGCTCATTTTTCCATCGCGGATTTTCTTCTGGCGTTCGAAAGCGATGTGGGATCGGGGAACAAGCCGGTTTTTTCCTGGGTTCAAGTCCATCGTGGAATCGAGGCCCCGCAGGCCTTTCTCCTTCTTTTTCACCTCAATCACCCGGCACACCTTCCGCGTCTGATCGGTTTTCTGAAACAAATCGAGGAGGGCCACACTCTGGGTGGAGGCTGGGTATCCCGGGAGATTCGCCGGATGATCGCCGCATACCTGCGGACGCCCGAAGCCCCGAACGCGCCTCTCGACTACCGGAAGCGCTGGATGGCGTGGCGCGGATACTTCACCCGCGCCAACACGGCCCACAAGCCCATCCACTCCGACGCATGGGAACAGGCGATGGGGATGGTTCTTCGCCTGAACACCATGCGCCGGCTGACTTTTGATTCCACCGAAACAACCGGACAGCACCTAATCCAAACCCTCGAAGCCGCTATGGAGAAAGACAAACAAGACCGCGAGGAGACGATCCTTAACTATCTGAAGGAACGATTTCCCAACGAGCACACCAAACCCGAGTCGCAGCAGAAGCTCAACGACTGGCTCAAAGACCGGGCCGAAACCTACGCCCGTTTTGTCGAAACCGACGACGAGGAGCAGATGCAGGCGATCCTCGACGGGTTGATCGTCGGCTGGGGCCTGAAAACCATTTGCCTGAGCCTCCGGGGCAGCGATTACAAGTTGCTGATCGGAGGGAAGAGTCTCGCGCGATACGCGCCTGCGGAACTCCGCTCCCTGATGATTGATCTGCGAAGCAAGGCGGAACGACAGGGCAGACATCCCTGGAATTCCGACGTGCCTGTTGAGCTTGGATTCTTGTGGTCGCAGAAAAACCCGGCCTCCCCGGAAGTGACTCTTTTCATGGACAGCGCCTCCCTCGGCTTCTACCGCTGGGATCCAAAATCCGACAACACCTCCTCCTCCTCCACAAACGAATCCGAATCATGAACAACATCGAACTCAATCCGGCAACCCAATACCTCTATACGCTCTTTCTCTGGAGCGCCTCCGACTGTTCGCCCAACCGGGACGGTGGAACCGGCGCGATCCGCACCGACATGCATCGGCGCGTTTTCATCACCCAGGAGAGCTTCAACCAAAACGTGAAAAACGGCCTGTTTTTCAGCTCCAATGGGATCGAACCCGGCGCGGAGCCTGTCGATGGAGCCGTTCTGATGGGTTGCAAGAACGAATTTTTCGGAGCCCGGACACTGCGTCAGGCTTTGGAAAGCGTCCGCGACCAGATCGCCGAAGAGACCAAAAAGGAACCCGATGCCATTACCGGCGAGGATCTTTTCTGCCACTGCTTCGACATTCCCGCCTTCGGGTACGTGAACTCGAACGGTTTGGAAAACCACCCGGCCTTCCCCCACAATCTTCCCGGCAGCGCGGGATTGATCTATCTGCCGAAAACCGTGACGCAGGTGGAGATCGAAAACCGTGGCATCTCCAACGCCTTCTCCCAGCCCAAGTCAGGCACCGACAGTTCGCCGAAGGGAATGCCCGGCTCCCACTTCACCGATTATCTGGTCGAAGGCGTTTTCGTGACACTCGGCATTTTCAACGTGAAGCAACTCCGTATCATCGCCCGCGAGAAATTCGGCATGGCGGACGACGACCGGATCAACACACGGATCGGCCAGCTCTACACCCTCTACCTGCGCGGCATCTGGGAAGGCTACAAACTGCTGGGCTATGTCTCCACAATGCGGAAGGGTCAGCAGCCTCTCGCGCTTTACAGCTCGGCGTGCGAAACCCTGCCGGATTTCATCGCGAACCCGGCGGACCTCCTCATGGACCCGGACAAGCACCGCCCGCCCCTCCACGAATCCATCGACGCGACTCTGGAATCGCTTCGAACGAAACTTTCGGACTGGGCGCGGATTTTTCCGGGCGGCTTCCAAAAGGTCGCCGGAAGGGATATTTTGTAAGCCGCTATGGCCCTTCTCGCATGCAGTCTGGCGGGAGAGCGAGCCCTGTTCCGCGATGTGGCCGTCCCAGGGGCCGATGTCTCTGCCGTCGAACTCGAGCCCCGCACGATCAAGGGATTGATCGGCAATATCCTTGGCCTTTGGCGCGATTTTTCGAATCCGGAGGAAATGGACCACACGCCTTGTCTCGAGGCATGGTGGACGAAGCAGGCCGTTGCGGTCGAGGACATTCAGCTCGGATACAGTCATCGCCAGGTTCTCGGCCAGCATCGCTACAAGAACCTCGACCAATACATGAAACCCGGTGAAAGCGGCCCGAAGCCACTCGACTATCTGTGGGATGTGCGGCTGGATTTCCGGCTCAGCCTCCGGGAGGAGGGCGCCTCCGAATTGGAAGCCGCCTGGAAACAACCTGTCGGCCTGATTTACTTCGGGCAGAGCAACTGCCCGGCCCAGCTGTTGCCCCTGCGCAGGCTCCACTGAAACCTTCGGTCGCCCATGACAACCGCTGCTGCCAGAAGCCATCCGAACGAACGGAGCGATCTGGTGGCACACAGCCGGGCGGTCTGGCGGGGGACGAGGGCACTGCTGGCATCGAACCTGTCCCCGGCTTGGTTCCGGCGCACCGATCCGCTGGTTCGGATCATTTGCCTGACCCACGATATCCTCAAGGACACGCGCAAATTCCAGGACCGCATGCGACGCGGCGGGGGCACGAAAACCAGAGACACCCGACACACCGGCGGCGGAGCATGGATCGCCCTGCTCCTCGCCCGGGAAGCCGCGAACCGGGAGATATTTGAGGGAAGCTGGGACAACCTTCTTCCCTGGCTCCCGAAAATCGCTTTTTCCGTCGTGGCCGCTCACCACGGCGAGCTGCGGCGCATCCAAACCCTGGCAGAGCACAGAGACGCGATCACCCATTGGCTGGAAACCCATGGCGAAGCGAGCCGCCAACTCGTGGGCGAGGCAGTTCCGAAGTGCTCGTTCGACGTCATCATCGAAACCTTGGAAAAGCACTTGCAGCAAAGTGATCTCAAGACCGATCCTTGCGGCATCAAAACGCCCCCGAAAGGCGATACATACTTTCCAGTATTTTTCTGGTGCCGGACTTTGCTGGGTTGCCTTGGTAAAGCGGATGTCGCCAGCGCAATGCGCCAGGAAAAAGGAGAGAAGGAACCGGATGAGTTTTTCGTCGAGCCCGAGACCTGCCGGTTGGCCGTTCCCGAGATTGAGCCGTCCGACAATGCCTTGAACCGACTGCGCACCGGTTTCCAGACCAGCCTTGTTGAAGGCGGTCGGCATGGTCCCGGCATCTATCGCCTGAAGGCGCCGACCGGCCTCGGAAAAACCCGGGCCGCCATGCTGTGGGCGCAAAAGCAGCAAGAAAAAGATGGTCGCGACTGCCGGCTCTTTTATCTGGCACCCACCACCGCCATCCTTAACCAGGTCTTCGAGGACCTGAAGGTGTTCGCCCCTCCCGGGAAAGTGCTGATCCTCCATCACCTTCGACAGGAACGCGGGGACAAACCATCCGCCGAACAGGAGGAGGATGAAAAGCAGAGACAGGCCGATCTGGAACAGGGCCTCGACCTCGATGCGGGCCTGCTCGTCACCACTTTTCACCGCGCGATCCGTCTGCTCGGCGATCTGCACAAATCCGGCTGCGCCTCTCTGTCCGGTCTGCGCGGTGCGATCTGGATCATGGACGAATCGCAGGCTCTCAGTTACCGCCAGTTCGCCCTGCTCGCCCCCGTCTGGCAGGCCCTGGTCGATTACACCGAGGCCACCGTCCTCTTCATGTCCGCGACACCCCAGAGCGAGGAGCAATGGGCTCTGGCCACGCAAAAGCTCAATCTGCCCCACTGCCCGCCCCCCTTGAACCTGCTGTCGGCGACAACGGAAGATGGGTTCACCCGGAATCCTCTCGTCAACGAGCGGCGCATCATCCGTCCCCACGCGGATATCCGCACGCTCGACGACCTCTCCATTCACCTCAACAGGGAAGGCCGCAGCTACCGAAACCGCTCCCTTCTGATTCTCCTCAACCTTGCCCGCGATGCGCGCGGGTTGGCCGAAATGCTGGAGATTCCGCCGGATTTCCTGATCACCAGCTACCTGCGCCCGATGGATATCCGCCAACAGCTTGGCGAAGCGGCTGATCGTCTGAAGTCCGGCGAGCCAATCCGCATGATCGCCACAAGCATCGTCCAGGCCGGAGTGGATTTGGACTTCGACTGCGGCTTGGTGGAACTCAACGACCTGCGTGACTTCCGCCAGGGCTGCGGTCGGGTCGGGCGGAATCTTGTGGAGGGACGGATAATGCCGGAAGTGCGCACCTTTTGCCTCGCAAGCGATCCTCCGGAGGAACAACCCTCTTGGTTTCGCCAGCGTTTCAAACGGGTGCTCAAACCTTCCAACCGCGAATCGGTTCAAGCCCAGATCGACATGGTCGAGCAAGGGGTCCATGAGGTTCTGCGCGGCGAATCCTGGACCGACGCGGATATCGATGGGATCGAGGCGGCCCAGCACTCGAAGCTCGAGAAAGTCTTCAAGTATCTTCGTATCGAGATCGGCCTTTCCTCCGGAAACTATTTAAACCTCCTTCGTGACGGCGCGAGCGAGCAAGGCTTCCGGTTTTCCAGCGTCCGGGATGTGCTTATCGAAGATCTCGGCGAAGATGATGGAATGTTCCTTGTCATATTCGATTCCATTGCCGACCCCGCTTTCCAAGAATGGCAGCGTTTGGGGCGGGAACGATCCGCCTGCCTTTCCGCCCGGAATCGCGGCGAGCTGAGTGCCGCCGCCTGCATGGAGCGCGTCCGCTCGATCAACCGGACGATTCACCGTTTGATCGCCCCTTTCGCCATTCGGCGACCCGACGTGCTACGGGATTATCAGCAAGCCCAACTGCGGGGCCGACGTTGGGATGATTCCGCCCACTGCTTTGTCGAATGCCATGGCCGCAATTACGATGTCGCCCGAGGAGGCTATCTTTTTCGGGACCCTGAACAGAACCAAGCCGACGAAACCTCGGGAGTTTTTTGAGCAGCATGGACCCCCCGATCAACGCCACCGAACTGACCTACCTCCGCATCTGCCGGAGAAAACTCTGGCTCCACGCCAACGGAATCCGCCTGGAAAACGAGCACGCGAACGTTCAGATGGGAAAACACATCCAGGAGACCACCTTTGACCGGAAAGAAAAGGACATCCCGCTCGGCGATGCCGGAGTGATCGATTGGGCGGAATTCAAACACGGGATTCTGCATGAGACGAAGAAAGGAAAGAACCCCGCCGAGGCCGATCAGTTGCAGGTGAAATTCTACCTCTCCTGGTTGCGCAACCATGGCATCGAAGCGAAAGAAGCCCGCATCCACTACCCGAAACAACGCCGGACAAAATCCATTCCGTGGGACGACACCTGCGAGCGGGAAGTGCGATCCGCAATCGAGGAAGCGCGCGAAGTTGTTCGGAGGCCGACTCCGCCTCCTGTTGAAAAGCTTCCCTATTGTCGGAATTGCGCCTTCGAGGCCTTTTGCTTTTCCTGATCAGATATCATTTCAAACATGAATCTATTCATCACCCGGCCCGGACGCATTCGCCGCGAAGACAACACGCTTCGCCTGGAATTGCTCGACCTGCCGGAGGATCAGACGCCCGGCGATGAGGACGATCCCCTGCTTGAAGACCGGGCGGTCACCAAAAAGCTCTCCCTGCCGGTTGAAACAGTGGAGGCCATCTGGCTCTTTCACGAGACGGCTTTGAACACCCGGTTGCTCGCCTTCCTCTCGCAGAAAGATATCCCTCTGCACGTCTTCAATTACTACGGACACCATGTCGGCACCTACCTTCCCCACGCCCATCAATTATCCGGGGAACTCGTGATTCGGCAAGGCGCTTCCTATCAGGACAGCGGGCGACGCCTGTCCATCTGTCAGAAAATCCTTGCGGCGACCTTCCGCAATCTCCTTTCCAACCTGAACTATTATCGCCGCCGCGGGGCATCGGTCGGCGAAGCCGTCCGGGAAATCGAATCCCTTCGTGATCAATTGGCCGCCGCCGCATCTCCCGAAGAACTGATGGGCCTGGAGGGCATGGCCCGCCGGAGCTATTACCGGTGCTGGTCGGAATGGCTGCCCGAAGTCGGCAGCAAGTTCACCCGAAGATACCGCCCGCCCGACAATCCGGTCAACGCCCTGGTTTCCTTCCTGAACTCTCTGCTGTATACCGAAATGGTGTCCCAAATGCACCGGACCGCGCTCTACCCGGGCATCAGTTACCTCCACGCCCCACAGAGCAAACGATTCTCACTTGCCCTCGACTTGGTCGAGCCTTTCAAGCCGGTTCTGGTTGACCGCCTGCTCTTCCGCCTTTGGGACAAAAAGGAAATCTCCGCCAAGGATTTTCACGCCCACTCGAACGGCGTGCTGCTGAAGGCGGACGCCCGGAAGAAGATCGTTCAAGAGTGGGACAATCTCCTGAAAACCACCATCCTGTATCCGCGCCTCAGCCGTCATGTCTCCTACCGGCAGATGTTGCGCCTCGACTGCTACAAGCTCGTGAAGCACCTCTTGGAAAACGCCCCTTACGAACCCCACCGCATCAATTACTGAACCATGTATCTCGTTCTCGTTTACGACACGGACAAGAAGAATTGCGCCAAACTGCACAAGGCCCTGAAACGACATCTGCACTGGAACCAGCGTTCGGTCTTCGAAGGTCAGGTGACCCCGGCGCAACTCGCCGAGATCAAACACACCATCCATCGGATCCGCCACCCGAAAAGCCATATTGTCTTCTACCAGATCGAGAACGAGAAGATGCTGAAAAAGGAAGAACTCGGCGAAGGCGAAGGCAACACCGGCAACATCATCTGAAAACACCACCGGACATCGACAGAATCATACACGCCTGAGAAAAACGCTTGCAATTTTCCGCTCTTTGACAGTCAATCACTTCCGGATGGGGGTACTTTCGCTATTCGCGGGGTCCTCATCCTACCCAAGTGGTTTGGAAACCACGCAATCCGCCATCGCACATCCGCACAAGCACCTGTCCTCATCCTACCCAAGTGGTTTGGAAACGGCCGCCCGCGAGATGGGCGAGAGCGCGGCGACGCTGTCCTCATCCTACCCAAGTGGTTTGGAAACCACGGGGTGCGGCAAGTCGGTCTGCGCGCAGATCGAGGTCCTCATCCTACCCAAGTGGTTTGGAAACACGGGAAA
>JBKHCX010000002.1:0-49333 GCA_046541615.1 Puniceicoccaceae bacterium
AACGGGTCGGATTTGGCTTCTTCCACATAGTCCGTTTGATGCGCTCGATTCCGAACTGGATCTCTCAACGGCGTTCGCCGTCGAGCTACGGAGGAAGATCGCTGTAGCACGACTATGGCTGCTTTGGAGCGAATGGCTGGTTCTGGTTGAGGCCGGGTCGTAAAAGGTTGACTTCCTGTTTTTTTCCGAACGGATCAAAATTTGGCTTCCAGAAACGCCCGACCCGACCGAAACCGGTCGAAGGCGCCGCTTGGGACGGCCTGAATGTTTTCCCGGGGATGCGCGGATAGTTCTTGATACAAGGACGCCGCACGACGGGAGTCACTCGGCTATGAGAACACCGTGGGCTGCGCCTGCGGCCGGTGATTTTTATAACATTGACCAATCAACATATCGTGATTTATTGATGGATCATGAGTTTTTTCCGTGATGTTTGGAAGAGCGGGCGCCCGGTCTGCTCGATTGAGTTTTTTCCGCCCAAGACACCGGAGACGGAGCGACAGTTTCTCGACACCGCCAGGCGGCTGACGGACTACGGTCCGGACTTCGTCTCGATGACCTATGGGGCGGGCGGGAGCAGCCGGGACCGGTCGATCGGCTACGGGCGCCGGCTGCGGCAGGAATTCGGCTACGAGGTGCTGCCCCACCTGACCTGCGTGGGGCACTCCCGCGACGACTTGCGGAAGATCCTCGACGATTTCGAGGAATCCGGTTTCCGGGGGATCATGGCGCTCCGCGGCGATCCGCCCAAGGGGGCGGCCGAATTCGAACCCCACCCCGACGGTCTCCGCTACGGCTCCGATCTCGTGCGGTTCATCCGCGGGAGTCACCCGGGGTTCGATCTCGGGGTGGCGGGCTATCCGGAGAAACATCCGGAGTCGGTGAGCCCCGCGGACGACCTGCGGCACCTCGCGGCCAAGGTCGCCGCCGGCGCCGATTTCGTGACAACCCAGCTGTTTTTCGACAACACGGACTACTTCCGCTTCGTGGAGGGGTGCCGGGAGGCGGGGATCGCCGTCCCCCTTCTTCCGGGGGTGCTTACGGCCGTTTCGTGGAAACAGGTGTCGCGCTTCTGCGGGATGTGCGGATCGCGCATACCGGATGAACTCGCCCGGCGGCTGGAGGCGGCCTCCGGCGATCCGGAAGCCGAGACCGGGATCGGCGTCGAATGGGCGAAGAACCAAATCAAGGAACTGCTCGAAGGGGGCGCCCCCGGCTTCCACCTCTACATCCTGAACCGGTCCAAACCCGCCCTCGAACTCATGAAACGCCTCTCGGAAGAGCTGGGCGAACATTTCCGGAGAAAACCGGTGAGTGCGTTGGCGGGGTAAGCGACAATGCCTTAGCCGATCTCCCACGGAAATCAACCGGTCCCCTTGTATTCCGGGCGAGTCAAGCAATCTCATCTCGGGATCCGTATGTCCGTTCCGGAGGGCGACGCCATGGAACGAATTTTCTTCCACATCTTCGTTCCCCCATTGATCCCAACCGTCCCGCTTGAACCGTGCGAACAGCTCCAAGTATGGACCCGGGGAACAAGACTCCACCAGGTCATAGATCTCATCGGGTTTTCTTGAATGTTCCCGTTTCCTGGTCGAGATCAGGTTCACCTGCGTCCGGCCCGGATCAAGGGTCCTCATGCTCCCCCTCACGCCGAACAAGATGAGTTCGGTCACGTTCCGGAAATAGAAGCCCACGCCCCTTCCGTCGGGACCCCCGTCTTTCCGGACCTTGTACCACACGAGGTTGCTCTTATAGGTGAAGCCCCATGCCTCCAAAACATTCAAGCCCTCCTTCAGAAGAGCGTTGGGAACCCAAAGATAGCAGTGGGATTGGGCCGCAGCCAGTTTGGTGATCGGCAATTCCATGATTTCCTGGAGTTCCATGGTGGGATAGCGGAGCAACCGACGGTGTTCGGGTGCCATTTTCCCCGTTCGATTCTGAAACTGCCACGGGGGATCAGCGAGGATCGTCGAATACCGTTGATTCGCTTTTTCCATCAGATCATCCGATGGAGTCGGTTCGGGAATATTAACAATTCGGGTCATAAAGCGTGTCTTTAATTCCGAAAACAAGAATGGGACAACCGCCCCCTCCCCCGCCTTCAATCTTTGGTAATAGTTTGCTCATGTGGGTGGTGGACGCCCCGTAACTCTTTCCCCGCCCCAATTGATCGAATATTGACTGAAGGGCGTCGCTCCGGGTAACCACGATTCCGATCGATATCACTCGAAGCTCGAAGAGAAGGCGGAAATTGTTCAAGTCCCGATCGAAAAAGGGATCCTTGTTGTTCCACTCGATCTCCAGGGCGACGCGATTTTTATAGCAGTCGACCGAGTGGGTGGGACTGTCGATCGAGTTTCCATCAACCAGGACCGACGTATCGAATTCCTTTTCCTCCCAGCCCTTTCGATACAGTCCTGAGTCGATCCATTCCGATACCTTCGACTTTCTGCCCCCGGGGGTTGTCAGATACGTCTTGCAGAGCTTGAACGCTCCGAGAACATCGCACACATCTTTCCATTCGTCGGGAAAGTCGCGTTCCAGAATCGCGGTGGCGTGCCGCCATTCGCGAATTTCAAAATTTTTCCGAATGCTCTGAGGCAAGGCAGTGATCGGCATCGGCATGATGATCGACGATTGCCGGAAGATGTCGATTTTTCTTTTCGCATCCGCCGGATTTTTTCCGGCGGAATTCAAACTGACCTGTGCCCGCCCTCACTCCCGGCAGACCGCCGGAAAGGCGTCGGCGAGCTTCGGAATGTGGTGGTCGAGCACCCGGGCGCTGCTGATCACCCCGGGCAGGCCCGCCCCGGGGTGGGTGCCGGCGCCGACGAAGTAGAGGTTCCGGACATCCTCGCTCTTGTTGTGGGGGCGGAACCACGCGCTCTGGGTCAGGGTCGGCTCGAACTGGAAGGCCGATCCCGCGTAGGCGTCGAGCGTGGTCTCGAAGTCCTTGGGAGTGAAAATCAGCTTCGACCGCAGGTGCTTGCGCAGACCCGGGACGAGGTGGTCCTTTTCGAGGGAGGCGAAGATCCGGTCGGCGTATTGCTCCTTGATCGCATCCCAGTCCTGCCCGCCGCGCAGGTTCGGCACGGGACTGAGCACGTAGAAACACTCGCATCCCGGGGGCGCCAGCGAGGGATCGGTGCGGGTCGGGGCGTGCAGGTAGAGGGAGAAATCCTCCGCCACGATCCTGCGGTCGAAGATGTCCTTGAGCAGCCCTTCGTAGCGGGGGCCGAGAATGATCGAATGGTGGGGCAGGTGCCCGTAAGTCCGGTCCGTTCCGAAATAGACGACGAAGAGGGACATGGCGTACTTCATCTTCTCGAGGCGCCGGTCCGTCCACTTGCGCCGGTGCTCGGGGCGGACGAGCTTGCGGTAGGTGTTGGCGACGTCTCCGTTGGAGATCACGATGTCGGCCGGAAAGTCGCGCCCGTCGGCCAGGCGGACTCCGGCGACGGCCCCGTTCTCGACGCGGATCTCCTCGGCGCGGGCGTTCAGTTCGATCCGCCCGCCGATGTCCTCGAAGAGTTTCACGAGACCCCGCACCAGCGCACCGGTCCCGCCCATCGCGAAATGGACGCCCCAGGTCTTTTCCAGGTAGTGGATCATCGAGTAGATCGAACTCGCGCGGAGCGGATTCCCGCCGATCAGCAGTGGCTCGAACGAAAACACCTGGCGCAGCTTCGGATGTTTGATGAAGGAGGACACTCTCCGGAAGACCGACTGCTCGGCCCGCAGGCGGAGGAGATCCGGAGCGACCTTCACCATCTCGACGAAACGGTCGAAGGAGTGGTCGGCCAGATCGGTGAAGGCGCGGTCGAAGACCCGCTCGCTGTAGGCCTTGAACCGGCGGTAGCCTTCGACGTCCTCGGGACGGAAACGGGCGATCTCCGTCTCTAGCCGGTCCTGGTCCCCCCGGTAGTCGAAGACCGACCCGTCGTGGAAATAGATGCGGTAGAACGGATCGCAGGGGACGATCGTGACGTAGTCGCCGATCTCCTTTCCGGCGGCCCTGGCGAGATCCTCGAGAATAAAGGGCACGGTGATGATGGTCGGCCCGGCGTCGTAAACGAACCCCTGGTCCTCGTACACGTAGGCGCGTCCGCCGGGTTTGTCCCTCATCTCGAGGAGCGTGGTATCGTACCCCTTCGCCCGGGTCCGAATCGCCGCGGCCAAACCGCCGAACCCGCTGCCGATGACGACCGCCTTGTTGGAACCCATGTCGCTTTTCATTCCATGGCATTAGTAAAGGGGGCACGGGATTGCAACCGCCCGCTGGATTTAGCCAGCCGTCTCGGGGAACCTGGGAGCCCGCCGGAGAAGACAGAAGGTCTTCCCGCGCGGACGTTCCATAGCTGGGCGACTGCGGGTCATGCAGGCCCGGGGTGGGCGCCCGATCCCATCGCTGTTCGCCCCGCACCTGTGCCCGGACGCCCCCAAGGGCGAAACCGCACTTTCGCCGTTGCACGAACGCCCGAAATGCTCCACCATCCACCCACGCCGCCATGAAAGTCCTGACCTCTCTTCTCCTTCTCCACGCCGCGCTTCTGGCCGGCGCCCACGCCTCCTCCACCGTTTTCATCGTTTCCCGCGTGACCGACCCCGCGGTGGACGCGGAAGAGGCGAGCGCGTTCCGCGACGCACTGGCCGCCGAACTGGCCGGCTACGGCTTTTCGACCAGCGTCCGGGGCGACCGGATCGCCGAGGAGCCCGGTGACGGGAAGCTGACGGACGCCGCCACCCTGGGCCAGGCCCGCCAGGCCGGAGCGGATTTCGCCCTGGCGGCCACCCTGTCCAACCGCAACGAGGAGGTGCGGCAGTTTTCCGGCTACGGGGTCGAGACTTCGAACCGCATCCACTCCCTCTCCTTCTCCTACCGGCTCCTCCGCGTGACCGACGGAGAATCCATCCAGGGCGGCACTGGAGCGGTCCGCAAAACCTTCCGCTCGACGGAGGGGGCCGTCACCGCGTCGGCCGACGCCACCTCGGACCTGATCGGGATGGCCGCCGGCCGGATCGCCGCCGAAACGGCGGCCGCGATCGCCCCCGGGGATCTCGCCGCGGACGCCGGCGAAAGCGCCGCGGTCGAGTTCACCGTGATCCCCCGGGGGATGGGGATGACCGTGCCGGAGGTCACCGAGCTGGAGTCGGGCGACCTCTACGTGACCGGCGAACGCGGGGACGTGACCCTCGACGCGGTCACGGTGCTTCTCGACGGCATCGTGGTCGGCTCGGCGCTGGAGCCGATCACCGCCTCCCGCGGTCTCCACGAACTGACCCTCCAGCGGGAAGGCTTCGAGGATTGGAGGCGGACGGTGAACATAAGCCCCAGCCTCGAGCTGGTCGTCCGCCTGAAGGCGACCGACGAGGAGATCGAGCGCTTCCGCGAGCAGGCCGGCTTCCTCGAGAGTCTGCGCGCCGAGCGGACCCTGACCGACGCCGAGGCGGAAAAGATCCGGGGGATCGCCGCCATGTTCGCGCGGAGCGGCTACCGTTTCGACATCCGCTCCGATTCGAAACAGGACATCCGGGTGGATACGGACGAGGCGATCACCATCGAACAAAACAACCGGACCCTTATGGGTGACAATCCCGACAACTGAGACAACTCCATGAACCGCGTTCTCTTTCTTCTTTTCGTATCCGCCTGCGGCCTCGCCGCCCAAACCGGCGGGGGCAAGGCCTCGCTCGCCGTCGGCCCGGTCGAGGTCAACCCCGGGGTCGAGGCCGCCGCCCGCACCTCGGGCAGCCTGACGGAACTGGGCCGCGTCGTCGAGGCCATCGATTCCGAGCTGATCAACTCCTTCCAGCAGACCCGCAGGTTCGACATCTTCGCGCGGAGCGACCTGTCGGCGCTTCTCGCCGAGCAGAATCTCGCCGAATCGGGCAACCTCGACCCCGACGACCCCGACACCGCCCGGGCCTTCCAGCTCGGGGGGGTCCAATACCTGGTGGTGACGACGATCACCGATTTCCAGGACTACGAGGAAACGGCCACCTTCGAGGCGATCGGCAAGACGGCCACGAAGCGGATGCTCCGGATCGGGGCGGTCGCCAAGATTTACGACACGACCACGGGCAGGCTTCTCGAGACCGCCCGCGTGGATACGACCGAGAAAGACATCGAGGACGAGCCGTCCTACCGTTCCGTCCGCACCGGAGAGCTGTCGGACAACCTCCTCTCGGTTCTGAGCCGGGCGGCCGCGGACAGGGTGGCCGACCGGGTGGTCGAGGTCCTCTACCCCGCCCGCATCGTCGGCATGACGGGAAAAATCGTCCTCTTCAACCGGGGGGACGGCTTCGAGATCTCCCCCGGGGATGTCTGGGCCGTCTTCGGCGAGGGAGAGGAAATGGTCGATCCGGACACCGGGGAATCGCTCGGCGCCGCCGAGGCCGAGGTCGGGAAAATCCGGGTGATCGAGGTTCTTCCCCGGGTCTCCCGGGCCGAGGTGATCGAAGACTACGGCATCGAGAAGCTGCAAATCGTTCGACCCGCAAACGAGTGACCCAGCCGGCCCCCGGAGCGATTTCGCGGCGCGGGCCCGGAGCCCGGCCCCACCATGCGATCCGCTCGAGGCGGAATCGCCGGAGGGACCTCCTTTTCCACCGCCTGGCGCGGGCCTGCCTCCCCTGCGTCCTGCTCCTGGCGGGCTGCTCCACCTACAACGACAAGGTGGCCGCCGTACGGCAGAACTGGAGCGCCGGATCCTGGGAGGGCGCTCTCGCGGTCGGGAAGACATGGACCGCCGGCCGCGGGGACAGCCGCAACGAGGTTCTCTACGGGCTGGAGGAGGGCACCCTCTTGCGGGCGGCGGAGCGTTTCGAGGAGAGCCAGGCGGCCTATGACTCGACCTGGGAACGGATCCGGGAAATGGATGAGAAGGCGGAGGTGCGGATTTCCCAGCAGGGGCTGGCCCTGCTCGTCAACCCGGGCCAGACCGACTACGAGGCCCGCACCTACGACCGGATCATGCTCCACACCTATTCGGCGCTGAACCACCTGACCCTCGGGGATCCGGGGGCCGCGCGGGTGGCCCTGAACCGCGCCTACCAAAGCCAGCAACGGGCCGTCGAGAAGAACTCCGACCGGATCCGCAGGACGAAGAAGGAGATCGAAGAGAACCGGGACGACACCGCCGAACAGATCGATGTGGCGAAGATTGCCGAAGCCCCGGAGACCGGGCGGAAACTGGACGCCCTTTACGAACCGGTCCGATCCCTCGAACCCTACGCTCCCTACGTGAATCCCTTTTCGGTCTATCTGGACGGACTCTATTTCCTGAACTTCGCCGCCGACGGATCGGATCTCGAGCGGGGGCTGAAAAGCATGGAGCGCGTCCATTCCCTCAACCCCGGTTCCGAATGGCTGCGGGAGGAGTACGCCCTCGCCCGGGATATCGTGGACGGAAAGGGCCAGCCCGATTCGGTCGTGGTCCTTTTCGAGACCGGCCTCCCGCCGATCCGGGAGGCGGAAAAGATCGAACTGCCCCTTTTCCTCTTCGGCAGCGACAGCGTGCCGTACTTCGCCGCAGCCTTTCCCGTGCTCCGCTTCCAGAGCCCCTTTCCCGCGGCCCTGTCGGTCGAGGCGGGCGGCGAGACCCGCCGGACCTCGACCATAGCGGACATGGACCGGGTGATCGCCCAGGAATTCCGCGACCACGAATCGCTCGTGGTCACCCAGGCCATCCTCTCGGCCGCCACGAAGGCGGCCGTCGTTTACGCGGCCCGCAGCCAGGCCAAGGACGGATCGGCGGCCCAGGCGCTGATCGACATTTTCGGGATCGTTTACCAGGCGGCCACGAACGAACCGGACCTGCGCACCTGGTTCACCCTGCCGAAGCAAATCCAGGGCACGCGCGTCCCCATGCCGGAGGACCGGCGGCTCACGATCGGCTTTCCCGGAAGCAATCAAAAGATTGAAATCGCGCTCGAAAACGGCAAAGTCCTCGTCGTGCACACACGCGTCACCTCCACCACCGCCAACCCGGTCATCCACCAGTTCGTTCTCCAATGAAAAAACCCAGCCTCCTCCCAGCCCTCCTCCTCCTCCTCGCCGCCGGTTGCAGCACCCCGGTCAACACGGTCGAGCGGGAGAACCCGCAGGCGATGCCGAACGTCGTGGACAGCCGCGTCGATATCTTCGACAACAGCCTGGCCAGGCGCCTGTCCCTCGTCTCCGTGAACGAGGGGCGCGCGAGCGACTTTCTCCAGATCCAGGTGACCTTCCGCAACCGCCAGGTCAAGCCGCGCTCCTTCGCCTACCAGTTCCAATGGATCCGGGAGAACGGCATGGCCGTCCAAAGCCCCTCGCCCGCCTGGAAACCCGCCCACATCGAAGGCGGGCAGACGATTTCCCTCTCCGGAACCGCCCCGAAGCCGGATGTGGTCGATTTCCGCCTGAGTCTCCGCGAGATCGACTGATCCCGTCCGCCCGTATTCTCCACCCGAACCACGCACACCCTATCATGAAACACCGCGCCACGCTCCTCCTCGCCTCCGCCTCGTTCCTCCTGCTCGCCGGTTGCGGCGGCGGAGCGAAGTACGTCGATTCCTCGGGTCCGAACACCATCGTCACCGTCGATAGGATCGACATCCAGGACTGGACCCGCGCGGCCGACCAGATGGTCGACAACCTTCTGGCCTCGGGCGTGCTCGACCGCTCGGCGAGGCAGCCCGCCGTCCTCGCGATCAGCCGGATCGTCAACAACACCTCGGAACAGGTCGATACCAACCTGCTGACCAAGCGGATCCGGGTCGCCCTGAACCAGAGCGGCAAGGCGGTGACGACGACGACCGTCGGCCTCGGGGGCACGGCGGAGGATCCGCTGGCGAAGGACCAGGCCGCCTACGATTCGTTCAAGCGGGGAGGCGATCCCGAGCCGTCCGTCCAGCCGGGCTATTCCCTCTCGGGCCGCCTGATCGAGACGCAGGCCTCCGCCCGCGGCACCAGGCAGACGACCTTTTCCTTCCAGCTCTCTCTCACGGAAATCCCGACCGGTCTGGCCGTCTGGGAGGACCAGGTGGATATCACCAAACAGGGCAAGCGGGGCTCGGTGGGCTGGTAGAAACCTGGAATCCCGCCACTGTCCGGGCGGCGGCCCCTGCCATGCGGCTTCCGGCGGCGTTCAACCGGAATGGATGCTTGCCGGCGTCAGGTCCCGAACAACCGGTCGCCGAAATCCCCCAGGCCGGGGCGGATATAGCGGTTCGCATCGAGTTCGCGGTCGATGGAGGCGGTGATCACGGGGACCCGGGGGTGCCTGCGATGGACCTCGTCGATGCCTTCGGGGGCGGCGAGCACCGAGACAAGGAGGATGCGGGCGGCATGGGAGCCGGCGAGAAGGTCGAGCGCGCGGCAGGCGGACCCGCCGGTGGCGAGCATCGGGTCGATCAGGAAAACAAAGGAGCCGGCGAGCCGGGGCAGCTTGCAATAGTAGGCGCTGGCCCGGGCGGTTACCTCATCCCTCTCGAGCCCTATGGTGCCCACGCTCGCCTGGGGGAGCAGTTGCAGGAAAGACGACAGCATTCCAAGACCCGCCCGTAGAATGGGCACGACGGCCACGGCGGTCTCTATGGCGAGGCCTTCCGCCTGCTCGAGGGGTGTCTCGATCCGCCGGGGCTCGGTATGGAGCGCGGCGGAGGCTTCCAGGGCGAGGGCGAGGGAGATGCGGTCGCAGAGGGAGCGGAATTCGGCCTGCCCGGTCGCCCGGTCGCGCAGCCGGGTGAGCAGATCGGCGGCGAGCGGGTGGTCGATGCAGGTGACCGGCTTCACAGAAGCTCTTTCCCGATCTTGCGCCGGAGCGCGGCGGCGATGCGCTCCTTCTGCCCCTCGTAGCCGCCGTGGAAGCCCGGCATGCGGGCGATCCAGTCGTACACGGTCTCGGCCTGGCCGGGCGGGAGCACCGGTTTGTGGGCGGCCGCCTTTTCGAAGGCATCGGCGATGCGCCCGGCGATCTCGGCGATCATCCCGGCCGCGCGGCGGCCGCTGAGCCCCGTGGCCAGGAACTCCGGCGGCCCTTCCTCCGGTTCCGGCCGCACGGCGTTCTGGTAGAGCGACATGGCGTCGAGCAGGACGACCTCGGTCCGGGGATAGAAACTGGCCATGAGATTCCAGGGATGCAGATCCTGGTCGCCCTTGGCCCGGAAGTCGGAGCGCACGACCACCGAGGGGATGTCGGCGAACTTGGCGAACATGAACTCGACCACCGTGCCCGAATCGAGTTCGGACCCGTCGAAATGGAAAAGCGCCAGATCGCAATCGAGCAGGCAGAGGATGTCGTTGTCGCGGATGACGTGCGGCGGAGTGTCCCGCTGCTCCAGGTTCTGCGGCAGGACGGGGAGCAACCGGCCGGAAGAAACCCCGTGGACGGCCTCGGCGAGCAGGGCGTTGCCGGCGAGATGCTTTGAATCGAACAAATCGCCCGCGAAGTAGAAGGTTTTCGGTTCGTTCATGCTTGGCTGGATCCTGGTTCTGAAGGGAAACGAAGCTTCCGTCAATCCGTGGTCGCCCCGCCGATAAGAGCGCCGGCGGAAACCGGAACAACCGGCGAGCGCTCACGCGCCTGGTCCAGAACCCAGTCGATCCGGGCGACCACTTCGTCCCGGTCCGGATTCAAGATGTAGCGGTCGCTCACGATTTCATCCCGGATCCCCCGAAGATCCTCGACCGGGGGGATCCGGCCGAAGGCGAGCGCGGAGGCGTGCCGCAGGCGGTCGCGGGAACCGCCGGGCACGGGGTCGAGCCGGAGAAGAGCGAGCAGGGCCGCCCGATCGGTGGGATGGCGCCTGACGGCCTCGGCCAGAACCCGCCTCGCCTGCGACTCGAAGCCCCGTTCGGCGAATATCTCGGCGACGGACACGTAGATCCTGGACGTCGCGTGCTCCTCGTCGAGAAACAGCTGCAGGTTCGTGAGGGCGGCCTCGTCCTGGTCCAGCATGGCGTGGGCGGCCGAACGCAGCCCCTTCAGGCGGGCTTCGTCGCGCACCTCCTCCGGAAGGGCGTCGAGAAGGGCCAGAGTCTTCGCGGGGCGGTCGTCTTTCAAAAACGCAAGGGCCGCCAGGATCGAATCGGCCGTCTCCGGCTCCGCGGCCCGGGCCAGCACCATCTCCGCCACGTCGGAGCGGTTCGATTCGACGGCGAAGCGGAGCAACTCGCGGCGGACCGTCTCTTCGGGAAACCGTTCGAAGATTTCTTCGACGGCCGCCGGAACCTCGTCGGCGCGGCCGAGGTTCTGCAGGGCCTGGAGCCGGGCCAGCCACGGCGCCGGGATACCGGGATTGAGAATGCGGCGGAACTCCACATGCCCGAGCAAGTCCTCCCACCGCCCCCGCTCGATCAACAAGCGCACGAAGAAACTGGAAATGCGCGGATCGGCGGGGAATCTCTCCACCCCGTCTTCGAGGACGGCCAATGCTCTCCGCGGTTCTCCGCTGCGGTGGAGCAGATCCGCGAGAAGCCGGATTCCTTCGGGGCTGTTGCGGATCCCGTCTTGTCCGAGACGGGCCGCGGCGGCCGTGAAGCGCCCGGTCTCGATCTCGGCCGCCGCGGCCTGGCGCGCGAGAAAGCTCCGGAGACCCGGGTCGGAGACCCGGGGCGCGAGTTCATCGGCGAGCTCGATCCGGCGCTCGTCCGCTTCCTCCGCATCCAGGAGAGCGAACAGCAGATAGAGATATTCCTTTCCGAGGATCTCCGGATCCCGGCCGGCGTGGGGCAGCCCCTTGAGGAGGGCTTCAACGGCAAGGCGGTTGTCGCGGTAGCCCTCGTAAAAAATCCGGGCGAGCATGATCCGCGCCGCCGCGTTGGCGGGAGCACGGGCCAGGCCGGTCCGCAGGTGGTGGAACCCGGTGCGAAACTCGCCCTCTTTGATTTCCTCCATTCCCCGGCGGATGTAGAACTCCCCCATCTCCCGCCGGTGCTCCTCCATCCGGAAGGGCAGAACGAGCATCCGCGGGAAAGACACCTCGTCGTAGTCGCGGTGCTCCTTGAAGTAGAAATAAAGGGCCGCCCCGCCCGCGAGCCATCCGAGAAAGGCGAGAACGCCCAAGACGGCGAAAACGCGTTTCCAGTAGAACCGGATTTGAACGAGGGGCTTTTTGCCGGGACGCTTGATCTTTTCACGCCGGGCGAGGCCGAAAAGGAAAGCACCCTCCCTCGGCTCCCGCCGCGAGCGCCCGGAACGACGGGCCCCGCCCGGCTCTCTCTCCCGGTCAGGCATCGGATCCGGCCCCCTCGACCGCCTCGAGAAGGCGGGCGGCCTCCTGCACGTCCTTGTCTCCGCGCCCGCTCAGGTTGACGCAGAGGATTTCGCCGGGATCCATCTCCGGCGCCCGGCGCATGGCATAGGCCAGGCCGTGGGCGGTTTCCAGCGCGGGGATGATGCCCTCCCGGCGGCTGAGAAGCCGGAACGCCGCCAGGCACTCCTCGTCGGTCGCGCTCGCGTAGGAGATCCGGCCCAGCGAGCGATAGAAGGCGTGTTCGGGACCGACCGCCGCGTAATCGAGCCCGGCGGACACGGAGTGGGTCTTCTCGATCTGCCCGTCCCCGTTCTGGAGGATCCAGGTCTTGCAGCCCTGGAGGACGCCGAGCCGCCCGCCCGAAAACCGGGCCGCGTGGGCCCCCGGCCCGGTTCCCCTGCCACCGGCCTCCACCCCGACCAGCCGGACTCCCGGATCGGAGAGAAAATCGAAGAAGAACCCGATGGCGTTGCTGCCGCCGCCCACGCAGGCGGCCATCTCGCCGGGGAGGCGCCCCTCCGCGTCGAGTAGCTGGCGGCGGGTCTCCCGCCCGATCACCCGGTGGAAATCGCGCACCATCATCGGGTACGGGTGGGACCCGAGGGCGGACCCGAGCACGTAGTGGGTGGTCCGCGAATTCGCGACCCAATCCCGCATGGCCTCGTTGACGGCGTCCTTGAGCGTGCGCTGGCCCGCGTCCACCCCTCGGACCTCCGCCCCGCAGAGACGCATCCGGTACACGTTCAGGGCCTGCCGCCGCATGTCCTCGGCCCCCATGTAGATCACGCACTGCATTCCGAACCGCGCGCACCCGGCGGCGGTCGCTATGCCGTGCTGGCCGGCGCCGGTTTCGGCGATGATCCGGGTCTTCCCCATGCGGCGGGCCAGAAGGAGCTGGCCGAGCACGTTGTTGATCTTGTGGGCGCCGGTGTGGAGGAGATCCTCCCGCTTCAGGTAGATGCGGGCTCCGCCCAGGAATCCGGTCAGCCGCTCGGCGAAATACAGGGGGGTGGGCCGGCCGCCGAATTCCCGCCACTCGCGCTCCAACGCGCGCTGGAACTGCGGATCGGCCGACGCCTCGGCGTAGGCGTCCCGCAGCTCGGCCAGGGGGGTCACCAGGGTCTCGGGCACATACGATCCCCCGAACTCCCCGAAGCGCCCGGAGGCATCGGGAAAGGAGGCCGGATCGGCGATGACGGACTCTGCGGCGACTGGCATAACGGCGATTCTTCTGATTTTCCCCCGGTGGTCAATTCCCGTGATCGACTTTCGAAACGGCCTTGAGGACCAGCAGGGTCATGTCGTCGGCGGGCGGCCCCCCGCCGGTGAAGCGCTCCACGGCGTCGAGGAGGTAATCCTTCACATCGGCCGCGGAGCGGTCCCCCGCCCTCCGGACGGCGTCCATGAGGCGCGCCGTCGAAAACTCGACCCCGTCCCGATTCGTCCGCTCGGTGATGCCGTCGGTGTATAAAACGAGAATCTGGCCCGGGCGAAAGGGAACCGTGACCGGCTCGAGAACCGGATCGAAAATCTCCGGCGGCACCATGCCGATGGCCATGCCTTCGGATTCCACCGTCCGGCAGCGGGCCGGGCGCCCCTCCGGGGAAACCTCGAGGAGGACGGGCAGTTCGTGGCCGGCCCGGGCGATCGAAATCTCCCCGGCGGCCGGATCGACCACCGCGTAGACCATCGTCACGAACATGTCGGCCCGGATTTCCTCGAGAATCTCCCGGTTCACGCGCGAAAGCACCTCTCCGGGCGGCGCTCCCGAGCGCGCGATGTGCACGAAGGCCGTCTGGCAGATGGCCATGAGCAGCGAGGCGGCCACCCCCTTGCCGGATACATCGGCGATCACGAGGCCGAGCCTCCCGCCCGGAAGCCCGATCACGTTGTACAAATCCCCGCCGACCCGCTGGGCGGTCTCGTAAACGGCCGCCACCTCGAACCCCGGGGCCTCCGGCAGCTCGCGGGGAAGAAGCATCCCCTGGACGTTCGCCGCGAGGGAAAGGTCGAGATCCAGCCGCTGCCGTTCCATCTGGAGGTGGATCTGGTCCGCGTTGTGGATGGCCAGGGCCGCCTGCTCCCCCAGCGAGGCGACGAGGGAGAAATCCGTCTCCGAAAACCCCATCCCGTCGGAGGAGTTGGCCAGCGCGATCACTCCGAGAAAGCGCTTCCGGAAAAACATGGGGACGGCGAGCAGGGCGTTCACCCGCAGAGCCGGATCCTCGTGGCGGACGACGCGGGGATCGGTGGCGGCGTCGTTGACCAGAACCGGCTTTCCGGTGGCGGCCACCTCCCCGATCACCCCCTCCCCGAAACCGACCTCCCCCACGGAAAAGTTTTCCCGGAGGAAACCGGCGCGGGTGCCCGCCTGCTCCGCCCCCCCGCCGGGAAGGGGGCGCGGCGGGGGGAAAAGCCCCTCGACCGCCGCCGCCCGCAGTTTCCGCTCCCCGGCGGGGACGAAGAGGCAGCCGCTCACCGCGCCGGTCCCGAGAACGGCGGCGTGGATGATCCGCTGGTGGAGATCGTGGCGGGACGACTCCTCCCCCACCCCTTCGACGAGGTTGTGCATGAACTCCAGAACCAGGGTCTTCTCCTGTTCGAGCCGCTCCTTCTCCTCCGACAGCAAACGCGCGTTCTGGCGGTAGTAGAGCACGACCGCCCATCCGGCGAGCGCCGCGACCAACACGCCTGAAAGAAAAGTGAACACCGCGCGATCTTTTGCATTTTCGGGTGTTCTGGCAAAGGCAATCCGCGCCCGGGAGCGAAGAATCCGACGATTTGGTTTCCGCGACACCCGCGTCCGCGCGAAACTCCCGCCGGAGAGATCGGACAAAAAAGGGGGGCCCGGTGAAAACCCCTAAACACCGGGCCCCGATCAGCGGGAACCGTGCCCCGCGATGAATCAATCCTGCACGATTGATCGACTCCCGGTTAAGCAATTTCAATGCCAGTTTGAGAAAAACAGAACCGCCCCGGCCCGCGGAGGGTGTGAGCACAAGGGCGTGCAGTGATCAAAGGGGTTTTTCCGGTTTTCCAGTTGATTCGCGGCCATCGCGGCAACCGTCTTCGCTCTTCGAGCTCCGCCGAGTCAAGAGCACGAGGCCCTACATAAAGACAAAGATCTCCACGCACTTGTGGTCACACCCCCGGAGGGACGGACCGTCTCTTTTGATTTGTCATGCGCGGATATCCCGAACAACCTTCGCCCTTCACCAAAGGAAACCACATGTCAGAAGAATTGAACGGAAACTGTCTCATCGCCCAGTCGGGCGGGCCCACCGCGGTCATCAACTCGAGCCTCGCGGGCGCGATCACCGAGGCGCTGAACCACCCCTGCATCGAGGAGATCTACGGGGCCCGCAACGGAGTGGTCGGGATCCTGCAGGAGGATCTGATCGACCTGGCGGAGGAATCGCAGCAGGTCATCCGCGGCCTGCGAACGACGCCCGCCTCGGCCCTGGGGACCTGCCGCTACAAACTCAGGAAGCAGGAGGATTTCGACCGCATCCTCCAGGTTTTCGAAACGCACGACATCCGCTACTTTTTTTACATCGGCGGCAACGATTCGCAGGACTCGGCCGACCGGATCGGCGCCCTGGCCGCGGAGCGGGGCTACGATCTGCGCGTGATCGGCATTCCGAAGACCATCGACAACGATCTCGTCGCCACGGACCACTGCCCGGGCTACGGCAGCGCGGTCAAATACCTCTGCACGACCGTTTCCGAGATGGCCGCCGACTGCCAGGCGATGGGCAACCACGACTACGTCGCCATCCTCGAGGTCATGGGGCGCAACGCCGGCTGGCTGGCCGCGGGCACCTCCCTGGTCAAGGGCAAGGACCGGCCCGACGACCCGCCCCACATCATCCTCCTGCCCGAGGTGCCGCTGTCCACGCAGAAGCTTCTCGAAGACGTGCAGCGGACCCTCCAGAAGAACCGCTTCTGCCTGATCGTGGCGAGCGAGGGCCTGGTCGATGAGGACGGCAACTACCTGACGACTTCGGGCGGCGGCACGGACGCCTTCGGCCACGCGCAGCTCGGCGGCGTCGGTGAATATCTCCGGACGCTCGTCGAGGAGCAGTTCGGAATCCGCGTGCGGGCGGCCAAGCCCGGCCTCGCGCAACGGGCGGCCGCCCACTGCGCCTCGCAGGCGGACAGCGACGAGGCCTTTCTGGCCGGGCAGGCGGCCGTCGAAGCGGCGGTCAGCGGCGAAAGCGGCAAGATGGTGACGCTCCTGCGCGCGGAGAAGGAGAACTACGAGTGCGTGACGGGCCTCGCCCCGCTTTCCGAAGTGGCCAACGGCGTGAAGACCATGCCCGCCGAATGGATCAACGAGAACGGCATCAGCATGAACCACCAGTTCCTGAAATACGCCCAGCCGCTGATCCAGGGAGAGGTCGCCCCGCCCTTCGAGAACGGACTGCCCTCGTTCGTCCGCATCCGCGGCCGCCGGGTGGAGAAGCTCTTGGAGCCTTACGACCTTGAGTGAGGTCCGCAAAAGGGACGTCCCCCTCTTCGCCCCGGAAAAGGACCGGCGCAGCGGGGTGCTGCTCCATCCGACCGCCCTGCCCGGGACGACGGGAATCGGCACGCTCGGCGCGTCGGCGCTGGATTTCGTCGATCTGCTGGCCGAGGCGGGGTTTTCCCGCTGGCAGATGTGTCCGCTGGGGCCGACCGGGTTCGGCGATTCGCCCTACCAATGCCTCTCGGCCTTCGCCGGCAACTCCTATTTGATCGACCCCGACGAGCTGGCCGGGCTCGGGCTGCTCCATCCGGACGAGATCGAGCCCTCGCGCACCGCGCCCGGGGCGCCGGTGGACTTCGGCGCGCTCTGGCACCTGCGCCCCCGGCTCCTGCACCTGGCGGCGCAGCGGTTCGGCGGGCGGAAACGGACGGTCGAGGCCGAATACGGGGATTTCGCGGCTTTCGAGGAGCGCCAGGGCGCCTGGCTCGAGCCGTACGCGCTCTTCCGCGCGCTGAAAGAGCATTTCGACCACGCCCCGTGGTACGAGTGGCCGCCGGAATACCGCGCCTACGAGAGAGCGCTCGAGCAACCGGCCGACGGCCTGATCCGGGAGGCCGTCGCCGAGCACAAATTCATCCAGTATCTTTTCTTCGCCCAATGGAACCGCCTGAAGTCGTACGCCGCGCGGCAGGGCGTCGGGCTGATCGGCGACATCCCGATCTTCGTCGCCCTCGACGGGGCCGACGCCTGGCAGCATCCGGGCCTTTTCCAGCTCGACAAGGATCTCCGGCCGGCCGCCGTCGCCGGGGTGCCTCCGGATTATTTTTCGGAAACCGGGCAGCTCTGGGGCAATCCCCTCTACGATTGGAAGGCGCTCAAGAAAACGGGCTACGCCTGGTGGCTGGAGCGTTTCCGTCTGAACTTCGACCTTTTCGACTTCGTCCGCATCGATCATTTCCGGGGGTTCGAGGCGGCCTACCGGATTCCCGCCGGCGCGGCGGACGCCCGCGAGGGGAGGTGGGAGAAAGGGCCCGGTTTCGATTTTTTCCGCGCGGTGCGCGAGGCGTTTCCCGAGCCCCGGATCATTCTGGAGGATCTCGGGGTGATCACCCCGGAGGTGGCCGCGCTGCGCGAGCGGACGGGCCTGCCGGGCATGGCGATCCTCCATTTCGCCTTCGACGATCCGGCGAACGGCTACCTGCCGCACCATCTGGAGTCCGGCACGGTCCTCTACCCCGGCTCGCACGACAACGACACGACCGTCGGCTGGTTCGAAAGCCAGCCCGAGGGGATCCGCGACTACGTCCGCCGCTACCTGCGGGTTTCGGGCGACGAGATCGCCTGGGATTTCATCCGCGCCGGCTACGCCTCGGTGGCCCGCCTCTTCGTGGCGCCCTTCCAGGATCTCCTGAGCCTCGGCTCCGAGGCCCGCTTCAACATGCCCGGCACGACCGAGGGCAACTGGACCTGGCGGGCGGACCCGTCGCACTTCGACCGCCTCCGCGCCGAAAGCGTGGCCTACCTCCGGGAATTATCGGAACTGTACGACCGGAACCGGCCTACCAGACCAGAAACCCCTGGAAACCCTTGATCGCCCAGACCGAGAAATTCGAGGCCCCGTGGGCCACGAAACAGGGCAGGAGCGAGCGGCTGTCGTTTCCGAAGGAAAACCGCACCGCGTAGAACCAGAGGCTGTTGGCGAAAACGAAGACCGTGCTGAAAACCCCCTTCGTCGTCCAATCCAGCGAGAGCGAGCCATCCTCCCAGGACCAGAGATAAGGGTGGATCAGGGCGAAGATCAGGGAAAACCCGACCACGCTCCCCCAGAGCCAGGCCTTTCCCCTGTCCTGCACGACCAGGTATCCGCGGAAGACGACCTCCTCGATCACGGCGGCGGCCAGGAGCGGAACCAGGGCGAAGACCGCGAGTTCGGTTTGTTCGGCGGTCAGGCCGAGGACGGCCTCGCCGATGGTTTCCAGCAGGGTCAGGGCCACCCCCCCGAGGCCGGCGATCAGGAGAACGCGCAGGGGCGCTCCCGAGGCCCCGGGGAACCCGTTCGTGCGCCCGTGCCGCCAGTCGGAACGCCAGAGATAGAGGACCACGACAGCCGCCACCCCGTAGAGCAGGCCGCCGATCCAGTTTTCCATTGATAAAAAATCCATGAGCCGGGCCGGTAGTCGGAAGGAACGGGTGTAGCAGGCCGCCGGTGGGGGGCAATCGAAAAAAGTCTTTCGGATTGGCAAGCGGGCCGAAGCCCGGCATGATGCTCTTCCGTAAATCGATGTTCCAAGTCAATTTCAGCGATCAAAGCATCCGTCAGTTGGACGAGTTGGACAAATTCGTGCAAATGGGCCTGGTCGAGCAGATCAGCTCGCTGACGACCGAGCGTTTGAAGGAGCAGAACGAGACGCTCGGGCGTTTCCACCGCAACGGCCGCACCCTCTACCGGATGAGGGCCGGGGAATACCGGCTGTATTTCGAGAGGCAGGAAGGCACGCTCTATTGCCACTACGTCCTCCACAAGAACACGCTCACCGACTTCATCTACCGCTTCAAGCTGCCGATTTCCGAGGAGCAGATGCTCGAGCAGCACGACTCGTTCTGGAAATACCTCGAGACGCTGAAAAAATGAGGCCTTGCCCCGATGGGAACAACCTGTGAACATCCCTGTGCCGACTTCCGGAAGCATCGGGGACAAACCGTTCTTCTTCCCATTCCTTCCGGGCTTGCGCCGCCTCCTGCGCAGAGTTCCTCCGCGCCCGGGGCGTCGGCAAAATTCGTTCCGGCAGCCACTTCCCGACTTGTTCCCACGATTCACCGACCATAGGAATAAGAAGAGAGATTTATTTATTTTCTTCCTATTCCCTTCTTGATTCGATTTCGTTCGAACCCGCAACGCGCTCCAGCCCATGAAATTCAAAGTCAACCGCGATCACTTCAGCAACGGACTGAACCAGGTTCTCAACGTCGTCGGTTCCCGGCCGACGATGCCGATTCTGCGCAATGTGCTCATGGAGGCCTCCGACGGGGCCGTGACCTTCCGGACGACCAACCTCGATCTGGCGATCCGTTGTTCGATCAAGGCGGAGGTCGAGGAGGAGGGCGGCCTGACCCTGCCGGTGCGGAAGCTTTCGTCGATCGTGCGCGAGCTGCCCAACCTCGACGTGGATCTGGAGACCGATTCCAAGCCCTCGGCCCGGATCCGGAGCGGCGGCTCCCAGTTCCAGATGGTCGGAATCGCCGCGGACGAGTTTCCGCCGCTGCCGCAGTTCGACGACCAGCGGCAGTTCACCCTGCCGCAGGACGCCCTGCTGTCGATGCTCCGCAGCGTCTCCTACGCCCAGTCGACGGACGAGAGCCGGTACATTCTGAACGGGGTGTTCTTCAATTTCGCCGACGACAAGCTCACCATGGTGGCCACCGACGGACGGCGCCTGGCCATGGTGGGGTTCGATCTGCCGGTCGAGGAAGGGCGGGCCGGGCATCTGATCCTTCCGGCCAAGACCGTCGCGGAGCTGGAGCGCCTGCTCGGCCAGGGCGAGGCGGTCAAGATTTCCTTCAACGACCGGCAGGTCGCCTTCGAGATCGATCTGCACGATTCGGCCAAGGAAAGCGGCCTGGTCGAGAACCTCTACCTGGTCTCGAAGACGGTCGAGGGGCGCTACCCCGACTACCAGCAGGTGATCCCGAGAGAGACCGAGCACCGCGTCCGCATCGAGCGCGAGCTGCTGCAGGACTGCGTCCACCGGGCGGCCCTGGTGATCAGCGAGAAGACCAACTCCGTGAAACTGAAGATCTCGCGGAATCTGCTCGAGATCAGCGGGCGCAGTTCGGAATACGGGGAGTCCCACGAATCGATGGCCATCAGCTACGACGGACCGGAGGTGCAGATCGCCTTCAATCCGCAGTTTCTCCTCGATCCCCTGAAGGCGGTGCTTCAGGACGAGGTTTACCTGGAATTCAAAGACGAGCTTAGCCCCGGGGTTTTCAAGACGCTTGAGAATTTCCTGTGCGTGGTGATGCCGCTCCGGCTGAATTGAGCGGGCCGTCCGAACAGAAAGGGGGCGCCCGGCCGGGTTTTCCGGCCGCGGCGGAGCGCGGATGACCGACACGGTGGTCGCATTCGCGGTTCTGGCGCTGGCGGCGGGATTCTATCTCGTCTCGGTCCGCCTGCGCCGGGTGCCGGGCTTTTTCCTGTTGCTGCTGCACCGGTGGCTGCGGTGGACGCTTTTCGGGCTGGGCATGGCCTATCTCATGCGCGAGTGGGGGTTCTCCGGGCGGCCGTATTGGGCGCTGGCGCCGGCCTTCATGCTGGTGTGGATCCTCCTGGAGAGCATCTACACGTGGCTGGCGGTGCGGGCGCTCAGCTACGGGAACATGCCGGTCTATCCCGATTACCAGCCGACCTCGTCGGACATCTACTGGCCGGTGGCGCCGGCCTACATGAAGGCGAAGGAGGAAATCAAGGAACTCGGCTTCCGGCTCGAGGAGAAACTGCTCGCGGAATTCGGCGGCCCCATCCCGATGCATTCCTTTCTCTACGTCGATCCGGACCGGAGGAACCGGCTGCAGGTCATCTTCGTTCCGCGCCCGAAGGCCTTGCCCGCGGTGTTCTTTGTGTTCGCGAGCAGAAGCGGGGGGAGCCGGTTGATGACCGACAACGTCTGGCTGCCCTTCGGCGGAGTGTTTCCGGCGGACTGGACGGTTGACCGCCGGCCTTTCACGGTCTCGCCGGGGAAGCTTTTCCGCAGGCACCGGCGCAATCTCGGGCGGTGGAAGCGGGAACCGGAGCCGTTCGGCAAGAATCTCGCAGAGATCCTCGCCGAGGAGCGGGAGATCCTGGACAAGGTGAGCACGGAGCAGGGCATCCTCGTCCCGCCCGGACAGCGGTCGGAACTCGGGAAGCTGACCGGGGACGGGCGCTACCGGATCTGGAAGCAGATTCTGCTGCTGAACTATTTCGGCCGGGTGGGGTGCGGAAAAGCCGGATGAGCGAGGCGCGCTGGACAGACGAATCGATCCGGGCCTGTCCGATCTACGAGCCGGGTCTGCCGGTCGAGACCGTGGCCCGCGATCTGGGCATGGACCCGGATTCGATCGTGAAGCTCGCCTCGAACGAGAACCCCCTGGGGCCCTCGCCCCGGGCGCTCGAGGCGGTGGTCCGTGGGCTCGGTCGGCTGCACGACTACCCGGACGGGGGCACGTGGGCGCTGCGGGAGCGTCTAGCGCGCGAGCTGGGCCTGGAGGCGGACCGCATCCTGCCGGCGAACGGGTCCAACGAGGCCCTCGAGATGATCGGCACGGCCTATCTCGCGCCGGGATGGAACGCCGTCATGGGCGGATACGGATTCGCCATTTACCGGCTCGCCACCCTGCACGCGAAGGCGGAGGCGCGCCTCGCGCCGATGCCGGATCTCGTCCACGATCTCGACGCCTTCCGCGAGAGGATCGACGACGAAACCCGCGTGGTTTTCCTGGCCCGGCCGAACAATCCGACCGGGGATTCGGCCGACGCGGCGAAGCTCCTGGATTTCGTCCGCGGGCTGCCTCCGCAGGTGCTTTTCTGCCTGGACGAAGCGTATGTCGAATACATGGACGATCCGGTCGATCTGCGGCCCCTCATGGAAGAGGGCCGCCGGATCGTCTGCGTGCGGACGTTTTCGAAAATCCACGGTCTGGCGGGGCTCCGGGTCGGCTACGTGTACGGGCCCCGTGACATCATCGCGACCCTGCAGCGGGTCCGGCAGCCTTTCAACGTCGGCACGGCCGCGCAGCTCGGCGCGGCGGCGGCGCTCGACGACCGGGAGCACCAGGAACGGACCCGGCGCCTGAACCGGGAATCGCTCGACTACCTGGTTCCGGCGGTGGAGAAGCTCGGGGCGCCCGTGAGGCGGGGGGAGGCGAACTTCCTTCTGCTCGAAGTGCCGTCCGCCCGCCGGTGTTTCGAGGCGCTGCTCCGCC
Organism: Puniceicoccaceae bacterium; assembly: GCA_046541615.1. Taxonomy (GTDB): domain Bacteria; phylum Verrucomicrobiota; class Verrucomicrobiia; order Opitutales; family Puniceicoccaceae; genus Puniceicoccus. The sequence goes on from JBKHCX010000002.1 coordinate 22,670, forward strand.
GGGGCGTGATCGTCCGCCCGCTGGACGGATACGGGCTTCCCGACCGGGTCCGGGTCTCGACGGGCACGGCGGAGGGCAACGAGCGGTTCGTGGCCGCGTTCGCGGACTGGTGGAGGGAGGAGGGGCGATGATCATCAGCGCCGTCGCACTGGTGCTCCTGCTCGCCATCTACGCCCTCTTCGTCGGTGTGGAGTTCAGCCTGGTGCGCATCCGCTACTCGCACATGACGCCGGAGTCCTACGAGCGGCTGATCCGGCCCCGGTTGATCCGTTGGCTGGTCACCGACCCCGACCGGACGGCCCGCGCGCTCCGGTTCGGCCGGGTCCTTCTGGTCCTCTTCTGGAGCGGGGCCTTTTTCACGCTGGCCGCCCCTCTCTGGAGCGGGGCCTCGCGCTTGGCCGGCCCGGTTTCCGGCGCGCTTTTCTTCCTCGTGTTCTGCTTCCTGGGAGCGTCCGCTTTCTATGTGATCGCGGAGCTGCTGCCCCGCGCCCTGGCCATCCGCGGCCCGGAAAAGGTCCTGCGCCGGACGGGCCGGATCGGGGCGGTTCTGATTTCCCTTCTCCAGCCGGCGCTCTGGGTGATCGGCCGGTTCAAGGAGCGGGTTTACGGGATGCTCCGGCTGAATCTGGACAACGACCTGAATCCGCTCGACATCGAAGTGCAGCTCCGGGCGATGGGCGAGAACCACGTCGTGCTCTCCCCGCTGGTCCGCAAGATCGTCGACAAGGCGATCCAGTTGCCGGACCTCGATGTCTCCGATATCCTGCTGCCCCGCAACCAGGTCAAGTGGATCAATCTGCACGAGGATCCCCGCGGGAGCCTCGCCATGGCCCGGAAGACCGGGCACACCCGCTTTCCCCTGTGCGAGGGCGATTTGGACCGGTGCATCGGGATCATCCACATCAAGGACATCTTCCGCGGCGGTCCCTACGGCGAATCAGGCCCCGACTTCCGCGCGATCCGGCGGCCCATCGCGACCCTCGGACTCGAAGACGGGCTGATGGAGTCGCTCCAGCACCTGCTCGGCCTGAAGGTTCACATGGCCCTTGTCCACGACGAGTTCGGCGGAGCCGTGGGCGTGGTCACCCTCGAGGGCATCCTGGAGGAATTGGTCGGCGAGATCCAGGACGAGTTCGACATGGAGGACGAGGAGATCGTCTCCCTCGGCGAGAACCGCTACGCGGTGGCCGGGCTGACCCCGATCCACGAGCTCGAGGAACACCTCGACGTGGATCTGGGGCGCGACGACATATCGACCTTTTCCGGGCTGGTGACATCCGAGCTGGGGAGAATCCCCGCCAAGGGGGAGAAGCTGCGGCACGGGCGCCTCGAGGTGCTCGTGACCGAGGTGGACGAAAAACGGGTCATCGCCACCGAGGTGACCGTCGTCCCGGCGCCGGGGGACGAGCGCGAAGGCGAGTGAGCGAACCAGAGGAACGGCTTCCGCCCCCGTTTCTTCCGGGGCCGCTCAGCCGGGGCGGACGATGAGTTCCTCGATCCGCTCGAGCAGCGTTTCCCTCTCGGGCAGGAAGAGATGGCGGTCGCTTCCCAGTTCCTCGTAGAAAACGGCGAGCACGGCCTGGTCGGGAACCCGCATGCGCAGCAGCGCCCGCAGGTGTTCCACAAAGTCGCGGTCCCGGCCGAGAACAATATCGTTTTCGGCGAGCGCGGAGAGGACCGGCTGGTCGTTCGGGTGGCGGGAATAGCTGTGTGACAGAATATCGTGAGCCACATCCGGAGCGCCGAGTTCGGTGAACATCCGGGCGACGGCGATGTGGGTCTGCGGGCGGATGCGATCCGATTTCAGGAACTCGCGGACGAAAATCTGGGAATCGAGCGGACGGTCCAAACCGTAAAGGGCGAGTGCGCGGAGGCCGTTTTCAAGGGCCTGGAGCGGCTCCAGCCAGGCGGGCTTTTCCTCGCGGAGTTGGTCGGAAAAGTCGAGGGACGCCTGGTAATCGCCGCCGCGGATCAGGGATTCCTGGAGGAGAAGGGTGAGCGAGGCGAGGCTCAGATTCTCGCGGAGGGCCAGGTCGTAGGCGATCCGGCCGACGTCCGGGCGCCCCGTCTCGGCCGCGAACTGGGCGAGAGGCATCGCGGATTCTTCGGCCGGGAATTCGGCCAGGATCTCCTCGACGTTGGCGAGCACCTGATCCCCGTCTCCTGTTTCCTGCAAGGCGTAGAGCTGGCTGATGCGTGGTCCGACCTTCTCGGGAAAGCGGATCGAGCGGAGAACGGAATAGCGGCGGACCAGATCCCACTCCTCTTGCTCCCGGTAGAACTTCATGAGCGTGCCGAACACGTCGTCCCGGTCGGGATGGCGCTCGAGCGCGCGGTGGAGGATGGAGATGGCGCGGTCGCGCAGGCCCCGGTTCCAACGGATCTGGGCGAGCACGACCTGGCCCTGGGGACTCTGGGTCAGCCCGAACTTGTCGAGCAGGCGCTCGGCCTCCCGGTAATTCCCGCGATAGACATTGGCCTGGACGCTCGCCAAAGCCATGAAAGCCGCTTCCTGTGAGTCCGGGGGCACTCGCGGCAGGAGTTCCTCCGACAGGGAAACGATCCGTTCGTCGAACTGGTGGTTCAGCAAAAGGCGGAAAAGCGGCTGGAGGTAGTCGCTCGAAAGAAATTCGTCGTTCTTGTCGGCGTGCTCGATTCCCTGGCGGAGGATCTCGGCGGCCAGATCGGGGCGTTGGAGGCCGGTTTCGAAAATCCGGGCGAGAACCATCCGGCCCTCGGCGTTGGCTTTGGAGCGGGCCACGCCGACCCGGAGGAAGTGGAGCGCCTGGCGCAGTTCGCCCTCTTCGAGCGCCTCCATGCCCCTTTCCACGTGGTAATCCCCCATCTCGACCCGGTGCTCGTCCATGCGGAAAGGCAGGGCGAGCATCCTGGCGTAGCTCACCTCTTCGAAATCGTGCTTGTGCTTGAAGAAAAAGTACAGGGCGCCGGCGGTCGCGAACCAGCCCGCCGCCACCAGCAGGAGAAAGGCCAGGAAAACCCGGGGCCACAGTATTCTCAGGCGGACGGGCCGGTTCGGTTCGCGGGTGATCCTTCCGAATCCGAACAAAGCCGGCTCTTCGAAGGAAGGGTTCGATTTTTTGGATGCCATGGCGAGGAGCGTGGGGGGCGAATCTGGAATGGCTGTCGGCGAAAATCAAGTCCCGAAAAAGAATGAAAAAAAAAGTTGACCTTGCCGGTGGAAAAGCCAAACCTTCGCCGTCCACTCACAAACCAAACAATGAATCACTCACTTACATCTCTATTCGCGCTGTTCGCGGCGGCCCCGGCGGCGATGGGTTCCCCTCTTCTTTCGGTCGGCGAGCACGCCGATCTTCACGCGACCGTCGATGGCTCCGTCGCCTACACGGACAATCTGACCCTGGACGAGTTCGACGAGCTGGATGATTTCCGGTTCATCGTCCAGCCCGGCCTGTCCTTTGAAGTGGGCCGCGGAATGACCAACCTCAACGCCGCCCTGCGGGCTTCCTACGGGATCGTCCGCTACGCCGACAACTCCGTGTTCGACACGGAACTCTGGAATGTCGTCGCCAACGCCAATTACAGCGGCCCCCGTTACACGATCGGCGTGAACGGTGGCTACATCGAGCGCCAGCAGAACGAGAACGACATCAACGCCAACCGGGAACTCGTCACCCAGAAGACGGCGTTTGCCGGCGGCGACATCCGCTACAAGATCTCCGGGAAGTTCTCGCTCGGCGCGGGCGGGGAGGCCGAGTTCATCGAATACGAAGGCGGGACGAATCTGGACCGGGACAAATTCACGGTTCCGGTCAATCTCTTTTACGAATTGACCCCGAAGCTCGACGCCACCGCCGGAGTCCGCTACCGGCAGACCGATGTCGATGGAGGCACCGATACGGACGATTACTTCTACAACGTCGGTCTGACCGGCGAGCTGACCGAAAAATTCTCCACCACCTTCAAGGTCGGTTACCAGGATCGCGATTTCACGGGCGGGCGCGATTCCGAGGGAACCCTGACCCTCGTGTCCGCCTCCACCTTCGATGTTTCGACGCGGACGAACATCCGCTTCTACCTCGACCGCGACTTCGCCACGTCCGGCGACGGGAATTCGGTCGAACGGACCTCCGCCCGCGCGACGGTTTTCTACGTATTCACCCCGCGCTTGAGCGGGAACCTGACCGGAGCCTACACCTTCAGCGACTACCAGACCGCCCCACGCGAGGACGACACCTACCGCGTCCGTGTCGGAGCGGACTACCGGATCAACGAGCTTTGGTCGGTCGATGCCTTCTACACCTTCCGCGACAACGATTCGAACCAGCGTGGCTCGAGTTACACCGAGAATCTGGTGCAGCTCGGCGCCAATTTCCGGTATTGATCGCGCCTCTCTCTTCTGTTTTCCCAGGAGTCCAGCCCGAAACGGCTGGGCTCTTTCTTTCCTGACATGAAACCACGACCCGGCCGCTTTTTTCTTCTCTCACTTCTCTGCCTGTTCGCGGGCGGGCTTTCCGCGTCCGCGCAATCATCGGAAGACGGCGATGCGGGGGAGGCTTCGGACACCCGCGTACCCCGCTCCGACGACCGGGCCGACAACCGGGAGACCATGGTCGCGCCCGCGAATTACCGGATCAAGCCTTCCGATGTTCTCTTTGTAGAGATTTTCCAGCAGCGGGATCTCCAGAAGGAGGCGCGGGTGGAGGCCGATGGCACCATCACTCTCCACTTGATCGGGCGGGTGAACGTCGAGGGGCTGACCGTCTCCGAGGCACGGGAGAAGATAACCGAATTCTACGACCGGGATTATCTGGTCAATCCGCAGATCGATCTACAGGTCATCCACTTCAACACGGAGCAGGTCCAGGTGCTCGGTCAGGTCCGGACGCCGGGATCCGTCGCCATCCCGCCGGACGATGAACTCACCCTCCTCCAGGCGATCTCGCGCTCGGGCGGATTCACCCGCCTCGCCCGGAAGGGGGCGGTCCAGATCCGCCGCGAGTCCGAAGACGGCGAAACCAAGGTGTTCATCATCAACGCCACCGATCTGATCAGCGATCCCGATTCCGAGGGCTTCATTCTCGAGGACGGCGACATTGTTTTCGTTGACGAGCGGATTCTCTAGCTTCATCCGCCAGAACTTCCTTCTTCTCCCACTTTCTTCTCATGGCGAAAAACGACAAAAAAGATTCTCACGGCGACGGATACGCGGGTTATGGCGCCTACGGGGGCGACTACGGCTACGAAGTCGGCCAGCACCAGCGGAGCCTCGCGGACTACCTTGTTCTCCTTCGGGAGCGGCTCTGGTACATTGTGATCATTTTCCTGGTCGTCGCCACGGGAACCGCCCTCTACACGTTCCGGAAGGTGCCGCAATATACGGCCGGAGCCTTGGTTGAGATCCTCCGCTCCGATCCCACGCCGATGGCCACCCAGGGATCGGCGCTCGACATGAACCAGATCAGGTCGGCGGAGGACCTGAACACCGAGATCAACTTTCTCAACAGTTCCCGGTTGATCGACGCGGTTAGCAATCGCCTCACCGGCGCGGAAGGGCGGGCTTTCATGGAGCCGTACGAGAATACGACGACCTTCTCCGGTCCACTGACTCCGCGCGAGGTTCTCGGGCGCAACCGCAAGATCCAGCCGTCCCGGATGTCGCTGAACGTTTACATCACCTACACGCACCCGGATCCCGCGATCGCAGCCGACGTCGCGAACATGTTCGCGGAGGAATATGTCCAATCGACCGTGGAGCGCGGACTCGAGCGGGTGATCAAGGCGGTCGAGGACCTGCAGAGGGAGGCCGACAGCAAGAAACAGCGCGTGGAGGAACTCGAGGGCCGCCTGGCCGAATACCGCCGGGAGCACAACGCCGTTTCGATCGACCGGAGCGAAAACGTGGCGCTCAGCGAGATGCAGACCGTGAACGCGCGTGTGAACGAGGCCGAAGCGCGGTTCTCGTCAACCGAGACACAGTGGGAAATGATCCAGGATTTCGAGCGGGAGGAAAAGCCTCTGTGGGATCTCTCCTTTATCGCGGCCCGGCCCCTTGTGAACGAACTGCTGGCCCGCCGGGCGAACGCGATCATCAACATTTCCACCCTTTCCAAGCGCTACCGCGAGAAGCATCCGGCGATGATCGAGGCGATGCAGAATCTGGCCCAGATCAACGAGGAACTCGCCGGAGCGGTCCGCACCGCCAAGGCCAGCATCCGCGCTTCCTACGAAACGGCGGCCAAAGATCTCGCCGCGGCGAGGCAGGCGATGGAACGGAGCGAGCAAAGGATGTTCGATCTCGCCGAGGTGCGGACGGGATACAATTCGATCCTTCGCGAGTTCGAAGTCGCGCAAATGAGCTATCAGGAGCTGATCAGCCAGCTTTCGATCCGCGAGGCGGAGACGAGCTGGAAGACCGCGCAGGCGGAAATCATTGATCGGGCCACCATCCCGCCCGAGCCCAGCTCCCCCAACATTCCGCTGAACCTGGCCCTGGGGGTCGTCGGCGGATTGGGCCTCGGGGTCGGATTTGCCTTTGTCCTCGCCTTCCTCGACAACCGGGTGAAGAGCGCCTACGACGTGGAAGAGCTCGTGGGGCTGCCTCTGCTCGGGATCGTTCCCAAGGTGGATCGCCGGCTGACCTCGGCGGAGCGCGCACGGGCCGTCGCCACGAATCTCGACAGCAAGGTGACCGAGTCGTTCCGGACCATCCACTCCTCCATCTCCCTGAGCGACGAAGGAAAGCTCGCGCAGGTCATGGCGGTGACCAGCACTCTGCCGGCCGAGGGGAAATCCTTTATCGCAACGAATCTCGCCCTCACCTTCGCCGGACAGGGACAGCGGACGCTCATCATCGACTGCGACATGCGCCTGCCCAACGTGGCGAAATCGTTCGGGGTGAAGCCCAAGACGGGCATGTACGCGTATTTCTTCGGAGACAAGACCCTCGACGAGGTCATCATCAAGGATGTCGCGCCGAATTGCGATATCCTGCCCTCCGAAAAGTCCCCCGACAACCCGACCCAGGTGCTGAACAGTGTGGAGTTCGAGCAGTTGATCATCCAGCTTCGCCACCGGTATCACAAGATCGTGATCGACAGTCCGCCGGTCGGCGCGGTCAGCGACACGCTCTGCCTCCTTCCGCTGATCGACGGGGTGGTCTTCGTCCTGAAGTTCAACGACGTGAAGAAGAAGGCCGCCAAGGCGGCCGTCAAGACCCTGTCGGAGTCGGAAACCCCCGTCTTCGGAGCGGTCATGAACGCGATCAGCGCGAAGATGTCGAACTACTACTACTCGCACTACTACGACTACAGCTACCACGACTACTACTACATGAAAGATTCGTCCGAGCGGCAGTCTCTCAATGAGAAACATGGTCCGGGCGCTCCGACTCCGGCCGGGCAGATGCCCATCGAGGGTTCGGCCGCGCGGGAGAAGGAAAAGGCGGGGAAGGTGTAGCGGATGGCTGCGCGCCGCGATGCGGCGCGCCTACGGCCGCACCCGCATTTTTTCCGCCAGATAAACCGCCCGGATGCGGTCGAAATCCTCCTCGCGGGTGTGCGTTTCGAGGAGATAGTCGAACTCGCCCGCGCTCGCGATCTCCCGCCGGGCCGTTTCGATGCGGCGTTCGATTTCCCTCTCGTCGTCCGTCCCGCGGCGGCGGAGCCGGTCGCGGAGTTCGTCGATCGAGGGAGGGCTGATGAAGATGGTGACCACGCGCCCGCCGAGCCAATCCAATTCGCGCGACCGGTCCCGGATCTGCCGCATCCCCTGCACATCGACGCTCAGGAGAACATCGACTCCGGAGCGGAAATGGCGGACCACCTCGCTTTCGAGAGTTCCGTAGGCCCGTCCGTGGACGAGCGCCGACTCGAGGAAACCGCCGGCCTCGCGGGTTTTCTCGAATCCCTCCCGGGAAAGGAAAAAGTAGTCCTTTCCCTCCTGTTCGCCTTCGCGCGGAGCCCGTGTGGTCACGGTCACGGCCCGGCGCAGGGTCCGGAACTCGCTGAGCAGGCGGTGGCAGAGCGTGGTTTTCCCGCTGCCTGCCGGACCGGAGAGAATGAAGAGAAGGGATCCGGACTCCATGGGGCTGGTTCAGTAGGTGAACGCCGCCAGGCAGAGCAGAACGCCGAGGCCCGCCCCGGCGGCCCCGCTGATCCGGCGCAGCCGCGGGGACCGGTCCAGCGTCTCCGCGGCGTCCCGGAAACGGTAGGGCGCGGCGGCGAGGTAGAGGCAGGCGGGAATCAGCAGGTACGTCAGCCCGACGAGCAGGAGCCGGGTAGCGGGGGGTTCGAGGTAGGCGGCGTGGAGAAAGACGTTCGCCAGAAGCAGCCCGAGAACGGAGAGCGCCCGGATCCCGAGAAAATCGGGTACCCGGAACCAGGCGCCGATCGAGAGCGCGAGGAAGAATCCGAACAGGAGGTGCCTGTACTTTCCGAAATCGGCCTCGCCGAGGCGGGACACGTGGAACAGCACGAGGGCCGTGGCGAGCGTCAGCAGCACGAGGGTCGCGGCGTCCGATCGCGGAAAGGCCCGGAAGGCGCGTTGGAACGCGGGCGGATAGGCCCAGAGGAGGCTGCCGGCGGCCAGAAGGCCGGCTCCCGCGAGGAGGGTGGCGGCTACCAGGCTCATACGGCGACAGGAAGCGGGACCGGCCCGTCGAGTCCGCGAAGAACCGGTTGGCCGACCAGGGTGCTGACGGAGGCGGACTCGATCCGCACGGAAACGAGTTCGCCGATCTGGCGCTCGCGCCCGGGAAAGACCACTTTCCGGAAGCCGCGGGTCCGGCCGGTGAACATGCCCTCCCCTTTCCGGGCCGGACCCTCGACGAGGATTTCCCGGGTCGATCCGATCAGCGAGCGGTTCCGGGCCAGGGAGTGGCGGCCGAGGATTTCGAGCAGAACCTGGTTGCGGCGCTCCTTCTCCCCGCGGGGCACCTGGTCCTCCATCCCGGCCGCCGGGGTTCCGCTGCGCGGGCTGTACTTGAACAGAAAAGCCATGTCGAAGCGCAGTTCCTCGAAGAGGCGCCGGGTTTCCTCGAATTCCTCCTCCGTCTCCCCCGGAAAGCCGACGATGACGTCCGTCGAAAAATGCATGTCCGGAACCGCTTCCCGAAGGGATGCGACGATCCGGCGATACCGGTCCACCGTGTAGGGCCGCTTCATGAGCTTGAGAACCCGGTCCGATCCGCTCTGGAGAGGCAGGTGGACGTATTCGCAGAGCTTGGGCAGATCGCGGTAGGCCGCCACCAGATCCTCGCCGAATCCGCGCGGATGCGGGGAGGTGAACCGGATCCTCTCGATCCCGTCAACGGCGTGTACCTTCTCCAGCAACCGGACGAAGGGTGTCTTGCCGCCGGCCTTGGAAAACTCGCGCCGGCCGTAGCTGGTGACGATCTGGCCGAGGAGCGTCACCTCCCTCGTTCCGGCTTCGGCGAGATCCCGGACTTCCGCGACGATGTCCTCCATCGGGCGGGAGCGCTCCTGCCCGCGGGTTTTCGGGACGATGCAAAAGCTGCACCGCATGTCGCAACCCTGCATGATCGAAACAAAGGCGCTCACCTGCCGTTTCCCGGCGGAGTGGTGCCGTATCTCGTTCTGCGAGTCGGCCTCCTCCTCCAGATCGACCAGGGTCGAGGGCCGGGGGCCCTGGCCCTCCATCGTGCGGATCAGGCGGTCCAGATGATCCGGCACGCGGTGGAACTTCTGCGTGCCGACCAGCAGGTCCAGATCCGGCAACTGGTCGAGGAGGCCCGCGCCCCGGTTCTGGGCCATGCAACCCATCACACCCAGGACGAAATCCGGATTCTCCCGCTTCCGCCGCCGCAGGCGGCCCGCTTTGCCGATGGCCTTCTGCTCCGCCTGGTCCCGCACGCTGCACGTGTTCAGGAGGACGGTGTCGGCCTCGTGTTCGCTGTCAACGATCGAGTAACCCCGCGCCCGCAGCAACTCGGCGACCGCCTCGGAGTCGCGCTCGTTCATCTGGCAGCCGTAGGTCTTGATGTGGACGCGGTTCATTCCTCGGCGGGCGGCTCCGCCCGCTCCCCGGCGGCGGGCGGGGTGTCGGCGGATTCCCCGGCGGGGGGGCTCTCCGGGGCGTCGGCGCCGGGTTTCTTCCTGCGCCGGGGCGGCCGCTTGCGGGTCGATTTGCGGGCGGGGGGCTTCGGTTCGGAGTCGCCGGCCTCCGCGGGCGGTTCGGGGGAACCGGCCGCGGGCGGGTCGTCGCTTCCTTCCGCGGGGGCGGGGGCGTCCGGGCCGCTCTCGGGCTTGCTCTGCCTGCCTCCCCTGCCGCGCCCGCGCTGCCGCGGGGGGCGGTTCTTTCTCTGCCGCGGCGGACGGGCCTCCCTGGTCTCTTCCGCGGATTCGGGTTCCTCCTCCCCGGGTTCGTCGTCGCGGTCGAAATAGTCCCGCTCGTCCTCCCGTTCGTCCCCGTAGTATTCTTCCTCTCCGGGAACGTCCTCGCCGTGGGTGATGTCCTTCACCTCGGCGATCTGGACGTAGTGGCGCGGCCGTTCGGTCGGGATCAGGATGGGATCCTCCTCTTCCTCGTCCGAATCCGGCAGAACGGTCGTCTGGTAGGGATCGACGCCCGTCACCAGATTGGGAAAAGCTCCCGTCGGGCCGAGGCCCCGCGGGGCGACGTGCAGCTCCCGGACAATGCAGGTCTCCTTCTGGCGCAGGATGATCTCGAACGCCCGCGAAACCGAGTCGGCGATGTCCTGCTGGATGCTGTCCGCGCCGCTTTCCGGATAGGCGTAGAGAATCCGGGCCGTGCGAAGCCCGACGTCCGCGTGGCGGAGGAAAAGATCGTCGTAGGCCCGGCGCATGGCGTCCTCGAAATACCCCGAGGCAACGGACAGATCCTCGGCCACGGGACGCCGGTGGCCGTGGATCAGAAAGCCCTTGCTCTTGCGGAGGGCGGCCAGGCAGACGCTCGCCGCCAGGAGCGGTTCGGTGAGGCACCCGTGGAGACGCCGGACCAGAGCTTCCGGGGAACTCTCGTCCCAGCCCGTGGTCAACTCCGGTCCTCCGAGCCCCACGAGCAGGTCCAGCCGCCCCTCGGTCTCCAGCGCTTCCTCGAGCGCGGCCTTCATTTCGGCCAGCTTGCCCGGCCCGTACGGATGGGGGATGTAGAAGCGCTCATCGTAATCCGACGAATCCGGGTTCTGGCCCAGCGCGTGGATCCGGAACCCCATCTGAAGAAGAGTCCGCGAAACCGCGTCCCCGAACCGGCTGTCGGCCCCTGTGACAATCGCTACATCCATGGAAAAATTGGTTGAGGGAACGATTGGCGGAGCGGGAGAAGAGGTCAACAAGGGAAAGCGGCGAATTGAGCAGCCGGGCGTGAGCAGAGGTGCGGGGAGTGATCGAAGGAATTTTCGCGATTTTTCGGTTGATCCGCGGCCATCGCGGCAACCGTCTTCGCTCTCCGAGCTTCGCCGCGTCAAGAGCACGAGGCCCTACATAAAGACAAAGTCCGGTTTTATCGTTGTTTTCGAAAACGGTGGTAGGGCCGCGTGCTCTTGACGGCCGAGCCCGGCTTGGGGACAACAAGAGGATTGGCAGGATCGGTGAATGTCACATCGCCCGCGAAGAGAACACTTTGTGCTTCGCACAGAAGAGCGTCCGCGAAATCATCCCCCGCGGTTCTTCGACGCGTCTTTCCGGCCCTTTTGATAGATCGAAGGCATCACGAGTCCGACGATTCCGCCGACCACGAACAACGACAACAGCAAAGCCGCCCCTCCGCTGATCCGGACCTCACCACCGAAGGAGAGGTTGATCCATGCCAATGCACCGAAAATGAGCAGACTCCAGATTCCGCCTTGGAGAAAAGCCGAAAACGCGCCTTTTCCCTGCGGCTCGACCGGCGGTCGCGCAAGCCCGTCCGGAGGGATGAAATCGTCGGGAAGCGGAGTGACGTCATCCAGCGGGGTGATCCGCAGGAGGGGCTCCCCCGCCCCGGGCGTCTTCACGCTCCCATCCATTCGCCCAGTTCCGCGAAGCCCTCGACGACCGGCGCGCCGGTGCTCTCGAGGCGGGCGCGGGAGTGGTGCCCGTGGGCGACCAGCACGCAGCGGACCCCCATGGCGCGGGCGACCTTGTGGTCGTGCAGCGTGTCCCCGACCAGCAGAACGCTTCGGGGATCGTGCCCGGTGGCGCGCAGCCAGCGGATGCCGGCCTCCTCCTTGCCGTGGGCGAAAATGTCGGTCGCCCCGACCAGGTGGTGGAAGCACCGGGCCAGCCCGTAGGCGCGCACCGCCTGCTCGAGGGCCGCCTGCTGGGCGGCCGAGAGAACGGACTGGCCCCGCTCTTCGTCGGCGAGCCGGTGGAGGAGTTCCGCCGCCCCGTTGTGCAGGGGGCAGGCCTCCGCGCGCGCGGCGTAGCGGGCGATGAAATCGTGGGAGGTCGCCTCAAAGGCCTCCCGCGCGGTCGGAAAACCGAGGGAGCGGTAGAACTCGATCACCGGGAAGTCGAAGGTCTCCCGGTAGCGCCCCAGGGTGATCGGCGAAAGCCCCCGGTCCTCCATCAGCTCGTTCAGAACCTCCACGCAGATGGAGGTGTCGGCGAGAAGGGTGCCGTTCCAGTCCCAGACGATATGCTCCCAGGAATTCACTCCCCACCCTTGAACCGGAATCCGCGCGGTTGTCAAAGGTTTGGCGACAGGGATTCCCAGGCGCTCCGGCCGCCGCTTTCCCGCGCGAGCAACCGCAGCTTGCGTTCCGGCCCCCACCGGTACGCGCCGGGGCCGCCGGCGGCCGGAACCACCCGGTGGCAGGGAACGACGAGGGCGAACGGGTTGGCGGCCATGGCCCGCCCGACCGCCCGCGCCGCCCCGGGACACCCGCAGCGGCGCGCGAGATCGCCGTAGGTCGTGGTCGTCCCGGGGGGAACCGCCGCCGCGTGCAGCCAGATCTCGCGGAAGAAGGGCGTGCCCGCCCCGCCCGCGAGTCGAAACGGCCGCAGGCCGGACAGGAACCCGGCCAGAGAGCCGGACGGGTTCCCCGGCGGGACGGCCGGCTCGTCGGCGAAACGCACGCCCGCCAGGACGCCGGTGGCGGGGCTCCAGGCCACCTCCACGGCTCCGAGAGGAGTCGGAAACAGGCGGATGGCCCGCGTTTCTCCGCCAGGTGAACAAACGAACATTATCCTTGCTTTTTTGTATCGTCTTTTTTAAACCAATCCTGAATCTACACCAATCATGGCCAAACAACCAGCAGCAAAAGAAAGCACCAAGACGGGAAACCGCGATCTCGATCTCGCCATTTCCAGCATCAACCGCCAATTCGGGGAGAACTCCCTCATCCGGCTCGGCGAGGCGAAGAACATGAACGTCTCCACCATCTCGACCGGTTCGATCGCCCTCGATCTGGCCCTCGGGGTCGGCGGCCTTCCGCGGGGACGGATCGCCGAGGTTTACGGCCCGGAGTCCTCCGGGAAGACGACCCTCTGCCTAAGCCTCATCGCCGAGGCACAGCGCCAGGGGGGCAACGCGGTTTTCATCGACGTGGAGCACGCCCTCGACCCCCGCTACGCGCGGACGGTCGGGGTGGATCTCGACAAGCTCATGGTCTCCCAGCCCGAGTCGGGGGAGGACGCCCTGAACATCACCGAGACGCTCATCCGCTCCGGCGCCATCGACATCATCGTGATCGATTCGGTGGCCGCCCTGGTCCCGCGGAACGAGCTGGACGGCCAGATGGGCGACGCGACGGTCGGGATGCAGGCCCGGCTGATGAGCCAGGCCATGCGGCGGCTCACCGCGGCGATTTCCAAAACGAGCTGCGTCTGCCTCTTCACCAACCAGATCCGCGAGAAGATCGGCGTCATGTTCGGGAGTCCCGAGACCCAGCCCGGCGGAAGGGCGCTGAAGTTCTTCTGCTCGGTGCGGATGGACATCCGGCGGATCGGCCAGCTCAAGGATTCCTCCGGCAAGGTGAACGGCAACCGCACCCGCGTGAAGGTCGTCAAAAACAAGGTGGCCGCCCCGTTCACCGAGTGCGAGTTCGACATCGTTTACAACGAGGGCATTTCGAGAAGCGGATCCCTGGTCGATCTCGGAGTGGAGCAGAAGATTCTCGAGAAAAAGGGCGCCTGGATCTCCTACAACGGCGATCTGATCGGCCAGGGGCGGGAGGCCGCGAAGGCCTACCTGCGCGAAAACCCCGCGCTCATGGAGGAACTCACGGCCAAAATCCGCGAAAAGGTCCACGTCGAGGTCGGAAATGTTTTGGCCGGAAGCAAGGAGTCTTCCGAGGACGAAGAACGCGGATCGGCGAAGGAGTAGGTGGATCGGCGGATTCAAGTCCGGGAATCCGCCAGGACTACTCCTGGCTGCCGAAAAAGCGTTCCAGTTCCAGGCGGTTTTCCTTCTGCTCGACCGCAGAGGGGAACCCTTCGCGGATGTTCGGGATGACCCCTCCCACCGAAGGCGCGTGCAGATGATAGGAATCGCCCTCTTTCGGGGTGAAAAACCGACCGGAACCCGGATGCAGGTAGAGGTGCCCGGCCTCGTCGGGTGGCCGGCTTGCAACAAAAGCTTTGGCGCTATCCAGCGCGCGGATCCAGTGTTGGCGGAGTTTCGCTAGATCCGGCTTTTCCGCGAAATCGACTCGCTCCAAATCCCGCGCATGGATTCGCCCCTTGCGCCCGAGCATCTCCAGCAGCATCGACGGATTCAGACCGGGGTCTTTACCGACAGCCGCGAAAACGAGCGCACCGAGCGAAATCAGTCGTTCGTCGAGGTAGAGGATGTCCACCCAGTCCCTGGGTTCGTCCCGGCCTCCCAGCGCAAGGACCTTGTTTACGGCGAGATCGACGGGGTGTAAAACGTATCCAAGCGACGGGAGTGAAACGGGCGGCATGAAGCGCCACGCGGAATCACGTGCCCAATCCACCAGCACGGTAGGTTCCCCGTCTTGGACCGATGCCCGGATAAAGCCGGGTTGGGAGAGCTGCGGGCTGACGGTCAATCCGTTCGCCAGCAGAATCGTGGAGTCGGTGCGGTAGGATTCCGCGACGGCGGCATCGGAATCGTGGAAGAGATCGAGATCGCCGCTGAAGCGGGGCGAGGTAGGTGCGGCGTGGATCGCGGAGGCCCCGGCGAGGTGGCTGCCTTCGCTGCGATTGACCGCGATCAATCGCAGAATCTTCTTCTGCAGAGGGGTTAGCGGCATAGCCGGGCCGCCGCCTCCCAGCCCTCGCGGCCACCTTGTTCGCGCAGCTTGCGGATGACCCAGTCGAGGTCCTCCCCGGTGATGGTTAGATCGGCCGGCGCGCTCCAGAAACAACGCGCGTGAAATTTTCGATAGAGCTTGCGGGCCTCCCTGATCTTAACCATCCGACGAGCATCCTCCGTTGACAACCGGCGGCGGCTCTTCCGGCCGCCTTCGCGGCCGATCCGGCTGAGATAATCGTGGATGTCCTTCCGCATGGTTGGAAGCAAAGCCGCTTATGTTTGAAATGTCAATTTTTCTGACAAGCCGAATGGGTGCGAGCACAGATGCACGGAGTGAGGGATCGAAGGAATTTTCCCGATTTCCGAGTCGATTTGCGGCCATCGCGGCAACATTTCGATCCAAGCCCCACGCCCCCGTGCTTGCACCCGAACCCCATGAGACCGTGCCGGTTCCATGGTAGTCGGGTTGCTTCAGCGCCCGATCTTCCATGTTGCGCAAGCTTCCAATGGGTATGTTTTTACGAGTAGGGCGGCAAACCAACCCTGCTCTTCGGATGCGATAATGGTACTCCTCTTTCCGAACCCGCGTTTCCTCCGGCCTTGTCCTTCCGGCGGTCGCCTTCTATTCTGGGTTGCTCTGGGGCGGGAACGGTTCCGCCACGGTTCGAACCCCGGGGCTTTAGAAAACCTTTAAGACAGTGATGAACAACACCTTCCACGCTCTAGCGACTCCGCCGGGGACCTCCGCGCTTGCGGTGGTCCGGGTCTGCGGGCCGGCGGTTCCGGACCTCGTCGCCGGGATTTTCGGCGCCCCACCCGCACCCGGCGACGCCCGCCGGGCGAAGCTCGGTTGGTACCGCGACCGGGACGGCAAGCGCATCGACCAGGTGCTCCGGATCTGGTTTCCGCCGGAATCCTCCCTGACCGGGCGGCACACCCTCGAAATCTCGACCCACGGGAACCCCTTTCTGATCGACCGCGTCCTGGAGGATCTCGCCGGCCGGGGGAGTCGGCCCGCCGAACCGGGGGAGTTCACCCGGACGGCCTTTCTCGAAGGCAGGATCGATCTTTCCCAGGCCGAGGCCGTCGGCGACCTGATCGCGGCCCGGAGCGACGCCGCTCTCGAAGCCGCGCACCGCCAGCTCGCCGGGGGGCTGGGTGCCGAAGTCGAGCGACGGGTCGAAGAAATCCTCGCGATCCGCGCCGAGGTCGAGGCCTTCATCGATTTCCCGGAAGAGGACCTGCCCCCGGAGGACGAGGCCGGGCCCCTCTCCGCCCTCGCGCGGACTCTCGCCGAAATCGACCGGATGATCGCCAGCGGGCGGCAGCGGGAGCTGCTCCACCGTGGGATCCGCACGGTGCTCGTCGGCGAGGTCAACGCCGGGAAAAGCAGCATTCTCAACCGGTTGCTCGGCGAGCGCCGGGCCATCGTCAGCGAGACCGCCGGAACCACCCGTGACTACCTGACCGACGTGTTCGCCCTGGGGCCGTATTGTATTCAAATACATGATACAGCGGGATTCCGGGAGGTCTCCGACGCCATCGAGCGGGAGGGGCTCCGCCAGACCGAGCGCCTGGTCGGCGGGGCGGATTTTTTCCTCGTGGTCGCGGACGGGACCGCGCAACCCCCCACCCTGCCCCCGGCCCTGTCCGGGCGGCTGAAGCCGGAGAACGCCCTCCTTCTCGTGAACAAATCGGACGCCCCCGGCTATTCGCGGCACGACACCCTTCTCCCCGCCCTGCCCCGCTGCGAAATCTCCGCCCTGTCGGGCGCGGGTTTCCCTGGATTCCTGGATCTCTGGGAAAGCCGCATCCGCAGGGAGCTTCTGGAGGGCGCCGAAACCCGGGTGCTCTACAACCGGCGCCATCTCGGCTGTCTGCGCGAATGCCGGGAGGCCCTGGAGCGCGCCCGGACCGGTCTGCGCGAAGGAGTTTCCAGCGAATGCGTCGCTCCCGACCTGCGCGACGCTCTGGACGCTCTGGGGGCCATCGTCGGTACGATTGACAACGAGGCCATGCTGGATGTTCTCTTCGGCGAGTTCTGCATCGGAAAATGAATCCCGCCCTACGCCACGGACCCGGACACCCGTACGACGTCATCGTCTGCGGGGGCGGCCACGCCGGATGCGAGGCCGCCCTGGCCGCCGCCCGGCGCGGCGCGGACACGCTGTTGCTCACGGGAAATCTCGATACCGTCGCGCAGATGAGCTGCAACCCCGCGATCGGCGGCCAGGCCAAGGGGCAGATCGTGCGGGAAATCGACGCCCTGGGCGGCGAAATGGGCGTCAACACCGACTGCACCGCCATCCAGTTCCGCCTCCTGAACGCCTCGAAGGGGCCGGCGGTGCGCGCGCCTAGGGCCCAGTGCGACAAAAAGGCCTACCAGTTCCGGATGAAGCATGTGCTCGAACGGACGCAAGGACTGGCTCTTTTCCAGGCCATGGTCCAGGGATTGATTTTCGGAGGGGACCGGGTGCTCGGCGTGCGGACCTCGCTCGGCGTCGAATTTCACGCGCGGACGGTGGTCGTCACAACGGGAACCTTTCTGCGGGGTCTCATGCACATCGGGGAGAACCGGAACAAAGGTGGCAGGCTGGGGGACTTTTCGGCGGAAGGACTCTCGGGGAGCTTTCTGGAAGCCGGAATCGAATTGGAGCGGCTGAAAACGGGCACGCCGCCGCGGATTCTCGGGAGAAGCCTGGATTTCGCGCGGATGAAGGAACAGCCGGGGGATGCGGAGCCGGTCTGGTTCGCCTTCTATGATACCCGGCTCGGCGAGGACTTGTTCCACGTGGAACAACGGGATCGGGTAGGGGAGGCGGAATCGGATTTGCCGGATTCGATCAGGCGGGCGTTGTTCCACGTGGAACAATCCGGCGAGGAAAAGGCCGGCTGGCCTCCGGGGTCGGTCTCCGTTTCCTGCTGGATGACCGAGACCTCCGCCGGGACCGAACGCCTGATCCGCGACAACCTGCATCGCTCGCCGCTCTACGGGGGGCGGATCGAGGGCGTGGGGCCCCGCTACTGTCCGAGCATCGAGGACAAGTTCGTGAAGTTCGCCGACAAGGAGCACCACCGCCTGTTTCTCGAGCCGGAGGGAATCCATACCAACGAGTGGTATGTGAACGGACTTTCGACCAGTCTGCCGTTCGACGTGCAGGTGGAGATGCTCCGCACGATTCCGGGGATGGAGAGAGTGGAGATGCTCCGTCCGGCTTACGCGGTGGAGTACGATTTCGCTCCGCCGACGCAACTTTTCCCGAGCCTGGAGTCGAAGAAGGTGGAGGGACTCTTTTTCGCGGGACAGATCAACGGAACCTCGGGCTACGAGGAGGCGGCCGGGCAGGGGCTGGTCGCCGGGGTGAACGCGGTGGCGAAGATCCGGGGCGAGGAGCCCCTCGTCCTCAGCCGCCAGCAGGGCTACATCGGGGTGCTGATCGACGATCTGGTGACGAAAGGCACCAGCGAGCCATACCGGATGTTCACGAGCCGGGCGGAGTTCCGGCTGCTGCTCAACATGGATTCGGCCGAAAGCCGCCTGGTCGATGCCGCCGGGCGGTTCGGTCTCGTGCCCGAAGACCGCCTCCGGCGGATGAAGGCCAAGCGCGACCGGATCGAGGCAATGGTCGGGCGGTTCGAGACCGAGAGGGTGGGGGACGGTGCCTGGGGGGACGCCGTGCGGCGCGGGGCGGAGGTGGAGGATTTCGCGGACACCTCGGGTTGGAGCCGCTCCGAACGGGAGGAGGTCGGGTACCGGATCCGCTACAAAGGTTATCTGGAGAGAGAGGCGCGGGAGGCGGCGAAATTCCGCAATCTGGAATCGGTGAAAATTCCGGAAGACGTCGAATACGGGAACGTTAGAGGATTAAAAAAGGAGAGCGCGGACAAGCTCGCGGCGGTCCGCCCGGCCACCCTCGGCCAGGCGCTGCGGATCAGCGGCGTGAGCCCGGCCGATATTTCCATCCTCCAGGTTTTCCTGAAACGATCAACGCTTCGACCCGCCCCGGCCTCGGCGAGACCGGCTACAGGCTCCGTTTTCGAAAACGATCGAACCCTGTAGCCGGGGTCGTTGACCCCGGACCCCCATTTCCGACACGAATCCGTGATCGGAGCGCAGGGTGGCGTGCTTGCGTCGCAGCGGAGGAACCAATCGGTGACGCGGGAAACGAAGAAACGGATCGTGGCATGTCCAACCGGTTCGCGCCCGCCGCGCGGGCGCGAGGCCCTGCGGATTTTCGAATCGATTCAATCTTGCAGGGCCGCGTACTCTTGACACGGCGAAACCCGTTGTGTCCTGCGAAGCTCGGAGAGCGTAGAAGGAAGAGTGGAGACGGTTGCGCGCATGCCCTGATCCCGCACGGGATTTATCGATCATGTTTTCCCGATTAGGGTGCGGCGGAATCCGTGGCAACATCCCTGAATCTTCCGGTCGTCCCCGGCTTGGGCGCCCGCATCGCTCCCGGATTCCGGAGCTGCGGCGCTCTCGCCGGCCTCCGGGTTCTCTTCCCTCAGAATCGTCACCGGAAGGCCCACCGCACCGGAGTAGGCGACGAGGATGACGGCCGGTTCGTCGCCGGGAGTGCCACCGTAGTCTCTAATTTTTCACTCTACGAAGGGGCAAATCCGGCCAGGGTTTATACGAATTGACACTGATAGTGTCATATCGTATCGAAGGAGCATGATTTTTCGCGAAATTCTACCCGCACTGGAAAAAGCGGCCCGTCAGTATAAGGCGGTTGCGCTGACAGGGCCGCGCCAATCCGGCAAGACGACCCTGGCGCGGGAGGCGTTTCCCCACTTGCCCTACGTGTCAATGGAAAATCCGGATACCCGAGAGTTGGCCCGCGCGGATCCGCGGGGACTGTTGCGCCGTTACGCCGACGGGTGCATCCTGGATGAAGTACAGCGTGCGCCTTTCCTGTTCTCGTATTTGCAGGAAATACTCGATTCTTCCGAAGTTCCCGGACGTTTTATCTTAACGGGGTCACAGCAGTTTGGGATGATGGAGGGGTTGACCCAATCCCTGGCCGGGAGGTGCGCCTTGCTGACGCTTTTGCCTTTCTCTCTGGCCGAATTGAAGCAGGCGGGGCACTTGTCTTCGAGTTTGGAGGAACAGCTTTTTTCCGGCGGCTACCCGCCGATTTTCGATCGGAATCTGGAGCCGGAACAGTGGTTGAATGCCTATGTGGCGACTTATCTTGAGCGCGACGTCAGGCAGGTTTCCATGGTGAAGGATCTCGCGCTTTTCTCCCGTTTTCTCGCTCTCTGCGCGGGATCCGTCGGACAGGAGCTGAATTTTTCACGGCTGGGCGCCGATTGCGGGGTCAACCATGGAACGGCACGGCAATGGCTATCCATCCTCGAGGCCTCCTACGTGGTCTTTCGGCTGCCGCCGCATTTTAAGAATTTCCGCAAACGCATCGTCAAATCGCCCAAGGTTTATTTCTATGACTCCGGCCTCGCGGCCCGGCTGCTTCGGGTGGAAACGGCGGATCAACTTTTCAGCCACCCGCTGCGCGGTGCGCTGTTCGAAAGTTGGGCGGTTTCCGAACTGGTCAAAGGACGCTACAATCGCTGGAAAGAGCCGAACTTTTATTTTTGGCGGGAAAACAACGGGCTGGAGGTCGATGTTCTCGTCGATCAGGCGGGACGCCTGACGCCGATCGAAATCAAATCGGGTGCTACGGTAAGCAGTGATTGGTTTCAGGGGCTCCGGCGTTGGTGCGGCCTGGCGGGCGATGCGGCCGGAGACCCCCGATTGGCTTACGGCGGCGATGCGGCCTGGACACAGGGTGCGACCCAAGTGATCCCGTGGTCCGAGCTGGATCGGCTGGCTTCGGGGCTTTAAACTTTGGAAATCCTTTTCCGACGGTCCTCGCAACCCCCGAAGGTCCGGAGATTCCGACCGTCCCAGGGCATGGTTGAGGCTCGTTGATTTTGCACGGATTCCCTGCGTTTACGGTTGAGGTCAATTATGGAGATCGTTCCTTCAGAGCAGTGGGTGTCCTTAATCCTCCCCCCTTGTGCCGGACCGCGGGGCAGGAGGGTCCCGCCTCCTGGTGCCGGGCCGCGGCGCCCGGCTACGGGGCGTCTCCGAGGCGGTGTTTCAATGCCCTCCAGGTGTCCGCGAGGGCGGGGGTTTCGACCGGGTCCAGCCATGGCTCGGCCCGGTCGGAATCGCCCGCCTCGATCCACGCCCTGGCGATCTGCAGGCGGCTGGCCTCTTTTTCCGGCAGGCTTCCGGCCGCCGCATGCACCTCTTCCCAGGCGGCCGCGGCCGCCTCCCAGTCCGTGTCGGGAAGATCAGCGAACATCTCCGCCCACCGCCAGCCTCTTTCGAAGTTGTCCGGCTCCAGGTGGAAGGCTTCTCCGAAGGCCTCGAGGGCCAGTCGCCCCGAGCGCCCGCTCTCCAGGACGCCGTCCTCCTCGAGGGCGGGGCCGAAACGAGTCAGGAACTCCCCCAGATCGTGGCGGTAGGCGGGCTCGGCGGGTTCGATCTCGACCGCCCGGAGCAGGTGGGCCAGGGCCGGGCGGAAGGCCCCCTCGTCGGCCAGTATCAGGCCGAGATGGCTCTGCACGACCGCCAGACCGGGGGACAGGGAGTCGGCTTTCCGGAAAGCGGCGAAGGCCCGGTCGTCCGCCCCGATGGACCTCAGAAACTTGCCGCAGAGAATCCAGCCGTAGAGGTGGTCGGGATTCTCGCGCAGAAACCCCTCGTAGCGGCGGGCCACGTCGCCGGCCAGAGCCAGTAGCTCGTCGGCCTCCGCCCCTTGCGCCGCGGCCTCGACGAGGGCCTTCTCGTCTTCGAGAATCGAGGCGAGCCGGCGGTCCGCCAGACTCTCCCCCTGCCCGTGGTCGGCGAACCCCGCCGCGACGGAGAGCAGACCCAGCAGTGCGAACCAGACACCCTTTTCCATGGGTCCGAGGGTAGGACGGGGCGCCGTTACAGGGCGATCATCTTGCGGAGTTCGGCGACCCTTTCCTCGATGGTGCGGACCCCGCCCGATTCGATCCGGTCGCAACTGAAGGCTTCGACGGTCAGGCTGGCGACCGCGGTGCCGTAGAGCAACGCGGTCTTGATGGTCTCCACGTCGCGCCGGTCCAACGCCGCGAGGACGCCCATGACCGCGCCGAGAAACGTGTCGCCGGCTCCGGTCGGGTCGCGCAGTTCCGTCACGGGATAGGCCGGCAGGGCGAAAATCCCGTTCCCGTGGAAGAAATACGCCCCGTGCTCGCCCTTCTTGATGACGACCTTGTCGGGCCCGAGCCCGCGGAGGGCGGCCCCCGCCTTGACGATGTTCGATTCGCCGGTGAGCAGCGCGGCCTCGCGGTCGTTGACCACGAGGAAGTCGATCCTTTTCAACAGGTCGAGGAAGGCGGGTTTCTCGATGTTGATCCAGAGGTCGATGGTGTCGGCGGCCACGAAGGGATCCTCCGACTCCAGCTCTTCGAGAACGTGGGCCTGGAGGCCGGGGTGGATGTTCCCGAGCAGGACGTAGCGCGAGTCCTTCTGGGCGGGGGGGAGGACGGGCTTGAAGTTTTCGAAAACGTTCAGGCGGATGTCCAGCGTCTCGCGGTCGCTGAAATTCTCGTGGTATCTGCCCGCCCAGGTGAAGGTCGGGCCGCTTTCATCGACCTGGAGACCCTCGGTGTCGATGCCGTGGTCGGCGAGGCGTCGCCGGTCGGCCTCGGCGAAATCGTTGCCGACGACCGCGACCATCCGCGTCGGGGCGAAGTAGCTGGAGGCCAGGCACGCGTAGGAGGCCGATCCCCCGAGGATGCGTTTGTCCGAGCCGAAGGGCGTTTCGATGTCGTCGTAGCCGACCGAGCCGACGATCAGGACGGGCTGCGGTTCGGAGTCCGCTAGTTTCACTCTTTCCATCCGGCAACCGAAAAGGCTTGGCGGCGGATTGTCACCCCTCTTTTTCGGGTAAGCTCCTGCGCAGCGCCAGCATCACCGAACTCAGGCCGCTTCCGATCCCCAGCAGGGCGACGCGCCCGCCGGGTGCGAGGGCGCCGGCCTCTTCCGCGAGCGAGAGGGTGATCGGGCAGGCCACCGAGCCGACGTTGCCCAGCGACGGGTAGGTCGGAAAGTCCAGCTCCGGGTCGATTCCGAGCGCCTCGTGCAGGCGGCGCTGATGGGTCTTGCCGACCTGGTGGGTGATTATGCGTGCGAAAGGCGCTCCCTCGGCGTCGGCGCCGCGGAAGCGCCGCCAGGTGTCGGCGGCCAGGCCGATGCCCGCCTCGAGGAGCGCCTCGGAGTCGGTCTGCATGACCAGTCCGCCGCCGGCGGCCTGGTCCCCCTCGCAGAGGTGGGAATAGCGGCCGTCGGTGCCGGCCACCCCGAATTCGAGATCGGCGAAACCACCCTCCGGAAGCACGCCGCGGTCGCACAGGAGCATGGCCACCGCCCCGCAGCCGATGGTCAGGTTGGCGAAGAAGGGCCTCACCCCTTTGCGGTCGAAGTCGCCGGCGAGCAGGGTTTCGATGGTCCGCTCGAGAAGAGGTCTTCCGTTCTCGCCGGCCACGACCAGGGCCGTGCGGATCAGTCCGCTCTCGATCATGCCCCCGGCCACGACCATGGCGTTGAGGAATCCGAGGCAGGCGTTGGACAGGTCGAAGATTTGCGCGGACGGGCCGAGCCCGAGGCTCTCGTGGACGTATGCGGCGGTGGCCGGCTCGAGACGGTCGCGCGAGACGGCGGCGTGGACGAGCAGATCCACCGGGGGCGCGCCGGGGCACTTGGCCAGGACGGCCCGTCCGGCCGCGGCGGATGCCTCCGAGGCGCGGGTCCCCTCGGGCCAGAGCCGGCGGGCGCGGATGCCCGTCATCCATTCGATCCGGCCGGCGGGCATGCGAAGCCGCTCGTAGA
Organism: Puniceicoccaceae bacterium; assembly: GCA_046541615.1. Taxonomy (GTDB): domain Bacteria; phylum Verrucomicrobiota; class Verrucomicrobiia; order Opitutales; family Puniceicoccaceae; genus Puniceicoccus. Next base: position 46,698 of record JBKHCX010000002.1, read on the forward strand.
GGGGGGCGAGCCGTTCCTCGATCTCGTCCGAGGTGACGATCTCCTCCGGCAGCGCGTGGGCGACGGCGGCGATCCGGGTCCGCTCAAACCGCATCGCCGCGCATGGTCCGCCCGACCAGCTCCCGGTCGAAATAGTTGTTGTCCATCCCGGCGTTGACCACGATGCCCTGGGCGTTGATGCCCGACGAGCGCGGGCTCAGGAGAAACACCGCCGCGTCGGCCACCTCCCCTGTCTCCAAGGCCCGTTTGCGCAGGGTCATCTTCTCGGCGTAGAGGTAGTTCTCGAGGTAGCCGGGAATCCCCGCCGAGGCGCTCGTTTTGAGAGGGCCGGAGTTGACCGTGTTGAACCGGACTTCCGAAAAAGCGCTGAACGATTTCGCCAGGTTCCGGGAGATCGCCTCGAGGGCGGCCTTGACCGGACCCATGTAGCCGTAGTTCTCGGCGGTCAGCCCGGTCGTCGAAATCCCGATGGAGACGACCGAAGCCTTCGGCCGGAGACGTTCGCGGAAGGCGTTCGCGATCTCGGCCAGCGAAAACGCCGAAATGCCCGTCGCCTGAAGAAACTGCGCGCGACCGGTCTCGTGAAAGGGCCGGAACCCCCCGCTGTAATCGGCGAAGGCGATGGAGTGGACGATGCCGTCGAGCCGGATGTCCGGATCCATCGCCTTTTCGAGCGCAGCGGGCGCGCCCTCCTCTTCGACGTCGCAGACGTGGCAGGGGCGCTCCCCGAGCAGCTTCGCCAAACCTTCGCGGCGCGCTTCGGAGCGGACGCTGTGGATGACCCGCGCGCCCTCCTCCTCCAGCCTTCGGGCGATCGCCCAGGCCACGCTCTTCCGGTTGGCGAGACCGAAAACGAGGAAAGTCCGCCCCTCGAGGTCCAGGAAGCTCATCGGCCCTATTGTTCTTCGCAGAATTTCGTGTAGGCGGCGGCGTCGAGAAGGCCGCTCTTGTCGGGCTCGCCTTCCACGCGGATCCGGACCAGCCAGCCCTCTCCGTAGGGATCGGAGTTCAGGGTCTCCGGGGCGGTCTCGAGAGCGCCGTTGACCTTGGAGACGGTGCCTTTGACCGGGAGGAAAACGTCCGAGGCGGCCTTGACGGACTCGACCACCCCGAAGGTCTCCCCGGGCTCGAAGGAGGCGTCCTCCCCGGGCAATTCCACGAAGGTTATGTCGCCGAGGGCCTCCTGGGCGTGATCGGTGATTCCGACCACGGCGGAGTCGCCTTCGAAGCGGATCCATTCGTGGTCCTCCGTGTAGAAAAGGTCTTCGGGAACGCTGCTCATGGCAAATCGATGGACCAGATGCGTGGAAAAATCAACGGTGAAGGGGCGCCTCGCGAAAACGCACCGGAAGGCGGATCCCCCGGGAATCGGCTTCGGCGGTGTCGGCGGTGTAGGCGGCATCGACCAGCGCCGATCCGATCGGGGTGTCGAGCAGCGGGCTCTTCGATCCCGAGAGCACCCTGCCGACCACGCGCCCGTCCCCGACCAGCTCGGTGCCCTCGCGGGCGATCCGGCGGTTTTCGACGACGAAGAAGCGCACCCGTTTCTCCGGGCCCAACTCCTTCTCCATCCGGAGGGCGTCCCGTCCGACAAACGAGGGCTTCGCGGTTTTCACGGCCCAGCCGAAGCCGGCCTGGACGGGGCTGATGGTCTCGCTCATCTCGTGACCGTAGAGCGGGAGCCCCGCCTCCAGCCGGAGGCTGTCCCTCGCCCCGAGCCCGATCCACGGCAGTTCCCCGCCCGCGCCCAGGGCCCGGGCCAGATCGACCGCCCGTCCCGCTTCGACGAAGATCTCGAAACCGTCCTCCCCCGTGTAACCCGTCCGGCTCACGATGAGCGGAAACCCCCGCCAGGAGCACTCGGCCAGGCGGAACCGGCCCAGAGCGGAGGCCGCATCCAGACCCTTGCCGGCCAGAAACCCGGCGGCCCCCGGCCCCTGCACCGCCAGCAGCGCCCACTGTTCGGATTCGTCGCGGATACGGACGTCGAACAGGCCGGCCCGGTCGGCCATCCAGCGGAAATCCTTCTCCCGGTTCGCGGCGTTGACGACCACCAGGAAGTCCCCGTCGGAGCGGCGGTAGCAGATCAGGTCGTCGACCACCCCCCCGCGCTCGTCGCACATCGGGCTGTACACCGCCTTCCCCGGCGGGCAACCGCCGACCCGGTTCGTGAGCAGGTGGTCGAGGAACTCCCCGGCCCGGCCGCCGCCGACGACAAACTCGCCCATGTGCGATACGTCGAACAATCCGGCCTTCTCCCGCACGGTCCGGTGCTCCTCCAGTATCCCGCGGTAGGACACGGGCATCTCCCAGCCCGCGAACGGCACCATCCTCGCCCCCGCTTCGATGTGGAGGGGATGCAGCGGTGTTTTCGAAAGATTGGGTCTCGCCGGTTCCTGTGTTTCAGCCATGGCCTATTCGAGTCGGTTGTTTCCCCGCATGGCAAGGGGGAAACAACCCCCCCCGGAGGGTGGACGCTCCTGTCCGCCGGTGCCCGCCAACCCATTCGGAATCCAACAGAAACCGCCGCCGCGGGACAGGAGTGTCCCGCCTCCCCCCGGAGGGTGGACACTCCTGTCCGCCGGTTCTGCCGCTATCCACTCCGGTCTTTGTCCGGCACCCCTCGCCATGGCTTC
>JBKHCX010000003.1:0-42925 GCA_046541615.1 Puniceicoccaceae bacterium
TTCTTCGACCAAATCCGCCCGGGTCAAAAAATCAGTTGACTTCCGATCCTCTCATTTTTTTCGACCGGGTCGCAATTATTGGTTGACTTCCTTAAATTTTTAACCCGGTTGAAAATTTAATTTTGTTGACGTCTGTTGAACTCTGTTCGGTTTTCCTTAATGAATTATTATAGTTGAAAACATTCTTAAGTCTGAATCGTATTCCATTATACCGTTTTCATCACCATCGGATGAGCCGGGCGGCGAACGGGAAGAGATGGTTCGGCGATTCGATCGAAACGGCTGTCGCCGTTTCTCTCCATTCCCTTTCGACACAAGGGTTCAGCCATTCATCATTCGGGTTCCGGATCCCCCGCCCCACCCCATCCTGCGGCTTGACGCCGTGCCCCGGGAGCGAGACCTTTGGGTCGTGCAACCCTTCGCGGAAAACCCCGATGACCGGATCGACCGGATCGGCGAAAAGCGGCTCCTGTCCTTCATCCGGGAGTGGCTGGGCGCCGCCTGCCCGCCGGCCCCGCGGGGGATCGGCGACGACGCCGCCGTCCTGCCCCGGCCGGACCGCCCGCACCTGCTGCTGACCAACGACGGCCTCGTCTGGGGCCGGCACTTCGATGCGACCGCCTCCGCGTCCGCCGCCGGGGCCAAGCTGCTCAAGCGGAGCCTCAGCGATATCGCGGCCATGGGCGGGCGGCCCCTCCAAGCCGTGCTCGCGATCGCCGCCGGGGGCGATCTTTCCCGGCGCTGGCTCGGCGGATTTTTCGCCGGGCTGGCCGAATGCGCCCGCGCCCACGGCTGCGAGATCAACGGGGGCGACCTCTCCGGGGCCGACTCCGGCACCTTTGCCGCCAACCTGACCCTGCTGGGGGACTGCGGCCGGCCCGTCCCCCGCAAGGGCGGGGCGCCGGGCTCGTGGATCTGGGCGACCGGCAGCCTCGGGGGCAGCATTCTCGGGCACCACCTCACCTTCGAGCCCCGGCTCGCGGAGGGGGCGTGGCTGGCCGCGGACGGAGGGGCGAGCGCCCTGATGGACCTGACCGACGGGCTGGCCCTGGACCTGCCGGAGATGATCCCCGACGGACTGCGGGCCCGGATCGACCTTGCGTTCGTGCCGGTCTCGGACGCGGCGCGAGCGGCCGCGCAGGACACCGGCCGCCCGGCCGTCTGGCACGCCTTCACCGACGGCGAGGACTACGAGCTGGCCTTCTTCACCCCGCCCGAAACCGACCCGGTGGCCTTCGAGTCCGCCTGGAAGCGACGTTTCGCCACGCCGCTCGCGCCGATTGGCACTCTGGAAAGGGCGCCCCGGCCGGATGGCCCGGCCCCGGCCAAGGTGGTCGGCCTGGACGGAAGGGAGCTTTTCGGGCGCGACGGCTTCGAACATTTCCGCTGAAATCCCCGCAAGCACCCATGATGATCGACGACGACCTCACCAGCGGCGTTCTGCTCCGCGGTCCCGAAGCCACCCTCGCCTGGGGGAGGAGACTGGGGCGCGAGCTGCCGCCCAACCGCACGGTGGCCGTCTCCGGCGATCTCGGCGACGGCAAGACCACCCTCTGCAAGGGGATGGCCGAGGGCTGGGGGGTGGCCGGCCCGGTCAAGAGTCCGACCTACAACTATTTCCTCACCTACCGGGGCGAACGCGGGATGCTGGTCCACCTCGACGCGTACCGCCTGGCCGGCCCGGCGGACTACGCTTCCCTGCTCATCGAGGAGATCCTCGAGGAACCGTGGATCCTGCTCGCCGAGTGGCCCGGGCGCGTGCCCGGCTGCCTCCCGGACCCCCGGCTCGATCTGCGCCTTTCTCCGGAAGGCCCGCACGCCCGGCGACTGCGGAAGGAGGAGCGCCCGTGAAATTCCTCTCCACCGAGCGTTTCAGCGAGCTGCGCGCGATCAACCGCCCGGTCCACATCGCCATCGGCATGTTCGACGGGCTCCACATCGGCCACCAGGCGGTCATCCAATCGGCCCTGCGGGCGGCGGATCTCGACGGGGGGCTCTCCGGGGTGCTCACTTTCAACCCCCACCCGAGCCACCTTTTCCGGCCCGGGAACCCCACACCCCAGATCTATCCGCCCCGGGTGAAAGAGGAACTCCTGCGCGAAATGGGCGTGGATCTCTGCCTCGAGCGGCGTTTCGACCGCGCTTTCGCGCAGAATACGGCCGAAAACTTCGTGGGGTGGCTGCTCGGCGTCCTTCCGAGGCTCGCGAGCGTCTCGATCGGCGAAAACTTCCGCTTCGGCAAGAACCGGAGCGGCGACCCGTCGTTTCTGGTTGGAAAGCTGCGGGCCGCCGGGGTGTCCGTTTACAGCTGCGAACGGGTCCACCTCGACGGGGAGCCGATCAGCAGCACGCTGATCCGCTCCCTCCTCCCCGCCGAGCCCATCGAACGCGTCAACCGCCTTCTGGGCAGGCCCTACCATTCGATCGGCGTCGTGACCCGGGGCAAGCAACTCGGGCGGACGATCGGCTTCCCCACGCTGAACCTGCCCTTCGAGGCGGAGATCGCGCCGGGCTTCGGCGTCGTTCTCGCCCGCTACCGCGTTCTCGCCCCCCGGCCGACGACTCCGCGGCCGGCGGTCGCGAACTTCGGCCTGCGCCCGACCGTAGGAGACGAGACGATCCCGCTCCTCGAAGTCCACTCCCTCGAGGATTGCCCGGCCGGCTACGGGGACACTGTTCTGGTCGAGTGGATACGCCGGCTCCGTCCCGAGCGCAGGTTCGACGGGCTGGAGGAGTTGAAAACGGCGATCGGCGCCGACCGCGAGGAAGGGCTCCGGTGGGCCGCGGGCGGAGGATGAGCGGAAGCGGCGGCCGGAACGATTCCCGCCCGCCGGCCGTTCCGGACGGTCGCACCGGAGTCTTCCACCCCCGCCGCCCGGACTTGACGTTCGCCTCCTCCCGGGGCATCCTCGCGCATCCGATCCAGGACCCTCGCGAACCCTCCACCGACCGACCCCAACCCGCACCGCCATGAAAAACCGTTTCCCCCTCTGTCTCCCCGCGCTCGCGCTCGCTCTTTCCCCTCTCGGGGCCGGGCCCGGACTGACCGTTTACAACGAAAACTTCGCGGTCGTCCGCGACGAGGTGCCGCTGCGGCTGGACTCCGGCACGACGGAGGTCCGCTACAGCGGGGTGACCAGCCAACTGGAGCCGGAATCGGTTGTCCTGCGCGATCCCTCGGGCGAGGTGGCCCTGCGGGTGCTCGAGCAAAGCTACCGGGCCGATCCGGCCAACCAGGAGCGGCTGCTGCAGATGTTCGAGGGCGAGACCATCCGTTTCCTGCAGATCATCGGCGACGCCGAAACCGTCGTCGAGGGACGGATCATCCGGGCGCCCGGGCGGGCCGCCTCCGGAGCCCTCGAACCCATCATCGAGGTGGACGGCGAGCTGCGGACCCGTCTGCCGGGCCAGCCGCTCTTCCCCGGTCTGGGCGACGACTCCATCCTGCAGCCCACCCTCTCCTGGAAAATCCACGCCCCCGAAACGGCGGCGCTGACGGGCGAGTTGAGCTACCTGACCCGGGGAATGTCCTGGGAGGCGGACTACAACTTCATCCTCCCCGAGAAGGGAGACGATGTCGCGATGAACGCCTGGGTCTCGGTCCTGAACGAAAGCGGCAAAACCTTCCGGGGCGCGCGCATCAAGCTGATCGCCGGCGATGTGAACAAGATCCAGGAACAGGCGAAAGGGGATCCTTTCGGGGATATGCTCATGGCCCGCTCGGCGGAGGCGCCGCCTCCGGTGGAGGAGCGGAAGTTCGACGAATTCCACCTCTACACTCTCCCCGGCGAGATCGACCTCCGCGACCGGGAGACGAAGCAGCTCGAGTTCGCCCGGGCGGACCCGATCCGCACGACCCGGCTCTACGTTTACGAGGGCGCGGTCGTCCACGGGCGATCCGGGAGCCCGGGCGGGGGCGTGAACAACAATCCCGGCTTCGGAAAGAACAGCCGGCCCGACGTCGCGGTTTACCGCGAGTTCGAGAACAGCGAGGACAACAACCTGGGGATACCGCTGCCGGCCGGAACCGTCCGCTTCTACCGCACGGACATCGACGGGCAGCTCGAGTTCGTGGGCGAGGACACCATCGATCACACCCCGAAGAACGAGACCGTGCGGCTTTACCTCGGGAACGCCTTCGACCTGGTGGGCGAGCGAACCCAGACCGATTTCTTCCGCCACCGCACGCAGGACATGATGCGGGAGAGCTTCTCCATCGAGATCCGCAACCGGAGCGAGGAGGCGGTCACCGTCGAGGCGGTCGAGCCCCTCTACCGGGCGGTGAACTGGGAGATTCTCGAATCGAGCCTTCCCTACGAAAAGATCGACGCCCGGACCATCCGCTTCCCCGTCGAAGTCCCGGCGGAGAAAACGCGCACGGTGACCTACACGGTCGAGTACACCTGGTAGGCGAACCGGGGGTCCAACTCCGTTACTCCTCGCCGCCCCGGTGATCCCGGGCGATGAGCATGTAGAGGCTGGGAACGACCAGCAGGGTGAAGAGCGTGCCGATGGCCATCCCGGTGACGAGGGTGATCCCGATGCTGTTCCGCGCGGCCGCGCCGGCCCCGGTCACGAAGACCAGCGGCAGGTGCCCGAAGACCGTCGCCCCGGTCGTCATGAGGATGGGCCGGAGCCGGATCTCGGAGGCCTCCTGGATAGCGGCCAGCTTCCTCTTTCCGGCGCGCTGGAGTTCGTTCGCGAACTGGACGATGAGGATCCCGTGCTTGGCGATCAGCCCGACCAGGGTCACCAGGCCGACCTGCGAGTAGATGTTGAGGGTGGTGAACCCGAGGAAGGAGAAGAGCAGCGAGCCGGTGATCGCGAGTGGCACCGACCCGAGAAGGATGATCAACGGGTCGCGGAAACTCTCGAACTGGGCGGCGAGCACTAGGAAGATGAAGAGGATCGAAAACAGGAGGATGAAGTTGCCGGCGCCCCGCTCGGCGACGAGCTGCCGCGACTCGCCCGCGTAGTCGATTTCGAAGCCCCTCCCCCGGGGGAAGAGATCCTCCGCCTGCTCTTCGAGGTAGGCGAGGGCGTCGCCGAGGGTGGAACCGGGCATCGGCACCCCCTGGACCGTGGCGGAGTCGAGCTGCTGGAACCGCTTCAGCTCCCGGGGGCGCACGGTCTGGCCGATGGAGAGCACGGTCGAGGCCGGATAGACCGAGCCGTCGGCGGCGGTGAAATACAGGTCGTCGAGCTGCCCCGGGGTCAGCCGGGCGGTCCGGGTGACCTGCGGGATCACCTTGTAGCTGCGCCCGTCGATGCTGAACCGGTTGACGAAGGCACCGCTGAAGGCCGCCCCGAGATTCTCGCCGATCGCGCTCATGTCGAGCCCGAGGTCGGCGGCCATATCCCGGTCGATCTCCACCTCGATCTGGGGCCGGTCGAATTTCAGATCGCTAAAGGCGAACATGAATTTGCCGCTCTCGTTGGCCCGCCTGACCAGCTCCTCGGCAACTTCGAAAATCTCCCGGGGTTCGCCGGTCGAGGTGATCACGAACTGCACGGGGAACTGGCTCCCCCCGGGCAAGGCGGAGGGGGTCACCCCGCGCACCTCCAGCCCGGCGACCTTCGACAACTCGGGCTGCAGGACCGCGAGGATCTCCTGGGTGGTCCGGTCCCGCTCGCTCCAGGGGACGGTGACCAGGCCCGCGAAACCCGCGAGGGGGTTGCCCGGCACCCCGCCGCCGGGGAAGGAGATGGTGAAGGTGTTCTCCGTTTCGGGAACGGTCCGGTAGATCTCCGATACCCGGGACGAGTAGAGGAGGGTCTGCTCCAGCGTCCCGGTCGGAGGCCCCTCGAGGATGGAGAAGATCACTCCCTGGTCCTCCTCCGGAGCGAGTTCCTGCGAGGAGAGAAGGTAAAAGACCGGGGCGAGCAGGATCACGAGAACAGCCATCGTGTTCACCACGGGCCGCGACCGGAGGGCGGAGCGGAGGACCTTTCCGTAAACACCGCGGAGCCATTCGAAGCCGCTCTCCATCCGCGCGACCAGCCCGCGCGGCGCGAACTCCCGCCGCAGGATTTTCGAGCACATCATCGGCGAAAGCGTGAGCGCCACCACCCCCGAGATGAAGACCGCGCCCGCCAGGGTGAAGGCGAACTCCCGGAAAAGCGTCCCGGTCAGGCCGCCCTGGAACCCGATCGGCACATAGACCGTCACCAGGGTCAGCGTCATCGCGATGATCGGGCCGACCAGTTCACGGGCGCCGTCGATGGCCGCGTCGATCCGGCTCTTGCCCATGCGCAGGTGCCGCTCGATGTTCTCGAGCACGACGATGGCGTCGTCCACGACCAGGCCGACCGAGAGGACGATGGCGAGAAGGGTGAGCAGATTGACCGAAAAGCCGAAGACGAGCATCAGAAAGGCGGCCCCGATCAGGGAGAGGGGCATGGCCACGACCGGGACGGCCACCGCCCGGAACGACCCGATGAAGAGGAAGATCACGATGATGACGATCGAGAGCGTCTCGGCGAGGGTCACCCCGATCTCCGCGATGGCGTCTTCGATGTATTCGGTGGCGTCGTAGGGCACGCCCAGTTTCATGCCGGCGGGGAGATTGTCCTCGAGCATGGGCAGGACCTCCCGCACTCCGGCGATGACATCGAGCGTGTTGGCCGTGGGGAGCGCCCAGATCCCCATGAACGTCGCCTGGTTCCCGTCGAAGCGCACGTCGCTGTCGTAGTTCTCGGAGCCGAGGACCACGTCGGCCACGTCGCCGAGCCGCACCAGGGTGCCGCCGGATTCGCGCACCACCAGATCGCGGAACTGGTCCGCGTCCCGCAGATCGGTGTCCGCCGTTATGGCGACCTGGATGTACTCGCCCTTGGTCTGGCCGACCGCCGACAGAAAGTTGTTCGCGGCGAGGGCCCGCCGGACGTCGCCCGCGGTGATCCCGAAACCCGCCAGCTTGTCCGGATCGAGCCAGATCCGCATCGCGAACGTGCGCTCGCCCAGGATATCGGCCCGCTGCACACCCGGAACGGCCGAGAGCCGGGGCTGCACGACCCGGGTCAGGTAATCGGTGATCTCGTTGCTCTCCAGATTCTCGGAGTAAAAACCGAGGTACATCGAGGCGACCTCGCTGTCGGTCTCCTCGATGTCGATGACCGGCGCCTCGGCCTCGGGGGGCAGGTCGTTGCGGACCTGGTTGATCTTCGAATTGATCTGGGTGAGGGCCCGGATCGGATCGTAGTTGAGCCGCAGGCGCGCGCGGATCGTGCTGATCCCGGCCGCGCTGGAGGACTCGAGGTAGTCGATCCCCTCGGCGCTGGCGATGACCCGTTCGAGGGGGGTGGTGATGAAGCCCTGGACCAGATCGGCGTCGGCGCCGACGTAAACCGTGTTCACGACGACCACCGACACATCCGTCCGCGGAAACTGGCGCACGTTGAGGCGGTGGATGGAAACGACCCCGAGCAGCACGATCACGAGGCTGACAACCGTCGCGAGGACCGGCCGCCGGATGAAAATGTCGGTGAACTTCATCGTCGGTTCGCTCCGGAGCCCCCCCGCTCAACCCTCCGCCGGCCGCGGATCCTTCTTCGCGTCGGGCAGCACCTCGTTGTTGATCCGCACCTCGGCCCTGTCCCGCAGCTTGGCGATGCCCGCCACGACCACCTTCTCGCCCGGCTCGATTTTCCCGTCGATGGCCACGAGATCGCCCCTGCGGCGGACGACCTCCACGAAGATCTGGCGGACGCCCTGGTAGGTCGAATCGTCCTCGTTCGCCAACTCCCTCACCACGTACACCCCGTTCCCGAAAGAATTGTAGCTGATCGCGGTATCCGGCACGGTCAGCCACTCGCGCGTCGTTCCCAGGTCGAGGTCGAGCCGGGCGAACATGCCCGCGCGGAGAACACCGTCCGGATTCGGGACCGCGGCGCGGACCCGGACATTGCGGGTGGCCGGATCGATCCGCGGACTGATCGCCTCGACCGCCCCCTCGAAGGTCCGCCCCTCGAACGCATCGACCGTGAAATCCACCGACTGCCCCTCCTTCAGCCGGGCGAGATGCCGTTGCGGAAGGGTGAAATCGAGGTAGAGCGGATCGGAAGCCTCGAGAACGGCCACGGCCTGCCCGGCGGTGAGCAGCTCGCCGAGGCTGACCTCGCGGATGCCGAGCCGCCCCGCGAACGGCGCCTCGATCCGCTTCTTGGCGATGAGCGCGCGGATTCCGGCCACCTCCGCCTCGAGGCGGTTCCTCTCGGCCCGGGCCGAATCGAACTCGGCTTTGGAAATCGTGTTCCGCGCGAAAAGATCGTCCGCCCGGGTGAAATCCACCTCGGCGAGATCCCGCCGCGCCTCGGCCGCCTCGAGGTTGGCGGTCTCGACCGAGTGATCCTGGACCAGGAGAAGATCCCCTTTTTCGACCGCCTGGCCCGACTCGAAGTGGATCTCCACCACCCGGCCCTCGACCTCGGCGGACACGACGATTCCCTCGCTCGCCCGCAGGGAGCCGACCGACGGAATCCGCTCCCGCCACGGCGTCTTCCCGACCTCGACGACCGCGACCGTCGGCGGAGGCGGGGCCATCTGCTCGCCCATGGCGATGGCCTGCAGGATCTGGTTGTATTTGAAGAAACCGAGCGCGCCGACAACCACCGCGAAAACCGCGAAGAGGATCAGGAGTTTCAGCCAGAGCTTCATGATGTTGCCAAAAGTTCAGGAATTTGCCGTAACCGCGATTCCCCGGCAATCGCAAAGGTTCGTCCGGCGGAAAAATTCGGGCCGCGACCAAAGCCGCGTGGAGAGAAATCGCAGAAATCCCCGTTCGTTCGAAACGGGGCTCTGTTCATCGGCGAAGGGAAGCGGGGCACTCCTGTCCCGCGGCGTCGGCTGGGAGCAGGAACGGGTTGGCGAACAAGCGGTGGACAGGAGTGTCCACCCTCCGCCAAGGAGACTGGCGGCAGGAAGGTCCAAACACAAGTGCGCGGACTTTATGGCGGAGAATAATGGATCCCGCGCACCGGACACGGCGAAGCTCGAAGAGCGAGACGATCGCGCGATGGGCGCGAACCCTGCCTCTACGTTCGGATTTCCGATTTCACATCACTAGAAAACGGCTGCCGCCGTTCCTCTCCGGCCGCATTCTTCATCCGAGTCCGGACATAGTCATTCGCCATCCGCCATCATCGCCCTCATTCCTCGTCCGGCTCGCCGAAGAAGAGCACCTCGTAGCCGGTGATCTTCACGCCGGGGATGTCGGGAATCCTCACCGTCGGCATCGGCACATCGAGATCGTAGATCCGGTTGGTCTTGTACGAGAGCAGGTGGGGGTGCTCCTTTTCCGCCCGCTTCTCGTAGCGGATCGGCTGTCCCGGATACTGGAGCGAAATCAACTCGCCGGCGGCCAGCAGATCGTTCACCGCCCGGCTCACCGTGGCGAAGCCGATCCCCGGCAGCCGCTCCTTCGCGGCCTCCAGCAACTCCGCGCGGGTCAGCGGACGGCCGATCGTTTCGATTATCGACTCGATCACTTCCCGTTGTTTTGTGCGGCGCTCGGGCATTTTTTTTTCATTTTTCCCCTTGCCAAGGAGGATGCAAGCCCCAAGATTCCTTATTGAAAACTTACTATCAATAATGAAAAACAAGACATCTACTTCCCATCTGCTTGCGACCTGCGTGCTGGCCCTTTCGGGAGCCACGGCTTTGAACGGGGCGGTGAACTCGTTCAGCGACATCACCCAGTGGGTGGGCACGGGATCGAATGAGGCCGCATTGGTCATCGACTTCAACGACGGCAGCGCCACCGACTCGTTCGCCTGGGGCTACCGGTGGGACGATCCCGGCGAGCCCGTGGCTGTATCCGGAGCCGACATGATTCTCGCGATCGCCGAAGCGGATCCGAACCTGAGCATCAGCCACGGAGGAACGGCTGAAGACGGCTTCTTCGTAACCGAAATCAGCTACAAAGGTTTCAGCGCCACAAGCGGCGACTTCGTGACCAATTTCGACTATTGGAACTACCTGCTCGCAGGCGGTACGACGGGAGTGAGTGAATTCGATCCGGATTATGTCCCCGGTGCCCCCCTTCCACAGACATGGAACTATCCGAACGGCGGAGCTTCACTGCCGGGTTCCTGGGAAGCGGCCAAAACGGGAGCCTCCGATTTTTCAGGCACCTATTCCGACGCCGGAAGCACCCCCATTCCCGGACGGCGCCTGGCGGACGGTTCCTGGGACGCCTGGGTTTTCGGAAGCGAGGTGGATTCGCCAAGCGGGCCGATCGCTCCGGCTCCCGAACCGGAAACGGCCGGACTGTTCCTCGCGATCGGAGCGGCTCTTCTGGTGACGCGGCGGCGGCGCGGATGACGGCTTCCGGCCCAATGGCGATTCGCCCGGCTTCCCGCAACCGGAGGTGTGGCCGCAAATGCGTGGAGCTTTGATGGATATTCTCTCGATTCATCCGTGTTCGGTAACCCGGCTCGCGGCACGTGCGCAAGCACGCGGCCCTGCGGGTCTTCCGAAACAGCGAAAAATCCGGACTTTGTATTTTTGCAGGGCCCCGGGCTTGCGCGATGGCCGCGAACCGGCCGGAAAACCGGACCGGGAACGATTCCTTGTCCATCTCCATCTACCTGGGGTATGAAACTTTCCGAATCCTGCTGCCGGCCGAAGACGGGCGCTGAAGCAACCCGTCCACGGGATGCATGGCTCGCTTTCCGTAGAAGGAACGCCTTCACCCTGGTCGAGGTGCTGGCCGTGGTCGCGGTGGTCGGGATTCTGTCGGGAATCCTCGTGCCTGCGGTCCGGCAGGCCGTTCTGAGCAGCTCGCTGGCGACGTCGGCCAGCAATCTCCGCCAGCTGGCCGCGGGCACCGCCGCCTATCTCTCGGAAAACAACCACCGGTTCTGGCCCTACCGGAAAGGAATCGACGACGGCGAACGCTACGGCGTCGAGTGGTGGTTCGGATTCGAGCCGATGGAGAGTATGGGAAAACCCGAGGGCGAGCGTTGGTTCGAGCCCGGCTCGGGGCCGCTGGGAGACTACATTCCGGCCGGAATCCAACCCGATCCGAGCTTCGACTTCACCGGCAAGGCCTTCAAACCGAAGTTCCGGATCGGCTACATCGGCGTCGGCTACAATGTTCTCCTCGGGGGCGGATGGCTCGGCAAGGAGGAAATGATGCGTTTTTCCGAACTCGACAACCCCTCCAAGGTCGTCGTCTTCGCCACCTCGGCGCAGGTCAACACCTTCCAGGAACCGGCCTCCTCCGACAACCCGATGATCGAGGAATTCTACGGCATCGACGACCGCAACACCACCGTCCACTTCCGCCACCGGGGCGAAGCGCTCGTCGCCTTCGCCGACTCCTCGCTCGGCTTCCTGCCCATCGACGAGAGCACCCGCGACCTCCGCGACCCCAAGGCCAACGTGGGCCGCTTCGCCCCCCTGGGCAGCACGAAATACCTGCGCTGAGGGACCGGGCGCGGTCCGGGTGCCTGGGAGCCCATTGGCGGACGCCGATGTGGAGGGGGCTTGCGGACGGTTTCTCCCCACGGCGTTCACCGTCGGCCCACCTTGTGGGTCGCAGCGCGGGGGCGAAGCCGAGGTGGAGCCGGGCCCCAAGGGACGGGATGCATGCCCGGAACCGCTCGCTGCGACTGTGTTTCATTTACAACTTACTTGAAATCAATTACTTCTCTTGCTCCTCGCCCGGAAAGCAGCATTGTGTGGGTCGAGTCCACAATAAGAACTCCAAACAAGGAAAACATCATGAGCACAACCACATCATCCGACATCCAAACATGCGCGGCCTGCAAATACTGGCAGGAAAAGACCGGATCCGAAGGCGAATGCCGCGTCCGGGCGCCGCAGACGATCTCGTTCCGCGTCGACGACGAAGTCCGCTTCGAGACGAAGTTCCCGGTCACGCAATCGACCGACTGGTGCGGGGAGTTTGAAAAGGCCTGAGGCCGCGCGATTCCTCGAACCCACTCCCCTCTCGGGGGGCTTCATCCCGGGCCGGAAGGTCCGGGATTTTTTTCGTCTTTTTTTGTTGCAATTAGGTCTCAAATCCAAAAAATCCGGCTCCATGTCAACGACCACTGGAACCGGCAATCTGCGATTTCTACCCACCCATGTTCTCGAGCCCCTGTGCGCGCCTTTCGCGAAGGACGCGGACCGGATCCTCGATTTGTATGAGATGACGAAGACGCCCCAGCGCCAGCCCGGACGCTGCGTGAGTTGTTTCTACGATCTGTTCCAGAAGGCGCCGTCGGCGAAGCGAAAGGCGCTCACCCCGCTGCGGGAGTGGATCGAGGAGAACCTGGAGATCGAGATCCGTTCCGAACCGGACGGAAGCGAACTCCAGGCGCTGGCCCTGCGTCTGGACTCCCCGGATCTGGAGACTTTCTGCCTCGACGCGATGGAGACGGCCCGGGAGAGGAACCGCGCCGAGGCCACCCGCCTGCAACTGGAAATCCGCTTCAAGCCGGCGGCCGCCTGAAGACCATGGACCGGGGGACCGGGAAGGAGACCGACGCATCCGATTCGAAAGCGGTCTGGGCCGGGTTTCTGCGATCGCGCAATCTGCGGCTGACCCGTCCGCGCGAGGTCGTCTGGGAGGCCTCGCGGAAAATCGTTTCCCCGTTCACGGCCGAGGAACTTCTCGCCGAAGTCCGTAAGATCGACGGCATCGTCTCGCTCCCGACCGTTTACCGCAACCTGCCCCTTCTCGTGGAGGCCGGCTTGCTGCGGGAGGCGCGGGTCGAGGGGGACACCCGCCACTACGCGAACGACCCGGCGGGGACGGTGGAGATGAAGCTCGTGTGCCGGGAAAGCCGCCGGGAGGAATCGATCGAGGACAACTGCCTGCGCCTGCGCATGCTCCTCCTCGCCCGCGACCGGGGCTACACCGTCGAGCAGATCCATCTCCGGATCGAAGGCGTCCGGCGCGGGGATTGAACGCCTGCTGGCGGCCCCCTGCCGCTCGGGCGACTTTGTCATTCGAGCGATCCGCCGTTTGCTGGCCGACTGTCCGAAAGCCGCGGCTGGGGACCTGCTGCCCTGCATCCGGGCCGTCGGGGTGAGTCGCATCGCTTGCGAGACAACACGAACCCGATCTCGGCGGAGTTGGATACCCGCGGCTTCAGCCCCGAGGACCGCGACGCGCTGGTCGATGCATGGTTGCTCAACGCCGACTTCCTCACACAGCCGTTTCCGGACCGATTCCGTCATGTCATCGGCAACCCGCCCTACCTGCGCATCGAGGCACTGCCTTCGCCGCTGCTTCTGCGCTACCCCACCCATTTACGCGCCATGTATGACCGCGCGGGTATCCACATCGCATTCTTCGAGAAAGGCCTTTCACCTCTGCGACCCGAAGGACGGCTCGGGTACATCCGCGCCATCCGCTCGACGAAGAACCACTACGGCGGTCCCTTGCGCGGAATGATCGCCGAGCCCTTCCAAATCGCACTAGACGCTGACTTCACCGGCGTGGACGCTCTTTCTGGCGAGGTCGCCGCCTATCCGGCGGTCGCCATCATCCGCAACGGCTGCCGCGGACAGACCAGGGTGATCGACAAGGAGGACATCCCCTGTGGCCGGCTGGCCGAGTTGGCGAAGCGCATGCTCGACGTGGAGGAGGAGCGCAAGCCGCCCCTGCTGACTCGAATCGACCGCGTCCACCCGCATCTCGCGGCCACGCCCAAGCTTCTCATTCCCGGCATCCAAGGCGAACCGCAGAGCCTATGCGCATCCTCTGCGAACGCATGGTGCAGAAACGCGTCCACACTGCGGCCGCCGTGTCGGCTTCGCACATACCTTTATCTGCCCGGGCCAAAAACTTGTTGCGCCCCAAAACGTATTTTTCCCGGTCTTTATTAGGCTTGTGTCTTTCTGTGGACCTGCGAAAAGGGTTCATGAGAATAGAACCACCAAACAAATTAGAAGCCTACATCGGCTCAACCCATATGAAGTCCCAAAAGAATTCTACCATTTGATGAGCTGGACGGTGAACGGGGCGAAGTGGTTCGGCGCATGGGAGAAGGAGTACCTGCGGAAGCTGATCCGGCAAGTGGCCGACTTCTCCGGGATTCGGGTGATCTCCTAAGTATTGATGGAAAACCACTTTAACATTTTCACGCAGGTGCCGCCCGAGCGGGTGGTGTCCGACAACGAGATTGTGCGCCGCTTCTCGGTGCTCGATCCGGAGATCACTCCCTGGCTGCCGCTTTCGGTCGAAGCCCTGGCCTCCGCAGGCTGACGGGCTACCGGCAGAGCCTCTTCGGCATCTCCGCCGCCCCGGTGGCGGCCGAGGGATCGGTGAATCCTGTGGCTTCGCGGGTGATCGGGCGGGAGCGGGGCAGGCTTTCGATGGCGGAGGTCCTGCGCTGCAGGTACCGCTACCTGGCACAGGAGTAGATCATCGGCTGCGCGGAGTTCGTGCGGGAGGTCTCCAGACCCCTGGAGGCGCACAGGAAACGCCCGATCCGGCCCAAGCCGGTGGAAGGCGCAGGCTGGAGCGGCCTGACCGTTCTCGCCGGGATGCATGGGTAGTCGGCTGACCATGGTGGAGGCGGTTTGAATCACTGGTCACCTTTTCGAAAGTCACCGGAAACTTGCTTCCACTCCCACCCTCCTGATTCAGGGGAACCTCTCTCAAGACCTCAATCAGTTTTGTCAATTTTTTCTTGCCCGGTCGTAAATTGAACGAAGGTCTATGCAATCTTTTTATTGCCCGGTCGAGATTTGGGAATTTGAGGCAAATGTTTTATTGCCCGGTCGAACTACGCCCGATCCGGCCCAAGCCCGTGGAAGGCGGCGGTTGGGACGGGCCGGACGTTTTCCCGGGATGCATGGGTAGTTGGCTGACCATGGTGGAGGCGGTTTGAATCACTGGTCACCTTTTCGAAAGTCACCGGACACCTGGTTACACTCCCGCCCTTCTATCCGATAAGACCTCTCTCGGGATCTCAATCAGGGTTGTCAATCTTTTCTTTTCCGGTCGTAAATTGAACGAAGGTCCAGGCAATTTTTTTATTGCCCGGTCGAGATCTGGGCTCGGGATCTGGGAATTTGAGGAATTTGAGGAATTCGAATGGATCAGCTGACAATTCCCCGCACTTTTGGTCCCAACCGAATCCTGCCGGCGTCCGTCCTAAGATTTGACCGGCGACCTTCTTTCCGCCAACCTCGCGTCCGATGATGTCACCCCGTTTCCGAATCGGCTCCCGCCAGCGTTCCTCCCCGGATGGATCCGTGCCCCTGGGAGGGCGGATATTCGGCGCGATCTTCGGTCTCTTCTTCGCGGGCATCGGAGGAGTCTTCCTCTGGTTGGCCACCGTCCACCCCCTTCTGGAACAGGTCCGGACCCGGTCCTGGCAGGAAACCCCGGCCAGGATTGTGTCTTCGGCCGTCGAACGCGACGGGGAGCGGCTGGAGCCGGTCATCCGCTATCGTTACGAATTCGGCGGGCGCACCTTTCAGTCCGACCAAATCTATCTCCGCCCGCCCGACCATTCCTACGCGGACGCGCAGCGGCTCGTCGATTCGCTTCCGGAGGGCGGCACGCCCGTGGCCTTCGTCAATCCCGAAGTTCCGGACGAGGCGGTTCTCTTCCGGAACGCGGGCGATTCGCTGTGGATCGGACTGTTCGCGCTGCCTTTTGCCCTGATCGGTCTCACCGTCGCCGGTTTCGCCCTTTTCGGAAAATCGAAAGCCAAACGCGCGAAGGGGTTTTCCAGTTCGCGCGCGCGGGCGAAGAACCTTCGGCCCGGACTGGCCGTTTTCGGGCTGCCTTTTCTGGCCGCCGGGCTGGGGTTCGGTTGGTTCGGCGGCGTGAGTCCCCTGCTCCGGAGCCAGGCCGCCGCCGATTGGCCGGAGGTTCCCTGCCGGATCGACGAGAGCTTCGTCGAAACGCACCGGGATTCCGACGGAAACACCACCTACAGCGTGGAGATCCGTTTCACCTACGAGCGGGAGGGCAAAACCTACCACGGCGACAAATACACCTTCGGCAGCTGGTCGTCTTCGGGGCGGGCGGAAAAAGAGGCGGTGGTGCGGCGGTATCCCGGCGGATCGGAGGCGACCTGCCTCGTCAATCCCGACGATCCCTACGAGGCGGTCATCACAGCGGAAGTCGGTCTCCTGCCCTACGGGATCATCGCTTTCGGCGGAGTCTTCGTCACCGTCGGAGCGGGCCTGATCGTCGCGGGGTTTCGGCCGAAGAAGGCGCCGCTCGCTGTTTCGGTTCCGGGCGCGGGAAGCGGCGCCGCCCCGGCGGCGGCGGCAGGCGGCGCTCCGGCGGGCGGTCCGGCGCCGGCAACCCTCGAACTGCGCCCCGTCACGGGAAGAAAGGTCCGGGTGGTCGTCGCGGTTCTGGTGGCGGTATTCTGGAACGGAATCTCCTCCCTTCCCATCATTTTCTTCTTCAAGGAGAAAGACCACGGCGGCCCGGACTGGTTCCTTCTTATCCTCGGCCTGGTCTTTGTGGCCATCGGGCTCTTGCTCATCGGGCTGGCCGTTTACTCGATCCTCTCCCTGAAGAACCCGCTCCCGCGGGTCCGGATCGAACCGGGCCGGGTCGAACCCGGACGGTCGTTCCGACTGTCCTGGCACCTGAAGGGATCGATCAGCCGGCTCCGGAATCTCGGGATCCACCTGGAAGGGATGGAGGTCGCGCGCTACCAGCGGGGCACCTCGACGGTGACCGACCGGAACGTGTTCGCCCAATCCACTCTCTTCGAATCAACGGACAAGGGTGCCTTCCGCGAAGGAACGGTGGAAGCCGCCCTCGGGGAGGAAAGCGTTCCTTCCATGAAAACCGACCACAACGAGATCGTCTGGCAGATCGTCGTCCGGGGCGAGATCCGGCGCTGGCCCGATCTGAACGAGAGCTATCTCCTGCCGGTCCGGCCGGTCGCCGACAACCACTGATTCCCCGATCCGCCATGGCCAACCATCTGATCATCGATCTCAAGCAAAGGGCGATCCGGCCCGGAACCGCCTTCGAAGGCGACATTCTCTGGGATCTCGAAACGGCCCCGCGCGCCCTCCGGCTGCGACTCGGCTGGTGGACTTCGGGCAGGGGGGACCGCGACGAACACGTCGTGGCCGAGCGGGAGTGGGCGTCGCCCGCCGCCATCGGAAAGGAGTCGTTCTCCCTCGCGGTTCCGGAGGCGGTCGTGCCCTCGTTTTCCGGCCGTCTCATCTCCGTCGAGTGGGGCCTGCAACTCTCGGCGCGCGGAATCCGGCTTGACGACGAGATCGAGTCGGTGATCGTCTCGCCGCTCCTCCGGGAGATCGATATCAGTGCCGAAACCTACGAAAGCCAGGGAAAATCCGTTCCGTTCGGAAAGGGTCGCTGAGTTCCGCTACCGGATCGATCCGGAGCGGCTGGCCGGATGGCGGCGGACGATCCGGGAGAGCCGCACGAGCCGCCTCGCCATCGTGGGGCCGGAAGGCACCGGAAAGACCGTTCTCCTCGAGGATCTGGCCGCCGGATTCGGCGCGGCCGACTGGATACGGATCCACCTCGACGATCCCCTGGCCCGGCGGATCGCGCTCGCCCGCAAACTCTACGGGTCGGACCCGAAGCCGCTTTTCGTGGATGGTCTGGAGGCCCTGCCGCCGTGGCTCACCGGCTGTCCGGCGCGGCTTCTCCGGCCGCGTGTCGTCGCCACCCTGCACAGACCCAGACGGGCCTTCGGGGTTCTTTTCGAAACCAGCTTTGACGCCGGGGCCGTACTCGCCATGATTGAATATCTCAAAGGCGCGCCCGTTCCGCCCGCCGGACGCGGCCGGATCCTCCGGCTCGCCGGCGAACACGGGGGAAACGTCCGCGAAGTCCTGAGGCAACTCTACCGCGAAGAGTCGGAAGGAGCGACCGCTTTCCGGACCGATACCTGACCAGCCATGATTCTCCAACGAAAGATGCCCCTTCGCACCGGACCGGGCTGGCGCGAAGTCCCCCCGCGCCCCACCGGCCGGCGGATCGCCTGGGAGAGCGGGGGGCGCATTCGGATCGCGGATACCGATTTCCGTTCGCCGCTGGACGGCGGACCGGCCGGCCCCGTCGATTCTCCGCTGGTTTACGACGCCGACGACGGGTTTCTCTACCACTACGGCTGCCCGGACTGGAGCGGAACCCGCGGGCGCAACGGCATCGCCCGCGTCGATCCGACCACGGGTCGGGGCGAATTGCACTTCCCCCTGCACCCGCTCCGCTGGATCCCGTGGATGCTGTTCAAAGTCCCCGGCAGGCCGCTGCTGATGGGGCTCGTGGTCACCGACGCCAGCCGGCCCGAGCGCCCCGGCATCGTGCTCCAGCACCAGCTGGGGGTCTTCCACACCCGGGAGAAAAAGTCCCTCTACCGCCCGCTTCCCGCCGGCTGCCAGCATCCGGTCGCGGTCGGGCCGGGGAGCGGGCGGCTTCTCTTCCACGGCGCCGACGGCTACCAGATCGTGAACCTGAAAGGCCGCCGCCAGCTCCTCCTCTCGGATCCGGTCTGGGGCGACGGGCGGGGCGGGGGCGCCTTCCACCCCGGCGCGGGCGATTTCGTGATCGGCGGAGCGGAAATGGCGCTCTACCGTCCCTCCGAACGCCGCCGCACCCTGCTGGTCAGGGGAGGGGCCTTCCCGGTGTGGACGGACGGAGGCCGGGGGCTTCTTTTCTGCCGGAGCAGCTCCGACCTCGCCGAATTCATGCCGGACACGGGGGAACGCCGCGAAATCGTCTCCATACCCGGCAACCGGCATCCCGAACTCAAGCGCGCCCGCCCTCCGGCGCTCTCCCCTGACGAACGCTATTTCGCCGTGCCGCTGACCCACCGGGCCCCCTTCCACCCGGAAGTCGTCCGCCCCGAACAGCCGCTCTGGTCCGAGCGCCAGACCCTGGTCGTCGGCGATCGGCAAGCGGGGGAACTCTGGCAGCACCCCGGCCCGGTCGCCCAGTGCGAATGGGTGTGACCGGAGGTGTGGCCGCTCACTCCCACTCGATCGTGCTCGGGGGCTTGGAGCTTACGTCGAGGACCACCCGGTTCACCCCGTCCACCTCGTTGATGATGCGGTTGGAGATCATCCGGATCAGGTCGTGCGGCATCCGCGCCCAGTCAGCCGTCATCGCATCGGCGCTCTCGACGATGCGCAGGGCGATGACGTAATCGTAGGTGCGCTCGTCGCCCATGACCCCGACGGTGCGGACCGGCAGAAACACACAGAAACTCTGCCAGACCTTGTAGTAGAAATCGGAAGCGAACATCTCCTCCTGCAGAATCGCGTCCGCCCGGCGGAGGATTTCGAGGTACTCCTCCCTGATTTCGCCGAGCACCCGCACGCCGAGACCGGGACCGGGGAACGGCTGCCGCCAGAGCACCTCCTTGGGCAGGCCGAGTTCGCGGCCGAGGATGCGCACCTCGTCCTTGAAGAGCTGCCGGAGGGGTTCGAGCAGCTTGAGACGCATTTTCGCCGGAAGACCGCCCACGTTGTGGTGGCTCTTGATGAGGGCGGCCGGGTTTCCGTCGATGGCCACGCTCTCGATGACGTCCGGATAGAGGGTCCCCTGGGCCAGGAACGAAACCTCGCCGATCTTCTTGATCGCCATCTCGAAGACCTCCACGAAGGCGTTCCCGATGATTTTCCGCTTCTCCTCGGGATCCGCGACACCCGCGAGGCGCTCCAAGAAAAATTCGCTCCGCGCCTCGACCCGCAAATCCATGGAAAAATTCTCGCGGAAGAGAAGCTCGACCTGCTCGCGTTCGTGCAGGCGGAGCAGACCGTTGTCAACGAAGACGCAGGTCAACTGGTCCCCGATCGCCCTGTGGATCAGCGCGGCCGCGACGGAGGAATCGACTCCCCCGCTCAGCCCCAGGACCACGCGCTCCTTGCCGACCGCCTTCCGGATGTCCTCGACCGACCGGTCGATGAAGTTCGCCATCGACCAATCCCCGGTGCATCCGCAGGCCTTGAAGAGGAAATTCCGCAGAATGACCGTGCCGCACTCCGTGTGGGAGACCTCGGGATGGAACTGCAAACCGAAAATCGCCTTTCCGGCGTTCTCGATGGCGGCGAATTCGGAATTCTCGGTTGTCGCGACCGCCGTGAAGCCCTCCGGCAGACGCACGATCCGGTCGCCATGCGAGTTCCAGACCCGGATCTCGGGCGGCAGCGACG
Source organism: Puniceicoccaceae bacterium (assembly GCA_046541615.1). Lineage (GTDB taxonomy): Bacteria > Verrucomicrobiota > Verrucomicrobiia > Opitutales > Puniceicoccaceae > Puniceicoccus. Next base: position 20,126 of record JBKHCX010000003.1, read on the forward strand.
ACAGCAGCCGGCTCTCCCCGACCACCCGCAGGGTTCCGTGCCCGTATTCCCGGCGGTCGCTGCGCGAGACCTCCCCCCCCATCATGTGGGCGATCAGCTGCACGCCGTAGCAGATGCCCAGGATCGGGAGCCCCATCTCGAAAACCGCGTGATCCGGCCGGGGCGAATCCCCGCGGAGCACGCTGGCCGGGCCGCCGGAGAGGATGATCCCCCGGATCCCCTCCTCTCTGAGCACATCCGGCTCCACGTCGTAAGGGAAGATCTTCGAATACACATTGCACTCCCGGATCCGGCGGGCGATGACCTGGGTGTACTGGGACCCAAAGTCGAGAACGGCGATCTTTTGCGACTTCATTGGAAGAGTCCAATGATTCCCCATCGGCCAGGCAAGCGGAAGTTCGTCATCCGTGGTCGCACCCTGGTTGATCGGGATCCGGCCGCGGGCTCCATCAACCGGCCGTGCCGTTGCGGGTTTCGGGCTTCAAGATACCGATGCAGGGCAGATGGCGGTACTTTTCGGCGAAATCGAGCCCGTATCCGACGACGAACTCATCGGGGATATCAAAGCCGACGAAATCCGCCTCGAACTCGACCGTGCGCCGGGACTTCTTGTCGAGGAGCACGCAGGTGCGGACGGAGGCCGGGGCACGTTCCAGTATCTCGCCGCGGACCGTCCGCAGGGTGTTTCCGGTGTCGAGGATATCGTCGATCAGGAGGACGTGGCGGTCCTTCACATCCAGCCGGATGGAATCGATGATCTTCGGCTCGTGGACCGGCCGGGTGGAATCCCCGTAGCTCAGGGCGCGGATGCAGTCGAGCCGCAGGGGGAGGCGGATCCGGCGGATCAGGTCGGCGGTGAAAACGAGGGCTCCGTTGATGATGGTCACCACCGTCAGCTCGCGCCCCTCGTAGAGTTCCTCGATGGCGGCGGCGAGTTCCTTGACCCGGGCCTGGATCGCCTCGGCGGAAAAAAGAACGGTTTCCAGATCCTCCTGCAGTTCGAAACGCATTGGGGCACATTGCCACCCCCGCCCGGGGTCCGCTAGGATAAAATCGCGCCGGAAGATGGAACCGGGCCACCACCATGGCGAAACCACCGTGCCCCCCGGCTGCAGGCCGCCCCTCCGGTCAAACCGGCGGGCGTCCCCGGCGGCGTCGCCAGAACCGGCCCGTCCGCGTGGCGCGGAATCCGACGAAGAGAACCACAAGCAGGCTCATCCCGGTCAGGGCAACCCCCGCTTCGAGGAGAGGAGGAACATAAGCGAGTTCGATTCGGCTCGATCCGCCGGGAAGCGCGATCCCCAGCAAGCCGAAATGCACCGTCAGAAGCTCGGCCGGCTCCCCGTTGACGAGCGCCCGCCAACCACGGGCCCCGGGGATCGACAGATAGAGGATCCCGGGCCGCTCCAGATCAATTCGTCCGGACATCGCTTTCGGGGTGAATTCCTCCCATTCGACGGTGGTACCGCCGAGGTTTCGCGCCCATTCGCGGTAGAGAGTTTCGCGCTCCCCGGGGGAGCCCCCTCGGGCGACCTCCAACGCGCGCCGGAGCTCCGCCTGCGGCAGCTCGGCCACCCCCGGCGGCCCCGTGCCGTCGGGCACGACGGCGGCGGCGAGCGCGACCAGTTCCCGGGCGTCCGGCGGAACCGCACGGGCCCGGCTCTCGTCGATCCAGTAATGATACACCGGTCCGAAAGGAACGAAGCAGGTGTTCCGGTAAATCCGCTGCTCTCCGGCCCGGCCCCACGGCCGGTAGCCCGGAGGGGGCGGACCCGCGTCCGCGGGGGACAGCGCGTAACCGACGGAGAGCAGAGTCTCCAGAACATAACGGTCGCCGACCCCGTTTATGTACGAATTGCCCGTCCTCCCGAACCGGTAGGGAGCGTCGAAACCGTGCCGCCCCAGGAAACGGATGACGCTTCCCGGATGAAACGAATTATAGGAGCGCAACCCGTAATACCCTTGTAGCAAAGCGTCGTTGAGCTGGACCGACATCGTCTCGCGGGCGACCCGGTGGAAGCCGGAGTCGGCCGCCGCGATCATGGCGGCCGCCTCCGCCGCGTCGTCGGCGTAGAGCCCGCCGGTCGCCATGGTGTCGGACCGCAGGGCGAGGCGGTCGCGATGCACGCCACCTCCGAAGTTGACCACCTCCCACGCCAGAAGCCCGAAAAGCAAAAGAACCCCGGCCCGTTGGAGCCTTCCCCCGGCCGCGGCGTCCGGATCGAGCGACTTCGCGCTGGTCGGAGACTCCGCTGGGACGGCGGCGGACGGACCGGATCCACGTATCCCCCGGGCGATCATCCACAGGACGGCGGCGTACAGCGGCAGCAGAACCAGCACCTGTTGGAAGACCAGCCGGCTCTCCGCGATCCGCACGTAGCGCCCGGGCCATTCGCCGAAACGCAGCCACAGAAGAGCCCCCAGGCACACGGCGAGGGTTGCGAGCAGGGTCTTCGTCCCGAGAATCCCCCGCCGGAGGATCCCGTCGAGGGCCAGCCCGGCCGCGCCGGTCAAGACGAGCGTCACCCAGAAGGAACTCATCTTGTAATACGAGGCCGCATACGCGTTCAGGAAAAACCGCGCCTGGGGGATCAACAGGTACAACCCCACCGCGCACAGGGCCAGCGCGAGGGCCCGGCGGGTCCGCCGGCCGCGGCCGATGAAAGCCTGGGGAAGCAGGAGCGCGACGAGCAACCCGCCGTACAGGTGCGGCCCTTCCAGGTAGTTGCGCCAGCCCGAGTAGAAATCCCCCTTCCCGAGCAGATCCGGGGCGAAGAGCCCGGCGAGGGAGGAGAGCCATTCCCCGGGGGGATTCACGTCGAGGAGTGGCCGCGAGAGCAACCCGGCCGCCTGCGACTCCGCTCCGCTCACCCGCGGACTCAGCAAGATCGTGGCCGCGTTCGGCAGAAGGAAAACGGCCCCCAGACCGACCCCCAGCAGAAACAAGGGCGCCATGCCGAAGACCCGGCGCACGCCGCATTCGCGGCGCATCCAAAGCCGGAGAAGGAAGTAGGCGAGAAAGAGCGCGGACCAAAGGGCGAGCCCGTAGGGCCCCCGCACGCAAAACAGGGCGACCGCGCAGACGAAAGGAATCGTCCGCCCCCGGCTGATCCGCGATTCGACCGCCCAGAGAGCGAAAGCCACCAGAAACACCTCCGTGGCATAGTGGAACCAGGCGCCCCGGATCATCATATGCCCGGAAAAGGCGAGGCCGGTCGCGGCGAAGGCGGCGGCGGCCGGGAGCAGACCGGCCGTCCGCAGCCAGAGAAAGAAAAAGCAGCCCGCGCCGAAAACCTTGAAGAACTGGATCCACCCGAGCCCGAACGGAAGAAGATCGGTCGGAAGCAGCCACAGGGCGAAGAGGAACGGATCCCCCACCCAGCCGAAGACGGGTGCGCCGAGACCGTAGGAGAAGGACCAGAACGGCACCCCGCTCCCGCGCCACAACTCGCCGAGGTGCGCGAACACCGGCCAGAACGCGTCCACGGAATCGGAGGCCACATCCCGGAAAAGGAACCATTTCTCGAAGAGGAGAAAGGGCTCGTAAACCAGGAAACCGAGCACCGCCGACCAGAGCGCGAAGAGAAGAAACTCCCGCGTTCCCGCGCCGGACCGATTTCCCGGATCCGCGCGCTCTCCGGAGGGGCCTGAGGCGCCGGCCGGCGCGACGCCGCGCGCCGGGCGCGCACCGCCTCCACCGGTGATCCACCTTCCGGCCAGAAAGATCAGCCCGGCCGCAACGGCGGCGACCGCCATGCGGTGCCAGCGCAGTTGCCGAAGGGCATCGGCCGGGACCGGCCACACCGCGGGCTCGTCCACCGGCAGGAACCACCCCGCCGCGTTTTCCGGACCCGCCCGCAGGCGAAGCCCGTCCGCCCCGGGGGAGGCGACCGCCCCGTCCCCGGCGGTCAACCGCCCGGCGAGATCCCCGGGGCCGATGCGGTCGAGCGGCACGGTCCGGTAGGCGAAGGCATGGCCGAACCCGATCCCCCGCAGCGTGAACCCGGTCCCGGGCGGCCCCGCGTCGATCCGCAGCTCGCGCAGCCCGCGCCCCCCGGGCAGATCGAAGACCACCCGGCGCACCCCGTCGCCGCGGTGGACGAACTCGGTCCCGGAGCGGAAGACGAAGTAATCCCGCAGCCCGGGCCGGTCGTATTGGTAATAGACCCGCAGGGAGAGATCGGCCGTAAGATCCCCCACCTCCAGAACCACCCGGTTCGGGGCGGGCGTCCAGAACAGATTCCACCCCACCCCGCCGAGGAGCACCAGGAGGGCGATCAGATCCGCGAGCGAACGGGGCTTCACCATCGGCCTATTCCCGGCTCAGATCCAGCCACGGATGCAGTATCTCCATCTTCTCGAGAATCCCCCGTTTGAAATCGGATTGATCGGTGATCTCCTTGAGCATCGACCGATCGTGGATACGATAGGAGGCCAGCTTCAACGGAATCCGCTTCCCGTGGAAACCGCCTTCGACCGCCTTGCACCAGAAATCGAAATCCTCCCATCCGAGCAAATCGGGGTCCGCCGTGTAACCCCCGAGGGCGACCCACACGGACTTGCGGACCAGGGCCATGGCGTCGATGTAGTTGCCGCTGGCGAAGCGGAGCGGATGCCAGTCCACACCGGTGATGACATGCCGGTCGGAGCCGACCACCTCCAAATCGGGATAGGCGAAGGCCGCCGGACTTGGATCGAGGAAGTGGAGACAGGTCTCCAGACAGGGCGCGAGCAGCCAGTTGTCCGGATCAAGCGGAAAGAAAAACTCGGTTTCCGCGAAGCGGACCCCCGTGTTCCGCGCCGCGCCGAGCTTCGCGTTCGTCCGGTGCCGGAGGAGGGAGGCGGAGCCGAAACGGGCGGCGGAACGCCGGAGCCACGACAGGACGACCTCGACGGAATCGTCCGTCGATCCGTCGTCAACCACCACCAGGTCCAGATCCGCGAGGGTCTGCCGTTCGACCGATCCGAGCGCTTCCTCCACGTAGTGCGCGTAATTATGGACAGGCATGACCACGGTCACCCTGCTGCGGCAATGGCGCTCCTCGCGGAAAAGAACCTCGAAACCGGCGGACCGAGGGCGGACGGGCATTGCCCGGAGTTTTTCCAAATGGTGAGCCCACTCGAAACCGGTCGCCGCCGGATCGCGGGCGCCCGTCAGCAAGGCCTGCCGGAGCAGCAGCCCCCTGCGGTGCGGGCCGAAATTCCATAGGACCTCCTCGGCTGCCCGGTCAGCCAATCGACGGCGCAAATCCCCGTCGGCTACCAGGGATGCCAGGGCCTCCGACCACTCTTCCTCCGAATCGGCAAGCAATCCGTTCACGCCGGAGCGGATGGCATCCCGGAAGGGGCGGACGGGCGAGGCGATCGTCGGAGTTCCGACCAGCGCCGCTTCAAAATACTTCAACTCGCTCTTCGCCTCGCAGAATCGGTTGCCCGTTTCGACCGGCGCCAGGTTGATGTCGAAGCGCGCGTACTCGCGGATCAGCCCGGACACCGGCACCATGGACCGGCGCTCGATGCGGTCGCCCATTGCGTCCAACTCCGGGAACTCGCGCAGGAGGAAGGCGTCGGGAAAGGTCACGAAAACGGTCTCGGGAAACCCGCGGAGCACCCGGAGAAGCCCGGGCAACACCCGGCGGAAGTCCCGTTGATGGGTCCGCGATCCACAGGCGTAGCCGATGCGGATTCTGCCATCGTCCGGCCGCTCCCGGCGGGCCTCCCGCGCGGCGACCAGCTCCCGGCTGGAAAAGCCGTTCGGCAGGAGCAGCGTGGGAATGTAGAAGCGGCTCATCTCCGCGACGAGCGGGCTGGTCGGGGCGGAAGCCTGGTCGCTCAAAAGGAACGCCTGCTGCGTGCGGGCGTAGAGATCGAAGGTTTCCTCCTTCCGCAGCTCCATGGAGCGAATGCCGTCGATCACCACCGGGTCGGCCAGCTCCGGACGGATCATCAGATCATCGAGATCGAAGTGAATCCGCACGCCTTTCCGGCGGGCTTCTTCGATCAGCGGGTGGAGGACCGGCCCGACCGGGCCACGCCAGATCCAGAGCCAGTCCGCACGGTCGAGAGCCACCCTCGCCGCCTCCTCGAGACCCGGGCCGGATCGGACGACTTCAAACTCATCCGGCGGGAGCAGTTCGCAGAGCCGTTCAATCCGGTAGGTATGCCCCGGAGTTCCAGGTTCCCCCGAATAGAAAACCACGCAAGGCCGGGCTCCCGGAACAACATCCCCCGAACCGGATCCGTGGCGCTCTTTTCCTTCGTCGGCGTTCGCCCTGACCAGAGGCGGAGGAGCCGTCGCCCGGCCCTCCGCCCGGCCATGGATCCAATAGTGGAACAGAGGCTCGGTCCCGGCCAGCCGCACATCCGGATAGGCTTCGAGGTAAAACCCCGGGTCAAACCGACGGGAGGGCCGCCGCCCCTCCCGCCATCCGTGCAGCAGATAGTGCGCGAAGGGGTTCCAGGAGGCCCCCCAGACATCGGGGTGGGAGGAGATGTACTCCTCGAAATCGAAAAGACCTTCCTGGAGGATCCCCGCGAGACCGCGGCGGAACTCCTCCGGATCCACAGGTCCGCCGACGGCGCGTCGCAACTCCTCCCGCCGGGCGGACGCTTTCGGACTCTCTGCCGCGAAGAAAACGTCGAAGAACTCTTTCTTCAAACGCTCCGACAACGCCGTCTTGAGCAAATGGAAACGCTTCTCCATCCGCCGATGACCGGCAGCCCGCGAGGCCAGCTCGTCCTTGAGTTTCGCCATCCCGGAAACCTTCTCCCCCAGGGAATCGCGGGCGGATTTCAATTCGTCCGCCAATCTGGCAATGTCGGCGAGACGCGGCACGAAATGGATTCGCCCCCGCAGCCGCAACGGTCCCCCGGGAACGGCGGCAGGCGGAGAAACCAAAACCTGGGGCGCCGGACCCAGCGAGTGGAGAACCAGGCTTTCGGGGGATCGGGACACCTCACGCGCATCGCCGCGCAGAACGCAGGCGCTCAAATCGACGGGACACTCCTCTCCGGAGGAGGCCACCAGCCGGAACCCGATCAGCCGCACCTCGCCGGGGGCGTTGGCCGGATCGATCCGGAACCAGTCTTTTCCGCGGAAATCCTCCGCATCACACGCGAAATCCACCTCCGTCCACCCGGACGGGGCGATCGCCGCGTAGGCCGTTTCCCACTCGGTGAAAGTCCGCTGATCGTCCATCGGATAGAATTGCGCGACGACGGTGGGCTTCCCCCGGGCGAGAGCGACTGCGGCGGATTCCATCCGTTCCCGCTCCCCGGCCAGCCGCCGGGACTCGGCGGCCATCGAGGCAAGCACCATACGGCCCTGTTCGGCCATGGACCCCGCCGACCCCGGATCGGTTCGCAAGGCCCGGTAAAGAGCTGCGGACGGACCCCCGCCCGGGTCGGCGTCCGCCGCGGTGTGCTGGAGATCCGGGCGGCAGAACGCACCCACCCTCTTCTCCACCAGCGCCGGATCCGAACCCGCCAGCCAGTCGCCTCCGAGGCATCGGCGGGTGTTTCCGACCGGATCGGCCAGAAAGTCCTCGGCGGCCAGTGTCAGCCAATCGTCTTCGGGTTCCCTCCCGGCGAGCACGTCCCAGTTGTGGGAGGCCCATAGCGCCAGCGCCTGGCACCGGGGCATCCCGCCCCGGCGCCCGAGGGAGGCGGCGACCGCCTCGGGATTGCGGAAAACGAAGATCCACCGCACCCGGACACCGAGATCGCCGAAAACCTTCTTCCAGAGCGGCAGGAAACGGCACATCCGCGGATCCTTGAGGCCGATAGTTTCGACTCCATCGAACTCCGAGCGGAGCATATCGGCCAGATCCTCCCGTCCGCGGCTTGCCTCCTCCGACCCAAACCACCCCTCGGGGAGAACGGCGGGCGCGTCCCAGGCCAGACCCGCCGACCGCAGGAGACGGTCGTGGGTCACATTGAGCGCCGACAGCTCCCAGTAACCGGTCGGATTGAATTCGTTCGAAGGGATCAGATTGCGGCCGAAATCGACGCCCGCCTCGTGCAGGCAGCCCGCCACAAGGGAGGTGCCGCTGCGGTGCATGCCCAATACTACGTATGCGGTCTTCATAAAAACATCGGAAAATCATTCATCCGGCCGACGGCCGCTCCAGCAGGATACCGGAAAGATGCCGTCGCGCGGCCGGGGCCGGCAAAAGGTCGCCTCTCTTCGCCATGAGGTACCAAACCTGGCGCGGGTGGTGCCACGGAAGCCGTCCCGCGACCATCCCTGCCTCCCGCACCATGCGGCGGATCGTGGAAGGGCGGTCGCGCACGCAGTGCGGATAGATCCAGCCCTCTCCATCGAAATCCCGCCGATCCTCGTAAAAGGTGGCCGCTACCAACCCGCCGTCCGCCAGAGACGACCGGAAGCTTCGCAACGCTTTCTCCACAGCCGAAATCGAGAAGATTGTGGCAGGATCGCAGCCCCAGGGTTGTGAGCAACCGGAACCGGGCCGCCCCCATGATGTCGTATTGCTCCGGAGGCCCCCCGTAGGCCTGGTAATGCGGATCGGCGGCTTTCAGGGATGCGTCGCCATTCATGTCGATTCCCCGATTGCAAGCGGATCGTCGCCCCACTCCCGGAGATACGGGCGCAGAAAAGAGTGATCCCCGGCCCTCCTCACGATGGCGCGGACGTCCCCCGTGTCCCAGGCGACATCGGCCCGGGTCCGTTTGGGCCGGGCGAAGATCCGTTCCCGGCAGGCATCCACGTAATCCCTTCCCGGCTCCAGACCGAGCCAGCCGCAGAGCGAGGCAAGCCCCTCTCCGGGCCGGGCGATCAACTCCTCCAGACGCACCGTCCGGAAGGCGGGCTCCTCCAGTCGGTCGGAAAGGGCCGCGACCGCATCGCAATGCATGAAATACCAACGGATGCGGTCGGCGAGGGGCGCCCGGCTCCGCACGCTCATCGTCGCCACGACATCGAAAGGATCACGCAGGACGTGCAGCGCCCGCAGCGGAACTCCCATCGTTTCCTCCATGCGCGGCCAGAGGCCGTGGTCCCCGTGGAGGAGAAGCGTCGCCGGGTTCCAGATTTTGTCTCCGGCCACGCGGATCATCCCCGTCCGGCCGAAGCCCCGGATCCCGTAGCGGTATCCTTCCCATTCCTTTCCGGCTTCGCGGTGCCGTTCCGAATTCGCTCCGATCTCCTCCAGGATGCTCCGCCGGTCGCGGTTCCTCCAGAATTCCTGCGACGCCAGGGTTTCGTGCCCGACCACCGCCTCCGGATGGGCGTCCAGCAGAGCCCCCAGGAGAGTCGAGCCGCTGCGGGCGTTCCCGAGGATCAGAAGAAACTTCTCCAGAAACTGAAAATCGGCGGGTTTCATCCTATCGCGGTCATTCCCGGAAACGAAGCTGCACCTGGTCGAACAAACGCGTGATTCCGGCGTCCTGCGGATTCTTCTCCGGCAACACCCGGAAGCAAACGGAATCAACGATCCGGTGCAAGAACACTCTCCCGGAGCCGTCCGCTCCCTCCGCACCCGCGTTGAGGAAGTAGAGGCCCTCCGCCAGCAGGCAGCGGAACCGGAACTCCACTTCCACCGCCCGCCCCGGCTCCAGATGCTCGCAGCCCGAATCACCGAGCCGGGTCCGGAACCCGGAGAGGTCGATGCCCGCCTTGTTCCGCAGCAAAGTCCCGAAACGCACCTGGAAGATGTGATCCTCCACGACCGCGGAGTAACACAGCCGGTATTTGATCCCGGACGACAACACGTTCACCTTCTCCCCGCGGGCGTTGTAGATGGTCGGATCCGACAGGCGGATTCCCTCCGATGGGTACTCGACCCGCGACTGGGAGACCAGCGAGGGGTCGAAAAAACTTTCGTCCCCCTCCTCCCCCTCGAGCATCTGCACACCTTCGTCGAGCGTCACACCCGGCTCTTCCCCGTCTCCCTCCTCCTCCTCGTCCGCCAGATCCCCGGCCCGGATCCGTTCGAGAATCGCCTCGTGGCGCTCCGGCGGGCTGTAGATCAGCCGGTGGTACTGCTTGGCCACCGTGGCCGGTTCGTCGTCCAGAAGAAGCTCGCCCTCGTGCAGGAGGATCGCCCGGTCGCAGAGCTGGACAACCTGGGCCGAGGAATGGGAGACCAGCAGGATGGTCGTGCCCCGTTCCTGAAGCCTTTCGATCCGCGCGAAGCACTTGCGCTGGAAGGCCTCGTCCCCCACCGAAAGCGCTTCATCGACGATCAGGATCTCCGGCACGATGGCTGTCTGCACCGCGAAAGCCAGACGCACCATCATCCCGCTCGAGTAGGTCTTGGTCGGCTGGTCCACGAAATCCCCGATGTCGGCGAAGGCGAGGATCTCGTCCAGCTTGCCCTCCGCCTCCTTTCGGGAGAGCCCGAGGATGGCCGCATTGAGCAGGGCGTTCTCCCGCCCGGTGAAATCGGGGTTGAAGCCGGAGCCCAGCTCCAGCAGCGCCGCCACCTGCCCGCGCACCCGGAACCCGCCCCGCGACGGACGAAGGGTCCCCGCGAGGATCTGGAGCAGGGTGCTCTTGCCCGACCCGTTGCGGCCCATGATTCCGACGATCTCCCCCCTGCCGATCGAAAACGTGAGATCGCGCAGGGCGAAAAAGTCCCGGTAGTACCCGTGGTCCCGACCCTCGCTGGCCGGACTCCACCGGGCCGGCCGCAACCCCGGCGGCAACGCCCGGCCGATCGCCCGCAGCAACGGATACTTCAGCCGCGCCGCCGGATCCTTCCAGATCCGGTACGCCTTCGAGAGACCGACCGCCTCGATGCAGGGTTCCCGGTCGCCGCTCATACCACGTCCGCGAAGGCCTCCTTGAGCTTGGCGAAGGTCCAGTAGCCGAGCACGAGCAAAACGGCGCCGAAACCGTAGGCGTACCACACCCCCGCCCACTCCACCGGCGTCCCCCAAAGCAGCAGATGCCGGCTTTGTTCAACCACGTGGATGAGCGGATTGAACCGCAGGAAAGTCCAGATGGACGGCGGAACCATCGACGTGGAATAGAAGATCCCGCTCGAATAGAGCAGGATCATCGAAAGCGGGGCCACCATGTTCTGGATGTCGCGCAGAAACACTCCGAGCGCCGCCAGAAGCCAGCCCAGCCCGAAGGCCATCAGGACCACCGGAGCGAACAGCACCGGAAACAACAAAAACGAGGCCGTGAAGGGCTTTCCAAGATACACCATGAAACCGAAGACCAGCACCAGCCCGATCAGAAAATGAAACAGGGCCACCGCCACGTGCGCGGGAGCGATCACCTCCAGCGGCATCTTCACCTTCTTGACGAGATTCGGCTGGCCGAGCACCGCCCCGGGCGACGATCCCAGCACTTGGGCCAGCACCTGGAAAAGCGTCAGGCTCAGGAAGATCCCCAGCGCGTAGTCGAACTCCGTCTGGTCCTCCACCCCTTCGTAGCGACCGTCGAAAATCATGCCGAACACCACCGTGTACACCGCCATCTGCAGGAGCGGGGCAAAAAACAGCCAGGTTACGCCGAGAAGACTTCCCTTGTGGCTCTGGGCCAGGAACCGCCGGAACAACTGCCCGAACAGATAGAGCGCCTGCCGGGTCTCAGCCATCGGCGTCCGCCTCCTCCCCCCCGCTTCCGGATGAGAACACCCCTTCGAGCAGCGGAATCATCGCCTTCGCCCGGACGTTCATCCCCGAAAGCCGGAGAACCCGGGCCGCGAAAAACTCCTTCTCCGGCCCCTCCGGCAGTTCCGCCAGCCGACGCTTCATCCGCTGCGTCCGCCGGGATGTGTTCTCCACATACTGCTCCAACTCGCCCCGGAGAAAGGCGCCCACGAACCGCTGGAAATCCGTCTCCGCCTCGAAACGCTCCCTCCGCTCCCCCGGGGCATACACCGGCTTGATCGCCCGGAAGACCTTGAGCGTGCGCAACCCCTGGCTCGCCGATCCCAGGCTGATCCCCAGAGCATGGGTCAGGTCGTCCATCGACACCGGATCGGCGCTCGAATAAATAAACCCATAGATCGACCCGATCGTCTTCGGCAGCCCCATCAGCCGGAACATGCGCACCATGAAATCGATCATCTCCCCGCGGAGAGGTTCGAGCGCGGACCGCGCGGCATCGGCTGCTGCATCCTTCATGATTTCATTTATTTCATTTATTTTTGAAGGAAGTAAAGGAAAAAGGCGATACCCGAAGAACGCCGCTTCCGTCGGGCATGCCTCCAGGCCCGCCGCGGATCGGTCCCCGGACTCCAGCAACGCCTGAAAATGAGCGCTTGCCCCCCTGCAAGGATCGAGGGGGCTTGTGAACGGGGTCTGGCAGGGCCATGACCTCCCCTCGTCTCAAGAGTCGGAAGCCCGTGCTCGTAATCGCAATCGGCGGACTCACGAAACCGGGTGGCGTACAAGACGCATGAACCACCATTTCGATCATGAAAATCCCGACGTGTGCCGGGCCTCTATTGAATCCATGCCTGGTGTCGGCCTTTGGAGCGGTCGAAAAGGGGGATTGATTTCGACCACGGGTCTATCGGGGCCTTCCCAATGTCGAACCCGGAAAAGAAGACCGCCGGCCGCGGACCAGCCCGCCGGAAAGCATCCCCGAAAACAAATCCATCCAAAAATATTGCACACGTCCTCCCGCGCGCCATCCTCCTGCCATCCATCTACAACCATCAACCCGGACAACCGGATCCTTTCGCATGACATTCGCCCGTTCCGCCCTTTCGATGAACATCCCATCCGCTTCCCGAGTCCGCCGCCGCTGGCTGCCGCTGTTCCTCGTTTTTTTCCTCACCCTGCCACTCGTGGCGGACGCCCGGAAAATCCTCTGCGTCGGGGACAGCGTCACCCAGGGATTCCAGGTCGATTTTCCCTACCCCGCGCGTCTCCAGCAGCTGCTCGGACCGGGCAGCGAGGTCGTCAACGCGGGGATCGGGGGGGAACTCATCTTCATGGGACTCGAACGCCTGCCCGGGCTTCTCGCCCGCCACCGGCCCACGCACGTTCTTATCCTCCACGGCACGAACAACGTCACCTTTTTCCTCAACAACGGCGAAAACATGGCCGGCCTCCGCGCCATGGCGGATCTCTGCTGGACCAAGGGGGCGGTTCCGATCATCGGAACGGTCACCCCCCACACCGGCCCACGGGCCAACCGCCGGGCTCATGCCGCGCAGCTCAACCGGCTCATCCGGTGGAACCGGCAGGCGGGATCGTATCTGGTGGCGGATGTGGGCCTGGCCTTCGGAAACGGGGCGGGCCTGATGCAACCCGATGGATTCCACCCCAACGATGCGGGGATGGCGGTGATCGCCGCGGCCTTCTTCGATCTGGTTTTCATCGCCGAGGCCCACGGACCGGCGCCCCGGTGGAGCGAAACCTTCCGGACCTGGATCTACCCGCAGGACGGCGGGCGGTTCTGGAGCTACGACTACTTCGTCGTCACCCCGGACATCGCGCCGGGGTGGAGCCAGTCCAGCGAACTCGGTCTGATGTTCACCGGAGACGATAGCGGATTCATCTGGAACGAACGGTTCGGCTGGACGAAAACCGGCGCCTCCGGCGGCGAGAGTTTTCTCTACTCCCCCGAGATCAGGACCTGGATCTCCCCGCGGTGGGACGGCTCGTATTACAGTTTCGACTACGGCGCCCTCGAGCCGCTCAGCGGCTTCAAGCGCTACCAATCGCCGATTTTCGGTCCGTCTTGGGTGGACTCCTTCGGCGGCTGGATCTTCAGCGACCGCTTCGGCTGGAGCTGGGCCGACCGCGCCGAGCCCCTCTCGTGGTTCTACACCGGGAACGAAGGCTGGCTCGGGCTGGACCCGGGCGGCAGCGGGTTGCTGTGGTCGGTGGCCAGGGGACGGTGGATTTCACCAGGGGGCTGACGAGAACTCCCGCGCCGTGGCGGGCGCCCTGCCTTGCCCTGTGCGCACCCCGCCATGGATCAACCCCGGCACACGGCCCGGATCCCGCCCCTCCCGGGCACGGCCGCCTTCGACAAGCTCAGCCCGGGAAAGCCATTCCCCTGCGATTGATCAGGGCCACTCGATCCAGACGATGTTCGTGCGCTCGAACTGTCTTGTCGGAACACCGATACGCGAGGGAGTCGTCACCATGAAGCCGACCGTCTCCCCTGTCGTCGGCCGCCAGTTACTGATGGGAGGCGGGCTGGAAGGAGCAATCGCCGAGATCGGCTTGCAATGCCGGTTGGAGCCGGAACGGAACCATTGGAAAGCGCTCGCGTAGTAAGTGCCGTTCATTTTGACAATCACCACCGGGGTCGCATTGAAATACGACGTTCCGCCGAGAAATCCGGCCCAACGGGTACCTGCGTCGAAGGTCATGCAGACCTGGCCGCCATTGATCGAAACCTCCGACAGATCCGACGTGACCGGCCAGCCGGACACGTCCGTTTGGAGCCAGACCACATTCGCGATGTCGAAATCGGCGGGGGCGCCACCCGCTCCTCCGGGTCTTTCCAGGAAAGCCTGCTCCACCGGAGACCAGATGCCGCCGCCTCCGGTCACTCCGACCCACTCCTCCCTCGCGGAGAGGTAGAAGGAGTTCCCCGGATTGTCCTGGTTCGCCCAGATCATTCCAAATGTCTCGCTGCGCAACCATCCCTTCGCCTCGCCGATGCGGACCGGTCCGAAGATTTCCGATATGAAAACGGCGGGATCGGCGGTCGGCGTCAGCTTCCGGAAGTTGAAGCTGTAGAACGAACCGTCGTCCTGCACCTGCCCCCAAGACTGGATCTGGGGGATCCAGAAAATCGTGCCGATCTCGGTACTCGCGTGCTTGATCCAACCGATCCGCTCGGTCCAGACCCAGGGACCGTAGTCCTGGTCGCCGGTGGCGAAATGCACCCATCCGAATCCTTCGGTCATCACCCAGCCCGGCTCGCCGCTCGGAGTGATCCTTCCGTAATCCCTCGAATAGACCGCACTGCCGTCCGTCGCCAGCCCCGTCCCGAGGGAGGCGCTGAAGGCCCACGAAACATCCCGGCCCTCGTTCCCGAAGGCGATCAACCCGAAGTCGCTGTTCCACCAGACGTCCTTGACGAAGGAAACATCCCCGAACCCGGGAACCGTATCGGCCTGGCTCGAAACCGCGAAAGGCAGAGCCGCAAGGAAAGACAACGAGAGGAAAAAGCGATTTGTCATTGGGAAATGAGATACCGGCCTGAAGACAAAGAGCAAGAGAATATTATCACTTTCTTGCCACTGTCTTTCTCATGATCCACCTGTTCCTTCATGTGTTCGTTCTTCACCCCGTTTCGTGCGTCCGTCGATTGCGATTACGAGGCTCTGCCTTTCCGAAGCCCGGGGCGGAAAAGCCATGCCACACAAAAACGCCCCCTATCTCTCCGGCCGCTCCCGGGCGTCCCCCCCGAGTCCGGGCGGAGGCTCCGGCACGAAGTCCGGCGGAGGCTCGTCCGGAACCGTCAGCCCCGGCGGGGGCAGCGGGGGATCGTCCTCGGGAATCTCCGACTCCGTCATCACGACTTCGCCGTCGGTTCCCGGCATGATCCGGATGAGACGGTTCTCGGAAGGGATCCGGATGGCGCCCACCTCGGCGCCGCCCCGGTAGGAGAGGCTGACCCGGCTGTCGGGATAACCATCGAGGGATCCCTGGAATTCCCCGCCATTGTCGCCGATCGCCACGAACCGGTCCACCCGCACGACCGCCTCCGAACCGTCGGGCAGGGGCATTGAAAAATCGCGTTTGCCCTCCTCCCCGGCCAGCCATTCCTCGCCGAGTTCGCTCAGGGGCGGATCCATCCGCACCCGCACCGTTGTCGTTCCCGGCTGATCGTCCGCGAACGGTGGCGGCGGCACAATCCCCCGCGGATCGAAAGCCGGCGGGGGGGTATCGGTCTCCCGATCGACCCGGGCGGGCGCGGGATCAGGTGGCGGTGGCGGCGCGGCGCTTTCCCCGGAGGCGGTCCGGGCCATCTCCTCGTCCGCTTCCCCGGGCGGGGGACCGGTCCCGGCTTGAGCCTCCTCCCCCGCTTCGGCGGCGGCCGCCGGTTCTTCGGTTTCCTCCGGTGGATCCGGTTCCGGAGCGCAGGCGGCGAAAAAAAGCGCCGCGCCCAGAGTCACGTGCTGGAAAAGACCCGCCCGCATGATCAGGGGAAAAGGAAGGTCCGCTTGGACGCCCTGCAAGCCTCGCCGTTCGGATCCACGGCCCCAAAGGAAATCTCCATGTCCCGGCCCGAATCAAGACAGGCGCTCGGCGCGGAAGTGGCACCTTGCCGGAGAGTGGTATCGACTATCCCGGAGGAAGGAAACTCGTCGTCGCGATCCGTCAGCGTGGACGCGGCGCCCCGGATGGATTCCGTCGCGAGGAATTGCGAACGGTACGCGCGACTCGGGAGCGATGCGGTTGGCGCGGTTTGGGCGGACAACGCGGACAACGCGGTTGGAAGCCAGACTATGGCGGGCGGCGGAGCGGTGAATCTCATCGGGATGAAGACGAACAAACGGAAGGCGGGCGGGCAAGGAAAATAAGTCGTCCAACCAGCGCGCGCGCGGGTCGCGCCGCATTCGGCGGCAGGCCCAAGCGCGGGTTGCCACTACCAACCCCCTGGCCACATGCGCTCAGGGGAGAAACCGCCCCTCCCGCACGCTGAAAACCGTCCCCGGCTGCAACGGTTGCAGAAAGAGCCGACCCAAAACACTCGATTCGATGACGAACCGCTGCACCGGGCGAACCCACTCGAATCTGGCGCTGAAAACCCCTCCTCCGGCAGAGGACCCCAGCCAGTCACGCAGGACGGGCGAATAAAAGAACGACGTGCCCAAAGGTTTCCCGAGCGATCCATAGACGACGGAGGACAGCCAGATCGTCGAATCCCCGGTCGAGCGGGGCGCCCAGGAGAGGCTTCCGAAGAGTGCGCTCTCGAAGGTGTTCGACCGCGATCCGCCCGGGGCCAGGAATCCGTAATCAAGAGACCACAGCCGCCCGTCCGGCAGTGCGCCGACCCAACTGTCGATGTCGAACGCATAGGCCCATTGCCCTAGCGGATCGCCTCCCGGAAAAACAAGCCGCCCCAGAGACCCGCTGAAGAATTCCCAGCCGCCCACAGGCATCAGTTCCCCGAACCCGGACACGGACACCGGATCCACGAACCGGACGGCGCGCGGATCGGAAATCCCGGAGGCGACGAAGGACAATTCGGTCTCGACCTCCTCTCCATCCACAATGCGGACCACGGACACGTCCCGCTCGTAGAACGCGAACGCCCGGAGATCGATGGTCGCGGCCACGTCCGAAGAGACCGGCGATTCGAGCGAATCCGAAGAGGAGGACGCGATCAAATCGGCGTCAGCCACCAGGTCGATCCCGCTCAACTGGTTCCCCGCTCCGTCGGCTTCCACCCGGACCGGAATCGACCGACCTACGGCGACCGCTGTCCCGTCGGACGGCGAGGTGATGGACACCTTGGGAATCGTGCGGTTCGCGTCCAGTGACTCCAGAATCACGGAGGTCGCCGAGACATTCCCGGAATCGTCCCGCGCCAGGGCCGTGAAAACAAATTCCCCGGTGGTGTCGAAAGTGAACGGAACCGCGAAGGGCTTCCCCGCAAAAGTCGCGACAGTCTCCCCGTCGATCTGGAAGACCACCTCTTCGACCGTCCCGTCCAAATCGCTCGCGCTGGCGGTCAGGAGAACCGTGGAGCCAAGAAAATAGCGACCGAAGGCGGAGGCGGGCAGACTGGTCGGGGTGATCACCGGCCGGGTGCCGACAGCCTGCTCGACTTCGACCGTTCGCACGGCGGAGGACACGGAAGCCCCGCGGTTGTCGGTCGCGACCGCGACGAGCGAATAGGTTCCCCGGCTTCGCGGAACCCACCCCACCGTGAAGGGATTGCCCCTCGCGGGCGGCTCCACGGTCCCGATCAGATTGCCGTTGGCCAGAAAAGAGACCTCGGTGATGTTTCCGTCGTAGTCATCCGCCGTCGCCGTCAGGCGGAGATTCGACCCGGTGGTGACCGGGGAGGGGGGCGGCTGCAGCTCGACCGTGGGCGGTGCGTTCGAACCGACGGTAAGGTCGTATTCGTTGCTGACGCTCGTCAGCCCCCGGTCATCGACCGCGCGGGCGCGGATCGCGAAAGACCCGGGCGCGGACGCGGTCCAGTCGAACGAAAAGACCCCGGTCTCGGAAAGATCGGCCGTCCCGAGCAAAGTGTCGTCGGCGAACAGTTCGACCGCGGAAACCGAGCCGTCGAAATCCCCGGCCGAGCCCCGGAAGGTGATCGTGGACCCCACCACGAATGAATCGACCGGGGGCGGACTCAGCGCGACCACCGGGGGAACCCCCTCGACAACGGTCACCGTGACCGGATCCGAAAGGGCCTGGAAGCCCTCTTCGTCCTCCACCTTCACCCGCAGAACCGCGGTTCCCGGGGAAGTCGGCACCCATCCGAGCGAGAAAAGACCCGAAGGCTCCAGCTCGCCCTCTTCGACCAAACCGCCGTTGACGAAGAGTTCCGCCGATTCGACGAGCCCGTCGGAATCCCCGACCGAGCCGATCAGCGAACTGACCGTGCCGACGGCGACGGAACCGGCCGGGGGCGGAGTAATCGATGCGACGGGCGAGGCCCCGTTCGAGACCTCGATCGGCAACGAATCAGTCTCCGCGATCTGGCCGTCGGCGAAGGTCGCGCGCGCCACCACGCCGAAGGTCCCGAAGGTCCCGGCGGTCCACGAAAACGAGAAACGACCGTCCGGGCCGACCGAAGCCGAGCCCGCTTCTTTCCCGGAAACGAAAATCCTGACTCCCGAGACCGACGTATCGGGCCCGACCACCCGCCCCTCGATCGGGACTTCGTCCCCGGGGGCGACGGATTGCGGGATGATCCCGTCGAACGCGATCCCCACCCCTCCGGGGTCCTCGACGGCCGTAACCGTCTGGGGCGCCGAGAAACCGGCCAGATTCGATTCGTCCACCGCCTCCGCCACGATTTCGAAAACGCCCGGAACCGTGGGGATCCATCCATCGAATGCGAAACCACCGTTGTCCCCGACCGTCGCCGCGCCCACCCGCAGCTCATTCACGTAGATGTTGACCCCCTCGATGGTGCCATCGAAAACGCCCGAGGTGCCGGTGATCGGAACAACCTCGCCGACCGGGACCGTCGAGGGCAGTCGAGACAACGAGGCGACCGGCGGCGTTCCCTCGACAACCGTGAACGAAACCGGCGCCGACACGGTCGAGTCCCCGTCCTTGTCCGTCGCTTCCGCGGTGATGGAATAAACTCCCGGCACCACCGGATTCCATTCCAGAAAGAAAAAGCCGTTCGGCTCGAGGGTCGCTTCGTCAACCAACCCCCCGTTGGCGAAAATTTCAACCGTCTCGACCTGGCCGTCAGAGTCGCCCGCCCGCCCTGTCGTCACAATCGCGAAACCGGAAGGCACTTCCGACGAGACGGGGGGCGAGAGGGTGACGACCGGCGGCACCGCTTCGAGAGCGGCCAGAAGTGGTCCGAGAAGGGAAGCTGCGAAAAGCGCGATCCGAGAAAAACGCATGAGAGCCGACTATCTTTCCGACTGCGGGAAAGCAAGAAGAATCGGACCCGGATTTCGCAACACCATCCATTTACGAATTTTTAGTTCTCCCGGAGATTCGGTTGACACCGTTACGCGAAAGGCGAAACCGCGGGGCTGACTGGCCCGGCGCTCCCAGCGGGGCATGCCTTTGCCGGGCTGGCATTCGCTTCGCGTGGAATGGCCCGACCGACCCGCGCCACACAGGGCCTGCCAGGCGGCCTCCTCAATCGAAGCCCACGCCGACAACCTGGCGGGACGATTCGAACCGGTCGGGCGGAAGGAGGACCGGCTCGCCGACCTCGGGGATCTCGATCACTTCGGCGCGGAATTCCTCGTTGACCCAGACGAGAATCGAGGAGCCCTCCGGCACCTGGATCTCTTCGATCTCGAAAAGATAACCCATTTCCTCCGGGTCGTCGTTGATCGCGAATTCGAAGGAAAGTTCGGAGAGGGGCACCTCCTCGCCGTCCGCGGCGAAGATGCGGCCGGACGGATGGAAGAGGAAGTCGAAGATCTCCCCCGCGTCCAGCGCGATGCCGTCGATGTGGGAAACGAAACTCGTTCCCGTCAGATACAACCCGAAATCGACCGCTTCCCCGGAATCGATCTCCGGACCGACCAAGACCTCGAGCATCTCATCGAAAATCTCGTCGATATCGAAGACCGAGGGAATCGTTTCGCTCCCCGGATCGACCGGGATCAGATAGTTCGGGCTCTTGTTTACGTCGAATACGGGCAGAACCTCCGCACCGGGGAAATCGCGGACCACCTCTCCGGTCTCGAAGTCGTAGCCGATCCGGCGGCCGTCCTCCGCTTCCACGAAGATGCGGTTGTCTTCCGAGGTCTGGATGCGGACCTTGCCGGCCACGATCTCCGGTTCGTAGTCGGCGAGCATTTCCCAGGTCAGGAAGTTGAACGATCCGGTGGTCGCGTCGCCCTCGAACTCCGGATAGGGCGTTCCCCGCGAGGGGTCGGCGTACCGCATTTCCCATGTGTCCGCAACCGTGTCGATTACAATGACGAGCTGGTCCTCGTCCGGAAAATTGTTGTCCCACACATGCAGGAAGAAAACGCCGCCGCCCTGGTCGGTGATGGCGTAGGGCGTGATCGCATGGCCGCCTCCGCCCCCTCGTTCGTAGAGCCCGATGACCGGGACGGTGTCGCCCTCTTCAAAGATGGACCGGATTTGTTCGAAGGCGGCGGTCGGTCCGTCGGCCCCCGTCGCGTTGATCTCATTGGTCAGACGGGAACTGGTGAACTGGCGGGCCATATCGACCGAAATCGGTCGGCGCAACTGGAACTTCTGCAGATCAATGGCCTCTTCGGCGGTGGGATCGACCTCCCCGACTCCGACATCTCCGTTCGACAGGGGGATGTCCCGGAAAAGCCGGGAGCCCACGATCCCGATTCCGAAACAGTGCCCCCCGGTCATACCGTCGAGCAGTGGCCCCGAAATCATCCGCGCGGTCGCCTTGAGAACGGTGCCGCCGCCGGGTTCGGGCCAGACGGCCAGATCCCCGAGGAGCAGCCGGATGTCGTCCTCGGTCAGATCCGATGGCCGTATATCCACGAAATTTTCGAAGCCCATGCCGTCCGGATTCGGACGGAACCCCGTGTCGGCGACGACATCCCCCTCGAGGACGGAGGGCCGGGCGCGGTTCACCCGCAATTCCACCGCCTGCAGCGGGGTGAAGACGGCGGAATCATCCGCGAATCCGAAGCGGATCAAGTAATCGCCCGCGTCCCGGAAGCTTCCCGAGTAGAGATCCATCGCCGTGATGCCGTCCTCCGAGCGGGCGGGAGGCATCCGGCCCAATCCCTCGAAACCTCCGGTCCAGGCCGCCACGCGAAGCGAATCCCCGTCCGGCCCCACCCCCGTGGAAAAAGTCGAGCCGTCGCGGGAAAAATTCAGAAAGGTCGGAACCTCCGCCCCCGGCCAAAGATCCGGCTGATCGAAGAACCCCCGGATCTGCACGTTCTGTCCGATGCGGATGTTGCCGGATTCGGCCGCCGGCAGCCCGCGCACCTGCACGCCGCCGAAAGTCTCGAGTCGCATGTCGTCTATCCGGAGATCTTCCGTTATCCGATACAGGCTCCCCAGGGGGAAAGGCTCGGGCATGTCCGCGACCGGGGAGAAGCTCATCGCCGAAAGGGAGGAGACCGAGGGAAACTGGGTAGGCCCGACCCGCCAGCGCATCGCGGACGAATCGTAGAAATACGACGGATCACGGGAATCGGGATCGACGAACACCCAGCCGTCCGCTTCGGTGGAGTAGAACCAGGGCCAGGACTCCTCCCCGGACCAGACGAAGCCGAAACCAGGCACGAAGAACCACGCCGAGGAGCCCGAGGGATCGTCGTAGGCATAGCCCCAGTCGAATCCGTCCCGGAACACCCAGCTAGGAGCCGGGCCCGCCTGGTAGTAGGAGCCGAACCAGGGGGACTCCCGCCAGCCCGTCTCCTGGGCCGACGCCGGGGCGGAAAACGAAGCGAAAAGAATCGGGACGAAGGCGATCAGAAGGTTTCGATGGTTCATGACGGGATGTTTGTTACGGGACAACCGCGGCGGGTCAAGGCAAAGCGGGTGAAAAGAGAGCGGCACCTTGGGGCGTTCGCCCGCTCGGGACTCACCCGCGGCGCGCCATGGCAATGCCGGTGAAGAACAGGGACCCGCCGCAGCGTAACAATCGGAGCTAACGGGGGCCTCGAATCCGTATGGCAATGCCGGTGAAAAACGGGGACCCGCCGCAGCCGAAGCAGGACCGGTCTTGGCACGTGTTTACCGAGCTTGCGTTCGAGGGATTCCTCCCGACCTGCCGCCGCCGAAGCAGGATCCATGATGGCACGGCCGACAGCCCGGAACGCAACCGCCCGGTGTTGACGGAAGATCGCGCCCAGCCCCGCCGTCCCGCTCCCGTGGGTGCCCACAATGATGACCAGCTAAAATTTTGGTTGACCAGATCTAGGACCAAAAACTACCGGATCGTATAAAGGTTGACATTTCCCCGACAGATTCTTGCCCCGCTCAAAAACTTCTTGACGCTTGACGCCCGAGGTCTTTTGATATTTGGTCAAGATAAGATTGAATTTTCTTGCGAATCTGAGGTAATGGAATTATGAAAAGATTAAGACCACGATTAAAACTTGGTGAAGGCACGAAGGCCTTTTACCATCTGATGAGCCGGACGGTGAACGGGGAGAGATGGTTCGGGGTGCGGGAGAAGGAGCACCTGCGGAAGCTGATCTGGCAGGTCGCCGAGTTCTCCGGCATCCGGATCATCAC
>JBKHCX010000004.1:0-42473 GCA_046541615.1 Puniceicoccaceae bacterium
CGGTGGCCGGGCACGGGGCGGCCGCCGACGGGCTGTCGGTGCTGGCGTGCGGGGGCCTGGATGGCTACCGGCAGAGCCTCTTCGGCATCGCGGCGGCCCCGAAGGAGGGCAAGGGAGCGGTCGATCCCGCGGCGGCTGCCCGAGTGATCGAGCGGGAGCGGGGCAGGCTTCCGATGGCGGAGATCCTCCGCTGCAAGTGCCGCTACCTGACCCAGGGATACATCATCGGCTGCGCGGAGTTCGTGCGGGAGGCGTCGAGACCGTTGGAGGCTTACCGGAAACGCCCGATCCGGCCCAAGCCGGTGGAAGACGCCGGTTGGGACGGGCTGAATGTTTTCCCCGGGATGCATGGGTAGGCGGCGATTCCGGTGGAGACGGTTTGATGCGGTCGGCTCGCGACGCCGGGTGACAACGGGGATCCAACCGCCAAGCCGAGTTCCGCAGTTTGAAGAGAAGACCGATCAATTCATCGGTCGAACGGCCCGGGAAGGCCTTTTGCTTCGCGGAGCGCGTCGGCTGGACGGGCCTGTAGTGGTGAAGCGAATCCCACACTCCCATCCCCGCCGGGGAAAGCTGCCCGAAGGAAGGGTTTGATCGAAATCATCGGCTACATTCTCGAAGACCCCCGGCCACCTGCATCCACTCCCATCCTCCTGATTCAGGAAAGCGTCCCTCGGGACCTTGAACAGGTCGTCAAGATTTAATTACCCGGTTTGAAAGTGGAGGAAGGACCAGACAACCTTTTTATTGCCCGGTCAGGAAATGGGGGTTAGGAATTGACGGTTGGAAGTTGGTGAATCCGGTGACAGTTCCCCGCACTTTTGATCCTCCCCTGATTTCGGGATTGGTTTGCCCGCCGGGTTCCCTATATACCTTCGCCAATGATTCGAGTCGGTATTGTTGGCGCTTCCGGATATTCCGGGGAGGTTCTGGTGGATCTGCTGTCGGGCCACCCGGGGGTGGAACTGGCCGCGGTGACCTCGCGGAGCCTCGCCGGTCGCCCGGTGGGGGAGGTGTTCCCCCGCCTGTCCCATCGGATCGGGGATCTGGCCTTCAGCGCCTCCGAGGCCGGGGAGCTGGCCGCCCGGGATGATCTCGACGCGGTCTTTCTGGCCCTTCCCCACGGGGTCGCGGCGACTTTCGCCCGCCCGCTCCACGAGGCGGGGCGGACGGTCTTCGACCTGAGCGCGGATTTCCGCCTGGGCTCGCCGGAACTCTACCGGGAGTTCTACGGTGCGGACCACCCCGAGCCGGAACTTCTGCGGGAGGCGGTCTATGTGATCCCGGAGTTTCCGCCGCAGGGGTGGACGGAGAAAAACCTGATCGCCTGCCCGGGCTGCTACCCCACCTCGATCCTGGTCCCGCTGCTGCCGCTCCTCTCGCGCGGGGTTCTCGACGGAGAGGGCGTGGTCGCCAGCAGCATGAGCGGCGTGAGCGGAGCCGGGAAAAAGGCCTCGGAGGATTTCAGCTTCTGCGAGCGCGCCGGGAGCGCCCGCCCCTACGGCCAGCCCGCGCACCGCCATCTTTCGGAGATCGAGGAGCAGCTCGCTCTGGCGAAGGGGGGGGCGGTGACGATCCAGTTCCTCCCGCACCTCGTGCCGATGCGCAGGGGCATCGTGACGACCATCAGCGCGCCCGATTGCGGGGCGGACGAGGCGGTCGTGCTCGAGGCATGGGCGGCGGCCTACGGAGGGCGGCCGTTCGTGCGGATCCTCGGGGAGGGCGCCCTTCCGGAATCAAAGCTGGTCGTCGGCACGAACCGGATCGATATGGCCGTCCGCCACGACTGCCGCACGTGGCGTCTGATCCTGACCTCGACCGTGGACAACCTGCTCAAGGGCGCCAGCGGGCAGGCCGTGCAGCTGATGAACCTGAAGTTCGGTCTCGGCGAAACCCTGGGGCTGCCGTGATGAAGATAACTTTCAAGGAAAACAGCCCGGGCCTGACCGATGCGCCCGGATTCTCCGCCGCCGGCGTGGGTTGCGATGTGCGTGGAAGCGGCGGCGACCGCCTGGACCTGGGGATCGTTCTCAGCGCCCGTCCGTGTACGGGAGCGGGCGTCTTCACCCAGAACGACGTGGTGGCGGCGCCGGTCGCGCTGTGCCGCTCCCTGCTTTCCCCCTCGCGCACGTTCCATGCGATTGTCGTGAACAGCGGCAACGCCAATGCCTGCACGGGAGCCCGAGGCGCGGAGGACTGCGCCGCGATGGCCTCCCTGGCGGGCCGGGCGCTCAGTCTGCCGGCCGACAGTGTCTTCGTCGCCTCGACCGGGCGGATCGGGCGCGCCCTGCCGATGGATCGGATCGGGAAGGGAATCCGCGAGGCGGCCTTGAAAGTGACCCGCGATTCGGCGGGCGGCCACGATTTCGCTAGGGCGATCCTGACCTCCGACACCCGCCCGAAGACGGTGACGGCGCGGATCGCGGACGGATCCCGCCGGTTCACGGTCGCCGGGGCGGCCAAGGGCGCGGGCATGATCGAGCCGAACATGGCGACGATGCTCGCTTTTCTCGCGACCGATCTCGCCGTGCCGCAGGCCACCCTCCAGGCGACGCTGACCCGCTCGGTGCAGGCGTCCTTCAACCGGATTTCGGTCGATGGCGACATGAGCACCAACGACACGGTTCTGCTGCTCGCCAACGGCGAATCGGGCGCCACGGTGGGCGACGATGCGGATCTGCTCGACGCCTTCCACCGGGCCGTCGGCGAGATCTGCTCGCGCCTGGCGCGGATGATCGTCGCCGACGGCGAGCGCATCGACCACGTCGTCGATGTGCGGATCGAGGGAGCGGCCACCGAGGAGGCGGCGGAGAAGGTCGCCCGCTGCATCGCGAATTCCCTCCTGGTGAAGACCTCCTGGTACGGCAACGATCCGAACTGGGGGCGGGTCGTCGATGCGGCCGGCTACGCGCGGGTCGGTCTGGAGATGGAGAAGCTCGACATGGACTACGACGAGGTGCCCGTGCTGCGCGCGGGGGTTCCCGCGGAGGAGAATCTCCCGCGGTGGAAGGAAGTGGTCGCCCAACGCGAATTCGCCCTGCGCCTGGGCCTGGGGATGGGCAAAGCCCGCTTCAGCCTCCTGACCGCGGACCTGACCGAGGGCTACGTGGATTTCAACAAGAGTGAGTAGATGGACATCAGCCGACTGGACGTAACCTCCAAAGCCAAGGTCCTCCTCGAGGCGCTGCCCTACATCCAGCGTTTCCGGGGGTCGGTCTTCGTCGTCAAATACGGGGGGAGTTTCATGGACGATCCGGATCCCGAGGTGCGGGCCAGGGTCGCCACCGACCTGGTCTTTCTCTCGGCGGTGGGCATCCACGTCGTGGTGGTGCACGGCGGGGGCAAGGCGATCACCCGGGCGATGGACGCGTCGGGCCTCGAGGCCCGGTTCGAGAACGGGCTGCGGGTGACCGACGCGGCCACGGTCGAGATCGTCCGGAAGACCCTCGACGAGGAGGTGAACCTTGAGATTTGCGAGATCGTGCAACAGAAGCTGGGGCGGCCGCTGTCCATGCCCGGTTGCAAGGTGCTGACGGCCCGGAGACTCGCGGCCGACGGCGGCGCCGGCATCGGCTTTGTCGGCGAGGTCGTCCGAGTCGATACGGCTCCGGTCCGCAGGGCGGTGGCCGACGGCTACATGCCGGTCATCTCGCCCGTGGGCGTCGATGAAACGGGGCAGGCTTTCAACACGAACGCCGACGTGGCCGCCTCGCGCGTGGCGGCCGCCCTCCGCGCCCGGCGGCTGGTTTATCTCTGCGATGTGCCCGGCCTGCTCGCCGATCCGGCCGATCCGGGGAGCCTGATCTCGAGCCTTCCCGCCGAAAAGGTCGAAACCCTCAAGACCGAGGGCGTGATCGCCAAGGGCATGATCCCGAAGGTGGACAGCGCGGTCCACGCTCTGCGCAACGGCGTCAGCCGCGTGCACTTCATCGACGGGCGGATGCCGCATTCGCTGCTGCTTGAGATTTTCACCGACCGGGGAATCGGGACGGAGGTGGTCCACTGATGCGCGGGGAAACGCAAAGGCAATACGGGCGCTTCCTGATCGGGAACTATGCCCCGCCGGCGTGCTCGCTGGTCTCGGGGAGCGGGAGCCGTGTCCGCGACGACGAGGGGAGGGAGTACCTCGACTTCACCTCCGGGATCGCGGTCAACGCCCTCGGCCACGCCCATCCCCGCTGGGTGGAGGCGATCCGCCGCCAGGCCGGAGAACTCGGCCATTGCAGCAATCTTTTCGCGAACCCCCGCCAGGGTGAACTGGCCGAACGGCTCGCCCGGTACACGCCGCCCGGGCGGTTCCTGTTCTGCAACAGCGGGGCGGAGGCCAACGAAGCCCTCATCAAGCTCGCCCGGCTCCACGGACGGGCGGCCAGCGGCGGGGAGGAGGGCCGGCGGCACGTGGTGGTGACCGCCGCGAACGGCTTTCACGGCCGGACCTTCGGCGGCATGGCCGCGACTCCGCAGGAGAAGATCCAGGGGGGCTTCCGTCCCATGCTCCCGGGCTTCCGCCACGCGCCGCTCAACCGCATCGAGGCCTTCGCCGAGGTCATCGACGGGACGGTCTGCGCGGTTTTGCTCGAAACCATCCAGGGCGAGGGCGGGGTATGCCCCTGCGATCACGGATTTTTGCGCGACCTGCGCGCCCTCTGCACGGAGCGGGGGGTGCTGCTCATGCTCGACGAGGTGCAGTGCGGGATCGGGCGCTCGGGAACGTTCTTCGCCTACGAGCCGAGCGGAGTGGCGCCCGACGCGATCGGCATGGCCAAAGGCCTGGGGGGCGGCTTCCCGATCGGGGCGATCTGGGCCGCCGATGAGTTCGCCCCGCTCTTCCAGCCCGGCTCGCACGGCACGACCTTCGGCGGCACCCCGCTGGCCTGCTCGGCGGCCCTGGCCGTGCTCGACGCGATCGAGGAGGAGGACCTGCTCGCGAAGGTCCGCGAACGGAGCGCCCCGTGGATCGATTCCCTCCGGTCGCTGGCCGCGGCCCGGCCGGACCGGATCACGGAGGTCCGCGGGCGCGGTTATCTGGTCGGTCTGGCCGTGCGGGAAGAGGCCCCGAAGCTGGTGGCCCGCCTGCGCTCCGCCGGCCTGCTCACGGCTCCGGCCGGCGGCAACACCGTGCGCCTGATGCCGCCCCTGAACGTCTCGGAGGAGGATCTGCGTGAGTCGGCCGCGATTCTCGCGGGGGTTCTCGACGAGTCTTCGTAGCGGACTCAGGCGACCGGAAGATCCGCCCGGGCCGCGGCGAGGAGGCGGTCCATTTTTTCCGCGCACTCCTCGAGCGTGCTTGTCTCGACGAGGAAGCGCAGCTTGGGCTCCGTCCCGGAATAGCGGATCATGACCCGCCCGCCGCCGCCGATTTCCTTTTTGACGGCGGCCTGCGTCCGCGCGAGAGCGCGGCACTCGGACAGGGGGATTTTCTCCTTTACGGCGAGGTTGGCGTTCCTTTGGGGGAGGAGGGGGATGTCGCTCCGCAGGTCGGAGAGCGTCCGGCCCGTCTCCTTCATCACCCGCAGCAGGTAGAGGACGGCGAGGAGGCCGTCGCCGGTGGTCGAGTAGTTGTGGAGGATGATGTGCCCGGAGGACTCGCCGCCGAGCGAGGCCCCCAGCGCCCTCATGCGGGCGGCCACGTTGCGGTCGCCGACATCGGTCCGGACGACGGATCCTCCCGCTTTGGCAACCGCCAGGTCAAGTCCGCGGTTGCTCTGGACGGTGGCCACGAGAACCCGCCCGGCGAGGGATTCCTTCCGGATTCCATGCAGGGCGAAGATCCCGAGGATCTGATCGCCGGGCACGATCTCCGCGTTTTCGTCGGCGAAGACGACCCGGTCTCCGTCGCCGTCGTGGGCGATCCCGAGGGCCGCCCCCGTTTCCTTCACCCGGCGGGCCATTGCTTCCGGGTGCTCGCTGCCACAGCCGAGATTGATGTTTGACCCGTCGGGTTCGGCCGCGATCGTGATCACTTCGGCCCCGCGATCCCGGAGGACATCCGGTGTGGTCGCGCAGGCCGCTCCGTTCGCCGTGTCGCAGACGATCGTTAGCCCGGCGAGGTCGAGATGCTTCGAAAGCACTTCGACCGACCGCAGATACCCGGCGCTGGCGGGCCGCCGGAGGAGGGTGAAACCGGGATGCGCCCCTTCGGAACCGGCGGGGGGTTGCAGCATGAGCGCCTCGATCCGCTCCTCGTCGATCGCCTCGAATTTGACGCCCTCCCGCGAGAACAATTTGATGCCGTTGTCGTCCGACGGATTGTGGGAGGCGGTGAGCGAGATCCCCAGGTCGGCTTCCTCCGACCGGGTGACCCAGGCCACCGCCGGGGTCGGGACGATTCCCAGATCGATGCATTCGCCGGGAAAGCGGCCGAACCCCGCCGCGAGGTGTCCGAGGATCCGCCCGCCGCTCTCCCGGGTGTCGCGCCCGATCACGATCCGGGGCGCCGTTGTTCCGTGGCCGGCGCGGATGAAACCGATGACCGCGCCGGTGAGGCGGTGGAGAAACTCCTGATCGAAGAGGGGACCGTCGGCGGGTCCCCGGATTCCGTCGGTTCCGAAATACCGGGTGCTCATGAATTCTCCCCGTTGAAGGTTTCGAAGCGGGCGAGCCAATCGTGGAAAACGCGGTCCCGGATGGCCTGTCGGGCGGTCTCGATCCCGGCTCCGACGGATTCCACGCGGCCGCAGGTGAACAGGGCCGCCCCCGCGTTGAGGCACAGGGTGTCGCGCATCGGTGCGCCGGCCGTGCCCTCGGCCAGGGAGCGGAGTATGATCCGGTTCTCCCCGGGGCCGCCCCCGAGCAGATCCGCCAGGCGCGCGCGGGCGAGACCGAGCGACCCGGGGTCGGCGGGGAAATCGAAACCGCGGAGAGCGCCGGCCCCGCGCGCGCGGTTCGCCCCGGCCACCGTCAGCTCGTCCACCCCGGAGTCCGGGCCGGTCTCGCTGTGGACGACCAGAGCCGCCCGCAGGCCGAGCCGGTCGAGGGCGTCGGCGATCGGCGCCACCCACCCGCGGCCGAACACCCCCATGAGCTGGTGGGCCGGGCGGCCCGGATTGATGAGCGGGCCGAGGAGATTGAAGATGGTGCGGGCGCCCGATTCTGCGAGCCGCTTGCGCACGGGCATGATCTCCTTGAACGCGGGATGAAAGGCCGGGGCGAAGAAGAAGCAGAAGTTGAACCGCTCGAGGCTCTCGCGCAGGAGGGCGGGACCGTGGTGCATCCGCACACCCAGGGCCGCCAGCAGATCGGCGCTCCCGCTGCGCGAGGTGATCGACCGGTTGCCGTGCTTCATCACCGGCACCCCGATCGAGGCGAGCAGAAGCGCGGTCGCGGTGGAGAAATTGAAAGTGCCGCTGCGGTCGCCGCCGGTGCCGACGATGTCGATGGCGTCCGGGGCGAGATCGTCGAGACCGGTCGGGAGCGAAAGGTCCCGGAAGACCTTCGCGAAGGAGGAAACCTCCTCCGGCGTTTCCCCTTTCGCGGACAGGGCGCGGAGAAAAGCCTCCTTGGCCCCGGGTTCCGGAGCGGGATCGGCGAGCGCGGCGGCCGCGCCGGCGGCCTCCGCGGCGGAAAGGTCGGCGCCGCCCGCCAGCTTTTCCGCCAGGGGGGAAAGTGGATCGCTGTGTTCGGATGGTTGCGTCGTTGTTGGCATGGGAGAAGATACGGGCGGGCGGTGGTCGGAAAGCGGCAGTCTTTCCGGGGCGCGGGCGGAATACAAGCTTTCGTCTGCGTCCGACACGGGCGATTCCGGCCGCCTGGTGCCGCAGGTCCGCGCGCACGAACAGTTGACCTTCCGCCGGCGGGATCCGATGGTTTCCCATCGCTTCCTCCATCCAGAAGGGCCCGGATTCGGTCCGGGCGGCCGCCGCCTACCGGCGCCGGTTCCTGCGTCCGCTGCGGACCGGGGCCGGTGTGTGGGAGGAGCGCCGCGGATGGGTGCTCCGGGAGGAGGATTCCGGTGGCGCCGTAAACTTCGCCGAGGCCGCCCCGGCGCCCGGCTTTCCCGGTCCGCCGGACGGGGAGATCGAAACCCGCCTCGCCGGGTGGGTTCGTTCCGGGGACCGTTCCGGCTGGCGGGGGACCGGCTGCCTGGGCTTCGCCGACTGGTGCCTGGGTGTTTCCCTCCCGGCTGAGGTCGGGGTCCCCTCGGCGGGCCTGCTGGCGGAGGATGACCGGACGGCGGCGGCCGGGGCGTCGTATCCGGTTTACAAGGTCAAGATCGGCGTCCGCCCGGCCGCGGAGGAACGGGCCTGGCTCGAAGGCCTCCTCGCCCGCACGCCCGCCCGGGTCCGCTTCCGGCCGGACGGGAACCGGAGTCTCGGATGGGAGGAAACCCGCCGGTGGCTCGACTGGATGGAGGGGCGCGAGCGGATCGAATTCCTCGAGCAACCCCTGCCCGCGGGCGCGGAGGCGCGGATCGTGCGGGAGTTCGGCGAAGAACGGGCCCGCCGGATCGCCCTCGACGAGTCGGTGGCGGCCGAGGGCGCCCTGCGCGAACTGGTGGAGTCGGGATGGCCGGGCTGGCTCGTCGTGAAGCCCGCGCTCCTCGGCGAGCCCGGCCGCCTTCTCTCCCTGCCCGCCGGCGCGCGGCGGAGACTGGTGCTTTCCTCCGTTTTCGAAACCGGGATCGGATTCTCCCACGTCCTGCTTCTGGCGACCCTCCTCGGCGGAGGGCGGGCGGCGGACGGTCTGGGGACCCGGGGGTTCTTCGGCCCGGACGGGCTGGACGGATGGAGCCCGTCGCCTTCCCACCGGGGCCGCTTGACCGCTTCGTTTTTCGGGGAAATCTGGAACCGTGTCCTTGAAAGAGCATCTGGCGGGTGAGCCGCTTTTCGCGGACCCGAAGGAGGAGGAGGTCTTCCGCCGCTCGCTCCGGAAGTGGATCCGCGCCGACGGTGGCGCCGTTTCCTCCGTGCGCGTGGTCGTTTTCGACGGTCCCGCCCCCGTCCGCGCCGGGGAGGTCCTCGCCGCGGTCTGGTCCCGGCGTCCGGTGCTCCTGGCCTCCGCCGGGTGGGGCCGCTGGACCTGGGACGCCTTCCGGCGGGCCATCGAAACCGGCGGGCTTCCTCCGGGAACGGTTCTCTTCCGGACCGGCGGCAGCTCGGGCGAGCCGAAGTTCGCCCTCCACGACTGGGAGACGCTCGAAACGGCCGCCCGGTCGCTCCGGTCCCGCCTCGGGGGCCGTCCGCTTTCCTCCGGTCTCGACCTCCCCCTCCACCATGTCGGCGGATGGATGCCCGTCATCCGCGCCGCCGTCTCGGGGGGCAGGGTCGCGGCGGCGGACCGCTCCGCCCCCGGCGCTCTCCCGGGGCTGCGGGTGGCTTCGGTGGTGCCGACCACGCTGTACCGGATTCTTTCCGACGAGGACCGGACGGAACGTCTGCGGGCCGGGGCGGATCTGATCCTGGCGGGAGGGGCCGCGTTTCCGGACGATCTTCTCGCGGCGGCGCGCTCGCGCGGGCTTCCGCTGAGCCTGGTGTACGGGATGACGGAAACCGCCGGGCTGGTAGCCATGCAGGAGCCGGCGGACTTTCTTTCCGGCGAGCCACCGTCCGTGCGCCCCTTCGGCGCGAACCGGATCCGCATCGTCGGAGGAAACGAGATCCGCATCGAATCGCCGCAGTTGTTCCGCGGCTATCTCGGCGGCCCCCGGCGTACCGGCGGCGGCTGGCGGACGGGCGACGCGGGGCGCGAGGCCGGCGGTGGAAGGTTCGTCGTCGAGGGTCGCCTGGGGCGGTTCGCCTCCACCGGGGGGGAGACGGTGTCCCTCGGCAGGATCGAAGAGGCCGCCCGATCCCTGCCGGAGGTGGGCGATGCCTGGGCGGCGGCCGTTCCGGATCCGGAATGGGGCTCGCGGATCCTTCTTTTCGTGGCGAGCCGGGCGCGCCGCGACTGGAGGCGGGAACTGCGGGCGCGGCTGGATCCTCCGGAGATCCCGGCGGAAATCCGGACCGTGCCGGAAATCCCGCGCTCGGGCGCGGGAAAAGTTGATCCCGACCGGTTGTTCGGATGAAATGGCCGGTGTTATGGAGGAAATCCCCTATTCGCTGTCGCTCCCCAGGCGTCCCCGGAGGCTGCGCCGCACACCCGCCATCCGCGAGATGGTGCGCGAGACGGGGTTGCGCCCGTCCAACCTGATCCAGCCGTTGTTCGTGGTCGATCGGGAGACGGCCTCGGAGCCGGTCGAATCGATGCCCGGAGTCCGCCGGCTGGGCATACGCGAATTCCTCGCCGAGGCGGGGCGCCTCGCCGATCTCGGCATCCGCGCGGTGGCGGTCTTTCCCGGGCTCGACCCATCCCTCAAATCGGCCACGGGCCGGGAGGCCGCCCTCGACCCCGGCGGGCTGGTCCCCCGGCTGGGGCGGCTCGCGAAAGAGAAGGATCTTCCGATCAACCTCATCGCCGACCTGGCCCTGGACCCCTACACCACGCACGGGCACGACGGGGTGGTGGATCCGGCGACCGGCGAGGTGCTCAACGATCCCACGGTGGAGATCCTGGCGGAGATGGCGGTGCTCTTCGCCGAAGCGGGAGTGGACTGGGTGGCCCCCTCGGATATGATGGACGGAAGGGTCGGCGCCGTCCGCGACGCTCTCGACGAGTGCGGCCTGCACGACACGATCATCCTCGCCTATTCCGCCAAGTTCGCCTCGGCCTACTACGGCCCTTTCCGCGACGCGGTCGGCAGCGGGCGGGGCGACCGGCCCTACCTCGACAAATCCGCGTATCAGCTCGCTCCCTCGAACGCCAGGGAGGCGATGGTCGAGGTGGACCTGGACATCCACGAAGGGGCGGACATCGTCATGGTCAAGCCGGCCGGCCCCTGCCTCGACATCATCCGGCGGGTCCGCGACCGGTGCGAGATTCCCGTCGCCGCCTACCAGGTGTCCGGCGAATACGCCTCGATCCATGCCGCCGCCGGACGAGGCTGGCTCGACTACGAAAAGACCCGCGACGAATCCCTGGTGGCGATCCGTCGCGCGGGAGCCGATCTGATCCTGACCTATTTCGCGGCGGAGGTCGCGCCGGCGCTGTGAGCCCGTCCGGGTTCGGATGCGTGTATCCGCAAACCAGGCACAGGATGATCGATGGATGAAACACCGGACAGCTTTTTCTCGGCCGGGGATCGCGCCAGCCTGGTCCGCTGGATCCGGAGCCGCGGGGGCAACGGGGAGCAGGCGGAATTCGCGGCGCGCCAGCTGATGAAACGGGCCGTGCGGGACGCCGCCGACGAGGGGATCGCCCCGATCGAGGCTATGGGGCGGATCCTCGAGAAGATCGCCCGCGCGGAGCGGGTGTTTCGGGAATCCGCGGAGCCCGGGAGCCCCGAAACCGGCCCGGAACCCCCGAAAAGCCCCAAAAAAGGGGGCTGAAGGCTCTTTTTCGGCCTTTTCCCTGTTGACGGAGGGTTCTCAAGCGCACTTTCTTGACCCTGAGTCAAGTAACCTCAACAAACTATACACAATATGAACAAAGCAGAACTCGTAGAACAAATCCAGGCGAACCTCGGTGGTGATACCTCTAAAGCCGCCGCGGAGCGCTCGCTCACGGCCGTCCTCGACGCCATCAAGGCGAGCATCAAGAAAGCCGGCAAGGAAGTGAAGCTCACCGGCACCGCCAGCAAGGCGGAAGCCGTCCAGCTCGTCGGCTTCGGCACGTTCTCGGTGGTGCGCCGCGACGCCCGCTCCGGGCACAACCCGGCCACCGGTGAGTCGATCAAGATCAAGGCGGCCAAGAACGTGAAGTTCAAGCCTGGCACGGCCTTGAAGGAACTCGTCTAAGAGCTTTCCGATTCTTCTTTCGAAGCCCGCCGGATCCGTCCGGCGGGCTTTTTTCTTGCTCCCGCGGGGCGGTCCGAACTTCATGCGGGGATCATGGAGGAAATCACCGGCGCGTTCCGCGACCGCTTCGACCGGGATCCGGGCTTTCTGGCCCGGGCGCCCGGGCGTGTCGAGTTCATCGGCAATCATACCGACTACAACGGCGGGTGCGTGCTCGGCGCGGCCGTGGACCGGTTTCTGACGGTGGCGCTGGCCCCGCGCTCCGACGGACGGATGCGCTTCGCCTCGGCGAACAACCCGGAGTATGTCGTCTTCGAAAGCGCTCGGACGGCCCTCGAGACGGGCGCGGGCTGGGTGCGCTATCCCCTCGGTGTTCTCTCGTTTCTCGGGGAGGCGGGGGTCGCCCTGCCGGGTGGGTTCGACTTTCTCGTCTCCAGCGAGATTCCGGCCGGCGCCGGCTTGAGCAGCAGCGCCGCCTTCGAGCTGGCTTCCTCCATCGCCTTCGAGTCGATGGCCGGCCGCGCGTTGGAGCCGATGGAGCGGGTGCGCCTGTGCCGCCGGGCCGAGAACGAGGTGGTCGGCGTGCCCTGCGGGATTCTCGACCAGGGCGTTTCCGGTTTCGGGGAGCCGGACCGGCTCGTCCATATCGACTGCGCGACCGAGCGGATCCGCACGGTGCCCGGGCCCGCCGCCGCTCGGCTGTGGATCTTCGACTCCGGCGAGAAACACAGCCTGGTCGATGGCCTCTACTCCAGGCGGCACGCGGAATGCCGGGAGGCATTTGAGATTCTCCGCGCCCGCGTGCCCGGGCTGGACTGGCTGGCCCACGCCGACCCGGAGGATCTCGGGCGCTGCCGGGACGGCATGCCGGAGGCGGTTTACCGCCGGGCCTTCCATGTGATCCACGAGCACCGCAGGGTCGGCCTGTGCGAGGCGGCCCTGGCGGCGGGCGACCGGGCGGAGGTCGGCCGCCTCCTCTTCGAGTCCCACCGGAGTTCGTCGAAGTATTTTGAGAACAGTATCGAGCAACTGGATATGCTGGTCGATCTGCTCGCGGCCGAGGAGGGGGTGATCGGCGCCCGCCTGACGGGGGGCGGCTTCGGCGGCGCGGTCATGGCCCTGTGCGGGGACGGGTTTTCCGACCGCACGGCCGGACGGGTCGCCGGGAGATTCGCGGAGCGATTCGGGCACCGCCCCGCCTGCCGGAGTCTTTCCATTGCCGGAGGAGCGAAAGAAGTAACTCTATCATGAATACAAACGATAAACTACGGGTGGGCTTGATCGGGGCCGGGGGGAATACCAGGCTGCGCCACCTGCCCGGATTCCGTTCGGCCGGGGGAGTCGAGGTGGCCGCGGTCGCCAACCGGACCCGCTCTTCGGGCGAGGAGGTAGCCGCCGAGTGGAACATTCCGGTGGTTTGCGACGATTGGCGCGAGATCCTGGCCGATGATTCGATCGACGCGGTCTGCATCGGCACCTGGCCGAATCTCCACCGCGAGGCGACCGTGGCCGCGCTCGCGGCGGGCAAGCACGTGCTCTGCGAGGCGCGGATGGCCCGCGATCTCGCCGAGGCGCGGGAGATGTGCCGCGCCGCCGCGGAGCACCCCGGCCTCGTCGCCCAGCTCGTGCCGTCGCCCTTCACCCTCGGCGTGGACGCCTGGATCGCGGAGCGGCTGCGCTCGGGTGCGATCGGCGAGCCGCTCGAGACCAGGGTCCGGGTCCTGAACGGGTACCTCTGCGATCCGCGCGCGCCGATGAACTGGCGGTTCGACCACGGTATCAGCGGCAAGAATACGATGGTTCTCGGCATCTACCACGAGGCGGTGCTGCGGTGGCTCGACTTTCCGGAGGCGCGGGTGAGCGCGGCGGCCGGGTGGGGCGCGTCCGCGCGACCGGTGGCGGGCGGTGGCGAGCGCCCCACCGTCATTCCGGAGAGCGTGCAGGTGGCGCTCCGCTCCGGGGAGGGCCGGCGGCTCCTCTACGACATCAGCCAGCTCCAGGCGGGCGAACCGGAGAACACGATTACGATCGGCGGCAGGGAGGGGCGGCTGCTCGTCGATCTCCGCGAGGGGAGCGCCGCCCTCGTTTCCAACTCGGGGCTCCGCGAGTCGGTCCCGGTCGGGGACGCCTGGGACGTGGAGGCTCGGTTCGTGCGGTCGATCCGGGAGGGAGCGCCCGTGGAGCGGACCGATTTCACGACCGGGCTCGAGTACATGCGTTTCACGGAGGCGGTCTGGGAATCGTGGAACACCGGCCGGGAGGTGCCGCTCGCCGCGATGTAGCACCGGGGTTCCGGGAGGGGCGGGCGCCGCTGTCTCCGGATTCTGATTGAACCGGGCGGTCAGGGGCCGAATAGAGCCGGGATGAAAATACCGTGACGCGGCGGCCCGCGGTATCGTTTTCGACTTTTCTCCGCGGCATCGGGCTGTTTGGCTGGACCCGGCCGGGACCGTTCGTCTCCCGGACGCCGCCCGGCGACCATCGCGCGGACCGCCGCACCGGGCCGGGACCGTCGATCCGAAACATCCATGACCGCTCTTGCCACCGAAGACAACCGCAGCGCACGGCACGTGCCTCCGTTTGCCGATTTCCGGCCCCGGCCGGTGCTCGGAAACGTCTGTGCGCGGCCCGCGGTCGTAGCCCCCGGCGCGATCACCGGGAGCCGGCTGGAAGCGGTGCGAAACCCCGCCGGGGCGGGGCCGGCGGAGGACCGGTCCGGCGCATGAAACGTTTCTTCGGTGCGAACGCCTTTGTGCTCGGCGTTCTGGCCGCCGTGGGCCTTGCCGCCCTGCGGCCATCCATCGGCGCGGGGGACGGCGTGCTCCCGGTCGGGATTCTCAAGACCACGGGCATTGTCGGGATATTCTTTTTCCAGGGACTGGTCCTGCCGTTCGAGGCGTTGCGGGGCGGCCTGGGAAACTGGCGGCTGCATCTCTGTTCGCAGATCGCGACGTTCGTCTTCTTCCCCCTGGCCACCGTGGCGGGCCTCGCCGCCACCGCCGCCGTTTTCACGCAGCCCGACCTGCGGATGGGGTTTCTCTATCTCGCCATCCTGCCGACGACGATCGCCTCGGCGGTTGGCTTCACCGCCGTGGCGGGCGGGAACGTGGCGGGGGCGCTCTTCAACACGACCCTGTCGAACGTGGCCGGAGTTTTTCTCGTGCCGATCCTGTGCCTGGGCGTGATCGGCGCCGGCGGGGCGGGGGAGGGCCCGCCGGTCGGCCCGGTCCTAGGCAGGGTGTTTCTCACCATCCTCCTCCCTCTGGTCATAGGACAGATCCTCCGCTCGGTCATCGGCGGCCGGATCGACAGGCGCAAGGGCGCCATCCGCCGTTTCAACACCTCGGTGATCCTCTTCATGGTGTACGCGGCCTTCTGCGAGAGCTTCGCCCGCGACACATGGGCGAACCTCCCGGCCGGCCTGCTCGCGGGCGCCGCGGCGGGAGTGCTGGCTCTTCTGGCCGCCGGAACCGCCTACGCCTGGATCTCCTCGGGGTGGTTCGGTCTTGAGCGCTCCTCGCGGATCACCGCCCTGATGTGCGGCGGACAGAAGACACTGGCCGTCGGGCTCCCCCTCTCGGTCATGATTTTCGGAACAGGGGAGCGGGGGATCGATCCCGGTCTCCTGCTGCTCCCCCTGCTGCTCTACCACCCCGCCCAGCTCCTGCTGGCCGGCTGGGTGGCCCCGCGCCTGGGGCGCGGCCGGTGAACCGTCCGGAAACCGGCGAACCGGTCAGGGGCGTACGATGACCAGCTCGGCCTTCCGGTCGAGAGCGCGGCCTTCGGGGCCGGCGTCCGTATCGGCCTCGAGGTCGCCCTTGGAGAGGATCTCGATCCGGGAGGAGTCGATGCCGAGGCCGACGAGGTAGTCCTTCACGCTGGTCGCCCGGCGGTCTCCGAGCGCGAGGTTGTACTCAGTCGTGCCCTTCCAGTCGCAGTATCCCTCCACCAGCAGGTAATCGCCGGGCCTTTCGCGCAGGGCCTCGGCGACCTCATCGAGCGCGGGGCGGTCGGCGGGGCGGATGAAGCTCTGGTCGAAGTCGAAGTAAACGGTCGGAAACTCGCCCCGGATCTGGTCGCCCTCCAGAATATTGAAATTCGAATCGCGCGGGACGAGGCCTTCTTCGGGGAAACCTTCCGAGTAGGTGTCGTCAACCAGTCCGAAGGGCTCTTCGTCGCGGACGAGATCCGGGCGGGTCGGGTTCTGGCCGCCAACCACCGTTGCGTCGGGGTCCAGCTCGGGCTTTTTGGTGCAGGCACCGAGAAGGCAGAGGAGGAAAAAACCGAGACAAAGGCGCTGGGAAAAACTCATGATTGTGAAGATTGGCGATTTGGACGAGGGCGTAAAGCCTTTCTTTCCGCAGGGGAAGAAAAATCGAACCCGCCTCCGAAGATGCCTGGCCGGGATCGCGCGAGCAGGACCGCAGGGTCGAACGGGCGCCTACCGGCTTCCTGATGCCCGCCCGGAAGAGAGCCGGCACCAAAAGACCGAAAGAGAGCGGGTAAAAAAAGGGTTGTCCAAAGAGAAAAAAAGAGAGCGGGTAAGAAAATGGTTGCGTCCCGTCTAGAATAGAAAAGATTGTCATTCAACAGGTTGCGGATCGATGGCGCGGATCGGGCCCGGATCGTTTTCCGCCACGCGGTTCACCCGGTCCGAGACGGGATGACGCCGGAGGTTTTCTTTTTCGCCGGGAAAAGCACACTTCCGGATGGCCTCGTCGCCCGCGAGTTTCCGGTCGAGCCACGGCCCGCGCCGTTCCGGCCGGACGAGGACGGGGGCCCGGTGATGGATCCCGCGAGCGTTCGGAGTTCGCCCGGTGTCAGTGAGAAGGAATAGCGGCCGCACATGCGATCAGTCTGTACCGGTGGCGGGAATCGTCCATCACTTCCGCCGGAATGGGGAGCAAGACGGCATTGCGTTTGCAACAATTCTGTAACATTCGCGCCCATCCGCTCCCTCCCACCCGCAAAACCCTTGCTCTCCGCCGCCGGGCGCATTCTTTTCATTCCGAACCGACCCATGAATCCGTTCCGTTTCCCGAAAGCCGTCCTCGTGGTGGCGGCCCTGGCCTGGACTTTGCCGGGCCTTTCGGTGTCCGCCCAGGACCGGGCGGACGTCGGGACCATGCGCCTGCAGGAGGTTCTCGCGCGGGCCACGGCCGAGTTCCAGGGCGGCGACTTCGCCGAGGCCGCCCGGCTCTTCGACGAGATGGAGGCCACCTTCGGCCGCGAGCCGGAGCTGAGGGAACCGGCCGTGCAGCGGGTTCTTCTGCCCGCCCGGGGCTACGCGGAGTTCGCCCTCGGCAACTACGACCGGGCGATCGGCTTTTTCAACGATTTTCTCGAGCGCTTTCCCGAAACGGGCTCCATCCACGCCTTTGTTCTCTACACGGTGGCGCAGGCCCACCAGCTCGCGGAGGATTCGGAGGCGGCCGCCCGCCGCCTCGACGAGTTCGCGGCGGCTTATCCCCGTTCTCCGGAGTCCTCGCTGGCGGTGCTCCAGCGCGCCGACATTCTTTTCCGCTCGGGGAAGACGGACGAAGGCCTCGCGCTTTCCGAGCGGCTCCACGAGTCGGGTGGATCGCAGACCCTGCGCACCCAGGCCCGGCTCCGCGCCCTCCAGGTGCTGGTTGACGAGGAACGTTTCGACGAGGCCTACGAGATGATCCGATCGACCCGGTGGCGGGTGACCACGATGCCGGAGCTGGCCGTTCTGGCCTTTTCCGCCCTGCGCACCGGGGACGCCCTCATGGCGGGGCGGCGCTTCGACGAAGCGATCCGCTGCTACCGCCTGGTCCCGCCCTACGAGCAACTGATCGAGCGGCAGGAAGCGCAGCTGGCCCGCGCGGAGAACGCCCTGGAATACCGTAGGCGCACGGACCGCAGCCCGATGGCGAACGTGTGGAACGAATACTACGTCCAGCTGGCCAACCGGCTCCGGGGCCAGCTCGACGCTTTGAACGACATGGGGGACTACACGCCGGGGTTCCTGCTGCGCTACGGACAGGCTTTCCTCCGCGGCGGCCGGCCCCGCGAATCCTATATCCTCGCCCGCGCGCTCGGCGCGGACGGGAACCTTCCCGCGGAGATCCGCGAACAGGCGGACTACCTCCGCATTCTTTCCTCCTATGCGCTGGAGGACTGGGAGGAAACCCTCGAGCTGGCCCTCGCGTTCGAAGACCTCCACCCGGAGAGCGATCTCGCCCCCGAGGCGATCTACCTGGTCGCCCAGGCCTACCAGGAGCAGCGCAAGTTCCGCCCCTCGGTCGAGGCGTACACCGAGCTGCTCGAACGCTTCCCGGAGCACGAACTCGCCGCGCGCTGGCTGTTCACCCGGGGTTTCAACCTGGCCATGCTCGAGCAGTACGAGGACTCCCGAGCGGACTTCGCGGCCTTCCGGAGGGAGTATCCGGATCACCCGCTCGGCACCCAGGCCGCGCTCTGGCACGCGCTGACCCACCAGTTCGAGGGCGAATACGAATCCGCCCTGGCCGAACTCAGGCCCCTCGCCGAGACGAGCCGGGACCACCACCTCTACCCGGAGATCCGCTACCGGATCGCCACCGCGGAGTACGGCCGGCGCGACTACGAAACCGCCCGCGAAGAGATCGACGCCTTTCTCGAGGAATTTCCCCGCAACAGCCGCGCCCCGGAGGCCACGGTGCTCCGGGGGGACATCCTGATGGGGCTCGGCGAGCTGGTCGCGGCCTCTTCGGCCTTCGCCCAGGTGACCCCCGAGGCCGGGGGACTCTTCCCCTACGCGGTGTTCCAGCGGGGCAAGATATTCAAAGCGCTCGAGCGCTACGACCTTATGATCGAGCACTTCTCCGACTACCTCGAACGCGACGACATCGAGGGAACGAAGCCGCGGATCAGCGAGGCCCTCTACTGGCTCGGATGGGCCTACCTGCAATCGGGCCGTCCGGAGCGGGCGCTGGAGCAGTTCGACCAGGCGATCGCGGAGTTCGGCGACGACCCCTCGGCCACCGAGATCCAGCCCATCCTGGCCTCGCTCGAAACCATGCGGAGGGACCTCCTGAAAGAAGACCCGGAATCCCTGCCCGCGCACCCGGTCCTCGAGGCCGACAGCTTCGCGGACTGGCTGGAGGCCGGGATCGAGGCGGCGGAGGAGCAGAAGCGCCTCACGTGGCTGAGCCGCCTGAAGTATTTCGAGGCGACCCGCGCCCGCGCCCGGGGGGAGGAGGAACTCGCCCGGACCATTCTGCAGGAGATCGACGAACTCGTTCCGCTCGACCAGCTCGATCCCGAGGTGATCGGGCAGATCGGCCTGGTCTATTCGGAAGCCGGCTACGATTACGCGGAGGACTACTTCGACTTCATCCTCGACACCTATCCGGACCACCCCGCCCGCGCGGAGGCCTGGTTCGGACTCGCGCAGATTCTTTTCGAGGAAGGAGAAACCGAGGAAGCGGGCGATTACCTGCGGCGGTTCGAGGAGCAGATGCCGACGCATCCTCTCGCGGCTAGGGTCCGCATCCTCCGCGGGCGCATCCTGACCCAGCTGGAACACTACGACGACGCCGAGAAGGTCTTCGAAGACGTCCTCGCGCTCAAGGAAGCCCGCGGCCTCCCGCACGTCCGGAGCCTCGCCGGACTGGCCGAAATGAACGAGGCCCGGGGCGAGGAGAAGCGGGCCATCGCCTATTGGCAGCGAATCTACACCCTCTACCGCGCCTATCCGGAGGAGATGGCGGAGGCCTACTACCGCAGCGCCGACCTCTTCAACCGCATCGGCGAACCGGCCGCCGCCTTCCGGACGCTGGAGGAAATGCTCGGGGACGAGCGGCTCTTGACCAGTGCGTTCGCGCTCCGCGCCGAGGAACTGCGCGAATCCCTCCTCGCCGAGCACGGATCCTTTCCGCCGGAGGATACCGGAAGCGGCGCCGAAACCGCGGAGGATACGCCATGACCGCACCGCTCCGGATCGGAATCTTCGTCGCCGCGGCCCTGTTCGCAACCGCCGCCCCGGCAGCCGCCGCCCCGGAGGAGACCGCCCGCCCAACGGTTCCCTCCCCGCCGCCCGGCGCTCTGCCCGAGCCGATCGGCGGAGGGATTCCCGAAGAGGACCAGGAGGAAATCCGCAAGCCGATCACCCTTTTCCTTGAAGGCGGCCGCGAATTCACCGGCGACGTCGCGAAGGTGGAGGACGGGGCCGTATCCCTGAGAGTCGTCCAGGAGGGCGGGGAAATCGTCCTTTCCTTTCCGAAGGCCGATATCCGGGAGATCTTTTTCCCGGGAGGGAACATTCTCGAGCGGACCCGGACCATGGTCGAAGAGGGCCGCCTGGCCGAGGCTCTCCCGTATCTGGAGGCTCTCATCGCCCGGCGCTTTCCGCTTTTCGACCTGATTCCGGAAGAGGGCCGCTCGCTGTATGCCGCCATCCCCATGGCCGCCCTCGCCATCGACCGCCCGGCCCAGGCCATCGCCTACGCGAACGCGCTCAGCCCCTACATGACCCT
Source organism: Puniceicoccaceae bacterium (assembly GCA_046541615.1). Classification (GTDB taxonomy): domain Bacteria; phylum Verrucomicrobiota; class Verrucomicrobiia; order Opitutales; family Puniceicoccaceae; genus Puniceicoccus. The sequence continues at coordinate 20,255 of JBKHCX010000004.1, forward strand.
GCGGGAGGACGCCGAGGCCATGCGGGACGCGGAGCTGCTCGGCCGCTACATTCTCGAACTCAACGAGGAGGCGATGCTCCTGGCCCGCCAGTGGATCGAGGAAGAGGGCCGCTACGGCCCGTCCGCGCTCGGCTATTTCATTCTCGGCGCCCTTCTCTTTGCCGGGGAGGACTACGAGGGGGCCCTGCGGACGGCGCTCGAACCCATTGTCTTTTCCGGCCAGATCCCCATGAGCTACCTGCCGCACTGCTATTCGCTCGCCATCGCCTCGGCCCACGCGCTCGAAGACGAGGCGCACCGCGACCGGCTGCTGGCCGAGGCCCGCGAGCGCGGATTCGCCTGGCAGCCCCTCCGGGTGCTCGGGGGCGCCGGAGACGATCTGGAGGGGCTCGTCATCGAAGACGACGAGGGCGAGCCTCTACCCCTTTTCGAGGCGACCACCGACGGCGAGCGCCTGCTCGAAGACCGGGAGGAATCCGTCGGCACCGGAAACTTCGTCGATCCCTCCCGCCTGATTCCCCTCTGAGAGCCTCTTTTCACAACCCATCCAACCAACACCCATGAAATCGATCCACCTGATCCTCCTCACGAGCATTCTACCCACCCTCCTTCTGGCCCAGGAGGAAGCGGCCGCCGCCCCCGACACCAGTCTGTTCGGCATGATCAAGCAGGGTGGCTGGGCGATGTTCCCCCTCGCCCTGTGCTCGGTGGTCATGATCTTCCTGGTCATCTACTGCTACATGGAGACGCGCCGGAGCCGCTTCATTCCCGACGCCCTCCTACCGCGGGCCCGCGACGCGCTCGCCTCGCACGACACGGAATCGGCCAGCCGGGATCTCGCCGCGAGCGGCACCGTTCTGGGCCGCGGCCTCGCGCCGGCCCTGCTCAAGTTCCGCCCGGACCGCCCCAACCTGAACAAGGATCAGGTCGAAACCCTGCTGGTGGAGAACCTCGAGGCCGAGGAGAACAACGTCTCCCAGTGGGTCAACTACCTGAACGTGGTGGCGGCGGTCGCCCCGATGATCGGTCTCCTCGGAACGGTCAGCGGGATGATCAGCGCCTTCCAGACCATCGGCCAGGGGGGGATGGGCCGCCCGGAACTGCTCGCCGCCGACATCGGGGAGGCGCTCATCACCACCGCGACCGGCCTGGTCATCGGTATTCCGGCCATGATCTTCTACTTCATCCTCCGCAACCGGCTCGGCCACCAGATGATCCAGACCACCCAGACGGCGACCGACCTGATCGACACAGTGGACGAAGGCGGGGAATGAGCGGAGGCGGCCGGACCGGGTGATCCGGGGCGGTTCGCGCCGATCCCGCGCGAGGCCCCCTTGCGGCCGACCTTGGGCAAGGCTGAATGAAAAACGCCCAGGGTGGGGGGCGTGGACGGCCGCGATCCGCGGAAAGCCGGTCACCGCGAAGAATCCCTGCGGGGAGCGGGGTCGTCCGGCCGATCCTCCCATCGGAGGACTTCCGAAGGCGTCCATCCCCGGGCCCGGAGATGGCGGATGGCGACCGATCCGGCGGTCTTGGAGAGCCGCGCGCCGGTGCGGTCCCGGACGAGCGGTTCGTGGCGGAAGACGGGGGGCGCCGCCGCGAGGGCTTCGTAGAGGAGCAGCTGGCGGGCGGTCGAGAGGAGCAGATCCGCGCCGCGGACCACTTCGGTGACGCCCATGGCGATGTCGTCGGCGACGACCGCCAGTTCGTAGGAGGGGCCGCCCTCCCTGCGCCAGACGAGGAAGTCCCCGAAGTCGCGGCCGGCCGCGAACACCGTTTCGCCGAGGAGACCGTCCGTGAATCGGACGGCGCGCCCCTCCGGCACGCGGAAACGCCAGTTCACCGACGGATCGGCCGTCTCCGGATCCGCGGCTGCGGACGCCGGTCGGAGCGCCTCCGGGAAGCGGATCCCGCCGTCCGCCTCGCGGGCGGGATCGAGGCGGAGGATGTCCCTCCGGGAGAACGGGGCGGGATAGATGCGGCCCGCCGCGATCAGTCCGTGCCAGATCCGGCGGTGGATCGCGATGCGCTCGCTTTGGACATACGGCCCGACCGGTCCGCCCCGTCCGCCGCCCTCGTCCCAGTCCAACCCGAGCCACCGCAGATCCTCTTCGGCGGCCCGCGCGTATTCGGGACGGGAGCGCCGCCGGTCGATGTCCTCCAGGCGGTAAACGAGTGTGCCGTTTCGCTGCCTGGCCCGTTTCCAGGCGGCCGCGAAGGTGCGGGCGTGGCCGGCGTGGAGATAGCCGGAGGGCGTCGGAGCGAGGCGGCCGCGGTAGGGGGGCGGACTCATGTCGCGGCGGGCGTCGCTCCGGCTCCGGGCCGGCGCGGCGGGGCGGCACGGCGGAGGAAAGCGCGGATCAGGGATGACACTCGATCTGGCGCAGCTCGAGCCCGTCCACCAGGCGGGTGCGGCGGAGGACGTTGGTGATGATCACCGCCCAATCCCCCCTGTGGACGAACCCCCGTTCCAGAAGCACCTGGAAGGCGTTCTGGATCGTCGTTTCCCGGTCGTCGTGGAATTCGATCAGGAACGGCTCCACCCCGCGGAAGATCCGCAGCTGTGGCTCGAGCACCGGATCATCGGTGAAGGCGAAAACGGGGGTGCCAATCGGTCGGAGGGCCGCCAGAATCCGCGGCAGATTGCCGGCCCGGGTGAAGGCGATGATGCTCGCCCCGTCGATATCCTCGGCCAGACGCGCCGCCGAGCGGAGCAGTTTGCTCTTCGGGTTGCGGAGATCAAGGGGTATGCGGGTGGACGGATCCTCCAGGCGCTCGGTGGTCTCGGCGATCCGCTTGAAGACCCGGACGCAATCGAGCGGATATTTCCCGACGGTGGTTTCCCCCGAGAGCATGATCGCGTCGGCCCGTTGCCCGACCGCGTAGGTGATGTCCGACACCTCCGCCCGCGTCGGGACCGGGTTCTCGATCATGGATTCGAGCATGTGGGTGGCCACGATGACCGGTTTGCGCAGGCGGATGCTCGTGCTGACCGCGCGCTGCTGGATCACCGGAAGATCCTCGTAGGGGCACTCGATGCCCAGATCGCCGCGGGCGACCATGAGCCCGTCGGCCGCGCGGATGATGTCGTCCAGGTTCGAGATCGCCTGCTGGTCCTCGATCTTCGCGATGATCCGGGCCTTGGACCGCCGGTCGGAGAGAATCCGGCGGAAATGTTCCACATCCTCCGGCTCGCGGACGAAGGACTGCGCGAAAAACTCCACCCCGCATTCGATTCCCGCGTCGATGTCGTCGTGGTCCTTCTGTGTCAGGCAGGGCAGGCTGACGTGGATGCCGGGCAGGTTGATGTGGCGCCGGTTTCCGAGGCTTCCTCCGATCACGACCTCGCAGGCGAGCCGGTTCGGTCGTTTCTCGGTGACTTCTAATTGCAGCAGGCCGTTATCGACAAGGATCGTGCTTCCCGCCTCCACGTCGTTGATCAGACCCGGGTAGTTGACGCGGACGAGCGGGACCCCTTCCCGCTCCTCGGCCTCTTCGGTGCATGCGAAGTCGATCGGGTCGCCCTTGCCCAGTTCGAGGGGCGTGGGCAGATCGCCGGTCCGGATCTCCGGTCCCTTGATGTCGATCATGATCCCGATCCGGCGCCCCTCCGCCTCGCCCGCCGCGCGGATCTTGGCGACCATCTCCCGGACGGACTCGCGGGTGGCGTGGGCCATGTTGATCCGGCAGATATCCGCCCCCTCGCGGATCAAGGCCCGGAGCATCTCCGGTGAGTCCGTGGCCGGGCCGACCGTGAAAACGATTTTGGTGTTGAATCTATGCATGGATGGATCGCGGATCAAAGAACGGTGGCCGGTCCCTCCGTCGGCGACACGACCGACATCCGGACCGAATGGGAGAGGGATTCGCAGAACGGGCCGAAGGTATCCTCGACCAGGTTCGCCGCGTTGCACTGCCGGCTCAGATGCGAGAAGAAAATCCGCCGCCAACGGGGCCGCTCCACCGCCCGGAGCGCCGCGAGGGTGTCCGCGTTCGAGAGGTGGCCGTGCCGGCTGCGGATCCGCTGTTTGAGCGACCAGGGGCGCTTCGAATCCTTTTCCAGCATGTCCTCGTCGTAGTTGGCCTCGATGACGAGGGTGTCCGCCTCGGACAGCACCGGCCCGAGTGAGGGAGGCACATGCCCGAGATCGTTGATCCAGGCGAGGCTTTGCCTCGGAGAAAAGAGGTCGTCCCGGCCCCAGAGAAAGTGAAAGCAGACCGGGTCGTAGGCGTCGTGCGGCACGGCGACGGGCCGGACCTCCAGATCGCGGAAAACGAAGGGCCGCCCGGTTTCGAACACCTTCCAGGAGACCTTCCGGTCCAGCCGGTCCTGGAGCCCGGTGGCCGTGTCGCGGTTGGCGAAGAAGGGAAGATCGCCGAAACGGGACAGCCCCCGCACGCCCGCCGCGTGATCCTTGTGCTCGTGGGTGAGGAAAACCCCGTCGAGATCCTCCGGGGCGAGTCCGATCTCGCGGAGCATCGCCTCCGTGCGCCGACCCGAAAAACCGGCGTCGATCAAAAGGCGGGTTTCCCCGGTCTCCAGGAGCGCGCAGTTGCCCGCGCTGCTCGAACCAAGGATTTGAAACCGCCCTTCCATTCCTGCCGAGAAAACGGCTTCGCCGAAACTCCGGCAAACTTTTTTCCGCGGAAAAATCCCGGCTTTCCCGTTTGTATTGCGGGGAAATCGTGTCACAATCCACGGTTCGCTGAAATAACCTAGTTTCCATGTCTTCCCAGAACGCATCACCGGTCGTCCCGCAGCGGGAACCGCGCCCATCTTTCGATTCCGATTTCAATCCCCCGCCGGAATACCTGGAGGAATTGCCGGACACCCAGAATCTCCGCTCGAGCGAGATTCCCGGAGCCCGCGTCCCCCTCCAGGAGGTCGGCTCCTCGAACTTCCGGCTCCCGCTCCTTTTCCGCCTCGGCGACGGGAGCGAGTCCCGGCTCGAGACCTCCGTCTTCGGCGGGGTGAGCCTGGCCGCCGACCGCAAGGGGATCAATATGTCGCGGATCATCCGGGTGTTCTACGGGTTTCAGCACGAAACCATGGGGTTCGGGACGATCCGGAGGGTCCTCGAAGCATACCTCGCCCGGCTCGAGTCCGAATCGGCCCGTCTTCGTCTGGCCTTCTCGCTGCCGATCCTACAGCGCAGTCTGCGGAGCGGGCTGGAGGGCTACCAGTTCTACGACTGCGTCTTGGAAGGGCGGCTTTCCGCCGGGGGGACTTTCACCCGTATGCTCCAGGTGGACTTCGTTTACTCCTCGGCCTGCCCCTGCTCCTCGGATCTATCCGAGCACGCCCGCCTCAAGCGGGGGATCTATGCCATTCCCCATTCGCAGCGCAGCCGCGCCCGGGTCCGGGTCGTCCCCGCCGCCGACGAAGCCATCGATCCCGCCGGGCTGGTAGCCGTCTGCGGAAAGGCTCTCGGAACGGAAACGCAGGTCATGGTCCGGCGGCAGGACGAGCAGGCCTTCGCCGAGATGAACGGCGTCTATCAGAAATTCGTCGAAGACGCAGCCCGCCTGCTCTACGCCGCGCTGGATTCCACGCCGGGCGTCGAGGCCTTCGCCGTCTCCTGCTCCCATCTCGAATCCCTGCACTCCCACGATGCGGTGGCGACGGTCGCGAAAGGCCTGCCGACCGGCCTTTCCGGCGGTCTCGACGATTATGGCGGCCTCGTCTGCTGAGTGGTTCGACGTGGTCGATGCCCGCGACCGGGTGATCGGCCGGGAGACCCGCTCCGAGGTCCACCGCCGGGGGCTTCTCCACCGGGCCGTGCATATCCTCGTTTACCGGCCCGACGGGGCGCTCTTCCTCCAGAAGCGGTCCGCGGAGAAGGATACCGCTCCCAACCGCTGGGTCAGTTCCTGCTCCGGCCATGTGGACGCCGGGGAAGACTACGAGGCGGCGGCCCGCAGGGAGCTGGGCGAGGAACTCGGAATCGACGGTTCCACCGCGGCGATCGAACTTCTTGCGGAAATACCGGCGGCGGCGGAAACGGGATGGGAATTCGTCCGCCTCTACGCGGTCCGCGCCTTCGCCGGAGAGCTGCACCCCGATCCGCGCGAGATCGCCGGCGGTGTCTGGAAAAGCCCGAAGGAAGTGGACGAATGGATCGCCCGGGCTCCCGGGGACTTCGCGCAATCGTTCCTGTATCTCTGGAAGGCCCTGCGGCCTTCCTCCCCGTCGATCACCCGGGCGGCCGCCGCCGGATCGATGGCCGCCTTTCCTTCCTTCGGAGCCGCGCCAATGCCGAACAGGCTCTGCCGGTAGCCCGCCAGACCCCGCAGGCCAGCACCGGCAGGCCGGCCCGGGCCTCCTGCCGGACGGCCCACGCCTCCGCGTAGCCGCAGAAACGGTAGTCCTTCGGATCGTCGGCCAGCCCGGCCCGCACCCCGTTCAGATCGATGTAGGCCGCCACCGTCCGCAGCGCCTTCACATCGCCCGCCACCAGCACGCTCCTGAACCGCTCCGCCCAGACCGGGCCGAACCGCCCCAGCCGCTTGTTGAACCAGATCGCAAACCGCTGCTTGATCGTCTTCATCATCCAAGACATATCGTGCATGCGCCCCAGCAGCTCCTCCCGCAGTTCCTGCCCCCGGACATCGTTCGCGGCGAGCAACTCGGCCAAAGCGTCGGCTGTGAGAGGCTGCCAGGGCGTGGGTTCCGGGTAGAGCGCGGCGAACCGCCGGACGATCTCCCCGTCGGACACCACCCGCTCGGGCGGCACCTCGGCCAGAACATGGAAATGGTTGTCCATGACGGCGTAGGTGATCACCCGCACCCCGGAAAACTCACCCATCTGCCGGATCAGCTTCCGCAGATACTCCTTCTCCCTCAGCCCGAACCATTTCTCCGCGTTCACCGTCCGGCTCATCAGGTGGTAGTAGGCCCGGAAGCCTTCGCCCAGTTTGATTCTAAGCCTATGTCGTCGGATCACGCCAAAGTATCCCCGGATCCCCTCCCCCCAAGTCAACCCTGGTCTTTTGTTGGACAGCTAAAAAAACCATTGTCAACCTACTTTTGTTGTCCGGCTGACAAACTGTTTGGCTGGGGAAATTTGAGGAAGAGTTCCGTAATCGACAGTTCGACTCCGGCGATCGGGGCCGCTGGCCCGAATTGCGGCGGCGGGGCAAACGGGCTGGGTCAAATAGTTTGTGGTCCGGCACCAAGAAGCCCCTGCTTTCGTGCCGGGCTGATTTCCGGGAGCTTCTGTGGTTGCGGATCCGGCGGTCTGGCCGTCGCCGGGTCTGTCAACGAAGTTGTTGTCCGGCATAGAAGGCCAGTTCGTCGAAAATTTGTTGCCTGACACAGAAATCCGCTTCGTCAAGCAATTTGTCGCCCGGCACAGAAGGGCAGTTCGCCGGCTTCGTCAAAAAATTTGTTGTCTGACACGGAATGCGGGTTCGTCAAGGAATTTGTTGTGCGGCACAGTATGCCGCGGCACAGAAGGCCATTTCTATTACGGATCGGAGAGCCGGAATCTGTCAGGTGCCGTGCGGGGCTTGAACCGCCTCGCGGAGGGAGGCCAGCATGATTCCTAGGGCGCGGTCCACGATGGTGTCGTCGTGGGCGGTGCTGAGGAAACAGGTTTCGTAGGCGGAGGGCGGCAGGTAAACTCCTTTCCGCAAGGCCGCGTGGAAGAAGCGGGAGAAGTGCTCGGTCGCGCTGCTTCGGACCTCTTCGAAGGACTCGACCGACTCCGTTCCGAAAAACACGGCGAACATGGAGCCGGTCTGGTTCACGCACAGGGGGAAGCCCAGCGCCCGGGCTTCGTCCCGGAGAGCCCCGGCGATCCGGCGTCCGGCGCGGTCGAGCCGTTCGAAAACCGCCGGGCCGAGTTTGCGGAGCGAGGCTAGGCCGGCCGCCATCGCCAGGGGGTTGCCGCTGAGAGTGCCCGCCTGGTAAACGGGGCCGTCGGGCGCGAGGTGATCCATGATCTCCGCCCGTCCGCCGAAGGCCCCGACCGGAAGCCCGCCGCCGATGACCTTTCCGAAGGCCGACAGGTCGGGGGTGATCCCCTCGATCTCCTGCACCCCGCCTTCGGCGAGGCGGAAACCGGTCATGACTTCGTCGAAGATGAGCAGGCTGCCGTGCGCTTGCGTGAGCGCGCGCAGGTGGTCGAGGTACCCTTCCCGCGGGAGCAGGAGTCCGCAGTTGGCCGGATAGGGCTCGACGATGACGGCGGCGATGGCATCGCCGTAGCCGGCGAAGATCCGGTCGAGCGCCTCCGGGTCGTTATAGGGGCAGAGGATGGTCTCGGCGGCGAAGCTGGCCGGAACGCCGGCGCTGTCGGGTTTGCCGAGGGTGAGAGCCCCGGAGCCGGCCTGGACGAGGAGGGAATCGACGTGGCCGTGGTAGCAGCCGGCGAATTTGACGATCTTGTCCCTGCCCGTGAAGCCCCGGGCGAGGCGGACGCAGGACATGGTCGCCTCGGTTCCGCTGTTGCACATGCGCACTTTTTCGACCGAGGGCACGCGGGAGATCACGGCCTCGGCCATCTCGACCTCGAGCGGGCCGGGGGTGCCGAAGCTGGTTCCATTCGCGAGGGCGTCGGCGACGGCCGCCCGGATGTCGGGATCGTTGTGGCCGTGGATGGCCGGCCCCCAGGTGCAGACGAAATCAATCAAAGTGCGGCCGTCGGCGGTGGCGAGGTGGGCGCCATTGGCCGACTCGGTGAAGAACGGCGTTCCGCCCACGGATCGGAAGGCGCGGACGGGCGAGTTCACCCCGCCGGGGGTGGACCGCAGCGCGCGCCGGAAGAGTTCCTCGGAGGTCATGAGGCCTCCCGTTTGTCGGCGGGCGCGCCCTCTCCGTAGCGTTCCCGGCAAAACCGCGCGTAATCGACGATTCTTTTGGAGAGACTGGAAAGGCCGTTGCGGCGGTTGGGCGAGAGGAGCTGCGGCACGCCCGCGTCGGCGAGAAAGTCGGGCGGGTTGGCGAGGATCTCCTCCGGCGGGTGGCCGTCGTAGAGGGTGGCCAGCATGGCGGCGATCCCTTTGGTGATGGAGGAGTCGGAATCGACGGCGAAATGGCAGCGCCCGTCCACGTGGGAGGGGAAGAGCCAGAGGTTCGAGGTGCAGCCCTCGATGCGGAAGGCCTCCCGGCGGTATTCGGACGGGAGTTCGGCGGCGTCCTTCCCGAGATCGACGATGAAACTGAGGCGCTCGTGCTCGTCGCCGATCAACTCGAGGGTTTCGAGAAGCTCCTTCTTCTTTTCCTGGATCGGTTTCATGGCACGTACCGTTGCACAATCGGGATGCGTCGTCCAATCCCGAAGGCCAATGGAGTGATCTTCAGCCCCGGGGCGGCCTGTTTGCGTTTGTATTCGTTGTGGTCCACTTTCCGGAGCACGTCGGTCACGATTCCGGGATCGAAACCTTCGGCGATGATTTCGGCACGGGAGAAGCCGCGCTCGACGTAGAGTTCGAGAATGCGGTCGAGAACCGGGTAGGGCGGAAGGCTGTCCTCGTCCCTCTGGCCGGGGCGCAGTTCGGCCGAGGGCGGTTTCCGGATCGTGTTCGGGGGGATGCGGATCCGATCACGGTTCAGGTGCGCGGCGAGGCGATAAACCGTCGTCTTGGGCACGTCGGAGAGGACGGCGAGCCCGCCGGCCATGTCGCCGTAGAGCGTGCAGTAGCCGACGGCGATCTCGCTCTTGTTGCCGGTGGTCAGGAGGATGTCGCCGAACTTGTTGCTGACGGCCATGAGGAGGAGTCCGCGGGCGCGGGCCTGGATGTTTTCTTCGGCGACGTTGGGCCCGGTTCCGGCGAAGAGGGGGCGGAGGGTTTTTTCCGCCGCATTCACGAGGTCGGCGATGGGGAGGTGGTCGATGCGGATGCCGAGGTTGGCGGCGAGGGCTTCGGCGTCCTCCACGCTGTGCGCGCTGGAAATGGGCGAGGGCAGGGCGATCCCGCGGACGTTCCCGGCTCCGAGGGCGTCGGCGGCGATGGCGGCGGTCACGGCGGAGTCGATGCCCCCGCTCAGGCCGATGACGGCCCGCCGGAATCCCGTTTTGGCCATGTAGTCGCGCAGGCCGAGGGCGAGCGCGCGGCGGATCTCCTCCATCTCGGGAAGTTGCTCGTCCGCCGGTGGCGGGGCTCCGGTGTCGCAGACCGCGGCGGCGGTTTCGAAGGCGGGCGCGACCATGCGGACGGTGCCGTCGCCGGGGGCGAAGAGGCTGTGCCCGTCGAAGATCAACTCGTCGTTGCCGCCGACGCTGTTGCAGTAGAGGACCGGCGCGCCGCAGCGGCCGGATGCCCGCAGGAGGATTTCCGAGCGCAGGGCGCGCTTGCCGAAATGCCAGGGGCTCGCCGAGAGATTGAGGACCAGGTCCGGATTCATCCGCCGGAGGCTTTCGGCCGGGTCGGGGCGGTGGGCGTAGCGCTGGCCGTCCTGTCCGTACCACAGATCTTCGCAGATGGTGACCGCGATCCGCCGGTCTCCGAGCCGGACGGGATCCCCGGGCTCGGAGGGTTCGAAGTAGCGGTCCTCGTCGAAGACATCGTAGGTCGGCAGCAGGCTTTTCCGGAAAACCCGCCGGACCGTTCCCGCCTCGCACCATGCGGCCGCGTTGAAGGCCGGACGGCCCGGACCGGGGTTGCGTTCCGGAAAGCCGACCACCAGCGGTTCCGGGCCGGTTTCGGCGGCGATTTCCCCGAGCGTCCGGGCGCAGTCTTCGAGGAACCTGCGGCGCAGGAGCAGGTCGCGGGGCGGGTAGCCGGCGACCGCCATCTCCGGGGTGACGACCAGAGCGGCGCCCCCGGCGGCGAGCCGCCGGTAGGCCTCGAGTATGAGTGTGGCGTTCCCTTCGAGAGCCCCCACCGTGGTATTGATCTGGGCGATGCCGATTTTCATGGTGCGCAAGCCGGAAGACAAAGCGCGAACGGATGAAGTTTCAACCCGGATATCGGCGGGGTGCCCGCGCCGGCGCCGCTGACGCAGGATCGGCGTGAGAAACCGGCCACCGGTGTTGTTGCCTGACCGCGTTCCCGCCGTTTCGCGCTGTTTCCGTGGTCGCATGACTTCGGCCGTGCGGCCGGGGCGCTTCCGCCTTGCTCCGGCCGCCTCGCTTCTATTGCCTCGGGTCTTCTTTTACCGCAATGCCCGCTCCTATTCCCCGACGGTGTTCCTTCGAACGGCTGCGCCTTCCTCTTCTGGTTGTTTTGTATGCCGCGATTCTGGGCGTGGCGCTCTGGTTTTCCTACGAGCTGCGGTTCGACTTCGCGGTGCCGGAGGATTACCGGCGCGACCGCCTGATCGCGGCGGTTTACGTGCTTCCCCTGCAACTCCTCTCGCTCTGGGCGTTCGGGCAGTTCCGGGGACTGCTTTCCTTCTTCCGGATTCCCGATCTGAACCGGCTCTTCCTCGCGTTGTTTTCGGCGAGCCTGCTCTTTCTGCTGATCCGCATTCTTCCCGGTCACGGGCTGGTGACGATGCCGAGGGGGGTGATTCTCGCCGACCTTCTCTTCGCGGTCGTGTTTCTGGCGGGGTTCCGGACCCTGCTCCGGATGTACCGGGAGAAGTATGTCGCCGGGGGCCGGCGGGGGACCGCGCGGCATCGGGTCGTCATCATCGGCGCGGGCTCGACCGGAGCCTCCCTGGCGGCCGAGCTGCTGGCCCGGCCTCAGCTCGGGCTCCGGCCGACGGCCTTCCTCGACGACGATCCGGACAAGGTGGGGCGGGATGTCCACGGGGTGCCTATCCTGGGGAGTCCCGACCGGCTGGCCGAGGTGGCCGTCAAAACCGGAGCGACCCGGGTGGCCATCGCCATTCCCTCTTTGAACGCGCGGCGCATCCGTGACATCGTTGACGCCGGAAGCCGGAGCGGCTTGGAAACCGTCATCGTGCCGGGGCTGCACGAACTATCGACCGGGCAGGTGCGGGTGGAGGAGGTGCGCCGGGTCGAGGTGGAGGATCTGCTCGGGAGGGAGCCGGTGGCCATCCGCCAGGAGACGATCCGTGGCATCGTCGGGGACAGGGTCGTCCTGGTCACCGGGGGAGGGGGAAGCATTGGCGCCGAGATCGTCCGCCAACTGGCGACCTTCGCCCCCCGGCGTATTCTTCTTGTGGATTCCTCGGAACAGGCCGTTTTCGAGATCATGGCGGAGATGGGGGAGCGGGGCAAGGCGGACATGGTGCACCCGCGGGTCGCGGATTTCCGGGACGAGCGCATCATGGGGCGGATCCTCGCCGGGCACCGGCCCTCGGTGCTGTTCCACGCCGCCGCCTACAAGCACGTGCCGCTCATGGAGGAGCATCCCTGGGAGGCGGTGGCCAACAACGCGGTCGGCACCTACCGGCTCGCCGGTTTGGCCGTTGAGTCGGGGGTCGGGCGTTTCGTGCTGATCTCAACCGACAAGGCGATCAATCCGACCAGTGTCATGGGCGCCACCAAACGGCTCGCGGAGATCGCCATCGAATCTTTCCGGGCCGGCGAGGAAACCACGGCATCGCCCCGGACCCGTTTCCTGGCCGTGCGGTTCGGGAACGTGCTCGGCTCGTCGGGGAGCGTGATCCCCACCTTCCGCCGGCAGATCGCCCGGGGGGGGCCCCTCACGGTGACGCATCCGGAGGTGACGCGGTATTTCATGACGATTCCGGAGGCGGTCGGGCTGGTCCTGCAGGCGGCTTCGATGGGCGCGGGCGGCGAAATCTTCCTCCTCGACATGGGGGAACCGGTCAAGATCATCGATCTCGCCCGGCAGATGATCCAGTTGAGCGGTTTCGAGCCGGAGACCGAGATCGGGATTGAGATCACCGGGCTCCGCCCGGGCGAGAAGCTCTTCGAGGAATTGAATTACTCCACCGAATCTTCCGACGAGACCGACCATCCCCGCATCCGCAGGCTGCGGGGGACTTCGGTCGGAGCCGACCGCTTCGGGGAATGGATCGCCGCGCTGGAGGAGGATTTGCCCGACCTCGAAGGGCCGGCTCTCAAGGAGCGGCTGAAGGAAATGGTTCCGGAATACACGCCGTTTGCGGGGTAGCGCGGTGGGGGATTTTTCCGTCTTCGGGGTGCCCTGCGACGGGGCTTGCGTTTTTCCCGGAGAAGGAGCAGTCTGTCCTTCGATCTTTGAAGCACGGGCATTCGCTTTTCTCCTTGCGGGGAAGAGAGGAAAGTCCGGACACCACAGGGCAGGATTCCTCCCGAAAGGGAGGGCGCGTCGTTTCAAGGCGGCGCGACGGAAAGTGTCGCAGAAAACAAACCGCCCCGCGCCCGCCGCGGGGCAAGGGTGAAAAGGTGGGGTAAGAGCCCACCGCCCGACGGGTGACCGTCGGGGCAGGACAAACCCAATCCGGTGCAAGGCGAATAGGGGATCGGGCGGCCCGTCCATCGGTCCCGGGTTTGGCTGCATCCCGCTTCGGCGGGGAGTCCCGTTTCGGCGGGGCTAGATGAATGAATGCCGCTCCGCGTTTCGGCGGGGAGTACGGAATCCGGCTTACAGTGCTTCAAAGATCGTTTCTTTTTGCGTTTTCGGCCGGAAGGGAAAAGGGTTGTGGATGCGTTATCTGGTCATCAGCTCCAGTCTGAGCGAGAAGAGCCGGAGCCGTCGGCTGGCGGACCTGGCGCTCCGGAATCTGCGGACGGCGGGGCAGCCCGCGGACTGGCTCGATCTCCGGGAGCACCCCCTGCCGCTGTGCGACGGGGGCGCGGCCTACGGAAATCCGGGTGTCGCGCCGGTCGCGGCGAGGATCCGGCAGGCCGACGGTATTCTGCTGGCCTCGCCCATATACAACTACGACCTCAACGCCGCCGCCAAGAATCTGGTCGAGATGACCGGGGCGGATTGCTGGAGCGGCAAGGTGGTGGGTTTTCTGGCGGCCGCGGGCGGGGCGGGCAGCTACCTGTCCGTCTTCCCCCTGGCGAACAGCCTGATGGCCGATTTCCGCTGCGTGGTCATTCCGCGTTTCGTTTACGCCGTCGGATCGTCCTTCGACGCCGACGGAAACCTCGTCGATGAGGCGCTCGCCCTGCGGGTGGCCCGCCTGTCCCGGGATGTGGTCGGCTTCGCCGAGGGCCTGGCCGGGGTGGAACGCTAGATACGGGTCACATCCGCTCAAGCGTTCCGATGCCGAGGAGGTGGAGGCCGGTTTCGAGGAAGAGGAGGGTCCGGGCGCAGAGGATCAGCCGCCGTCCGCGCTCGCCGGGATCGTCGGCCATGACCCGGTTCGCATTGTAGAAACCGCTGAAGGCGTTGGCGAGTTCGTAGAGATAGGTGCACAGGAAGTGGGGGCGCAGGTCCTGCACGACCTGGCCGAGGGCCACGGGAAACTGGGTCAGTTGCCTGGCCAGTTGAATCTCCTCCGGCGTGCGGAACTCGTCCGCCGTCTCCTCCCCCTGGCCGGGGCGCAGGCCCGCCTTGCGGAAGATGGCGTGGATCCGGGCCACCGCATAGAGAAGGTACGGGGCCGTGTTCCCGTCGAAGCTCAGCATTTTGTCCCACGAGAAGACGTAGTCGTGGGTGCGGTTCTGCATCAGATCGGCGTAGCGGATGGCGCCGACGCCGACCACCTCGGCGATGCGCTCCTTTTCTTCCTCCGCCAGGCCGGGGTTTTTCTCTTCGACGATCACCCGCGCGCGCTCGACCCCCTCGTCCAGCAGGTCGCGCAGCTTCACGGTCCCGCCCGAGCGGGTCTTGATCGCCTTGCCGCCCTCGCCGAGGATGGTGCCGAACCAGACGTGGCGCAGGGCCGGCACCGGCCGCCCGGCGGCGCGGAACCACTTCTCGACCGTCAGGAAAAGCTGTTCGAAATGATCCTGCTGCCGCCCGTCGGTCACGTAGACGATCTCGCGCGCGCCGAGTTCGCGGCAGCGGTGGAGGACGGTGGCCAGATCCGTCGTGGCGTAGTTGCTGGCCCCGTCGGACTTGCGGACGATGAACGGCTGTTCGTTGAAACGGGGATGTTCGGGATGGAACACAACGAGCGCGCCCTCGCTCCGGGTGGCGATCCCGAACCGCTCCAGTTCCTCATACACGAGATCGACCTGGTCGCGGTAGAAGCTCTCCCCGCGCGTAAGGTCGAAGCGGACTCCGAGCCGCCGGTAGAGATCTTCGAAGGCCGCCCGGCTGATCATGTTGATTTTCTCCCACAGGGCGGTGCGTTCCGCCTCGCCGCGCTGGAGTTCGACGAGTTCGCGCCTGGCCGCCTCGCGGGCCTCGGGATCCGCCTCGACCAGATCGTTTCCCCGGCGGTAGAGCTGCTCGAGCGCGGGCAAGGCCTCGGCGGGCGGCAGGTCGAAGTCGAATCCGAACCGCCGGCAGGCGAGCAGGAGGAGGCCGAACTGGGTGCCCCAGTCGCCGATGTGGTTGTCGCGGACGACGTCCGCCCCGCAGAAGGCGAGAAGGCGGGCGATCGCCTCGCCGATCACCGTCGAGCGGATATGGCCGACGTGCATCTGTTTGGCGGTGTTCGGCGAGCTGAAATCGACAACCACGCGCTTGCCGTCGTAGAGGTGGCGCACTCCCTCCGAAAGGACGCCCGGCTCGCCGAAACGAGACGCCCAGGCGCTCAGGTAGGCGGGACCGAGGGTGAAGTTCACGAACCCCGGGCCGGCGATTTCCATCCCGATCCCGCCTCCGGCGATCCGGGGGTGCCGCGCCATGGCGGCCACGAGGGACTGCGCCATTTCGCGGGGGTTGCGGCGCAGGCTTTTCGCCAGGGGAAGCACTCCGTTGGCCTGGAAATCACCGAAGCGCGGATCGGCCGAGCGGACCACCGGATCGAAGTTTTCCGGGAAGTCCGGGAGGTCCCGCGCGCTCTCGCGAATCCACCCGGAAAGGGCGTTGGGAAGGTCGAAGGTGGGATTTGTCATTTTTTGCTGGACAGAGAGGTTCGTAATTTACTATTCTAACAGGCTTTACGAATTATACGCGCAAGCAATATCAGGAAAAATCAATTCATGAGAAAGAAAATCGTTTCGCCTCGAAGGTTTGTTAAGCCAAGTTATGCGGCTTTGATCGAGAAAAAGCGCGATGGGAGTGAATTTTCCGAGGAGGAAATCCGCCACATCGTCGATTCCGTATTGGACAAGGAGATTCCCGAATCCCAGCTCGCCGCTCTCCTGATGGCGATCTATTTCCAGGGGATGTCCGCGATGGAAACGGCGATCTTCGCCGAGGAGATCATGCTCTCGGGGGAGATGATCGACCTGACCAAGCTCAGTCGTCCGAAGATCGACAAGTTTTCAACGGGCGGCGTCGGCGACAAGACGAGCATTGTTCTCGCCCCTCTGGCCGCCGCCTGCGGTGTGATCATGCCGACCATCAATGGCATCGATGAGGAACTCGAGATCAGCACTCTCCAGAAGCTGTCGGCCATCAAGGGCTTCCGGAAGTCCATCCCGCTCGACGATTTCGTATCGCAGTTGAACACGATCGGCTGCGCGATCATCGAGCAGGACAAGGCGATCGCCCCGACGGACACCATCCTCTACGCCCTCCGGCAGAGCTGCGGCAGCATTCCGAGCCTGCCCCTCATCACCGCCAGCGTGCTCAGCCGGAAGCTGGCCGCCGGTTCCGAGAGCCTGGTCGTCGATGTGAAGTGGGGGAACGGTTCGTTCATCCAGGATCTCGAGCAGGCGAAGCAGCTGGCCCGCTCCATCACCCGGGTCGGGCGCTCGATGAAGCGCCGCTGCGTCGCGCTCGTCACCGACATGAACCAGCCCCTCGGGGACTCGGTCGGCACCGCTTTGGAAATCCGCGAGGCGATCGATCTTCTCAAGGGCGAAGGCCCCGAGGATCTCAAGGAGATGGTCTTGAAGCTGGGGATGGAGGTCGTCCGCCTCTCCGGTGTGGCCGGCTCCACCCTTTCGGCGAAGCAGACGGTCCAGCGGCACCTCGGCGACGGCACGGCTCTGGCGAAGTTCATCGAGATGGTCGGCGCGCAGGGCGGCGACACCAGGATGATCGAGGACCCGGACCGCCTCCCGAAGGCCAAGCACTGCAAGAAGCTTCCCTCCCCCAAGCGGGGCTACGTCCACACGATCAACGCCGGCATGATCGCCCGCGGAGTGCGCATGCTCGCCCAGCGCAAGAACGGCACCCTCGATCCGGCCGTCGGTATTTCGGAGATCAAGAAGGTGGGCACGCAGATGAAGCAGGGCGAGCCGCTCATGATGATCCACTACAACGACGAAGGGAACTCGGAGGCCGCGCTGGAATTCCTGAAAGGGGCCTACCGCCTCGCGCCGAAGCGGCCGAACGCGCCCGATCTCGTCGTCGAGAGGGTCGCCTGAGCATCTCGTCGGCCGCGCCCCCCCGCGGTGGAAAACGGGCGGCCGGCGGCCTTCCGGTTGTCACCCGCGGCCGCTGGAGCCGGCCGGGGTCGTCCGGGATTCCGCGGGGAACCCGAGGATCTCGATTCCGCTCCGCTTCGCCTCGGCGAGGACCTCGTTCTTGTCGAGCATGACCGTGCGGTCGGCGGCCAGGGCCGCCGTGCCGATCCCGGCCTCCCGCATGGCCGCGAGCGTAGCGGGCCCGAAAACGGGCACGTCGAAACGGAAGTCGTGGTCGGGATGCGGGATCTTCACGAAAATCTTGCGGTCGGTCTTGAACGAGCCGCCGCGGCGCAGCATCTCGTCCGTCCCCTCGAACGCCTCCACGGCGAGGACCGTCCCCTTGCGGACGACCACCCCCTGGCCGATGTGCAGGCGGGCGCACTCGCGGGCGATCCGTATGCCGTGGGCCAGGTGCGCCGGATCGCAGGTTTGCTTTCCGCCGGTCAGAAGGCCCTCGCCCGCGAGATCGTCGTCGAGGAAAGCCCGGGCGTCGATCACCTCGCACCCGGCCGATTCAACCTCCCGCACCACGGCGCCGAAAATCGTGGCGGCGTTGCGCTCGCCCAGGGAGGCCAGGATGCGGATGGCCCGCAGATCGGGGTGGAGACCGCCGAACAGCCGCGTCGGTCGTACTTGGCCGACCATTACAACATAGCGGCAGCCGAAATCCCTGAGCGCTTTCACCAGCTTGCCGATCTGCCCCACCTTGACCACGCGCCGGTCCTCCGCCGCGAAGGCGCCGACCAGATCATCGGCGGTCTCCCCCTTCAGGGCGAGCAGCCGCAGGGGGAGTCCCGCCTCGCGGATGCGCCGGGCGGTCAGGCGGGGGTAGGACCCCTGCCCGGCGATCAGAACCACACCCCCGGAGGAGGTGAAGGAGGCGGGAAGGAAGCGGGACGGAGGATTCATGGTGGCGGCCATCATGCGCGGACGGGCCTCGGAAGGTCAATGGAGTAGCGGGAGCGCGGGAACAGGCGGAGTTCCGGGGGGCATCGCGGGTTGCGGGGGTCGAAGCGGAGGGGATTCCGGTCCGCCCGATGGGGCGCGGAGGTGGAGGCGCCCCGGCAGGGTGGAGGGGTCGAGCCCGCAGGGCTTTGAAAATACCGCTTTCACGGCGGCGGAAACTCGAACAGAAGCGCAGGATGGAACTCACAGGACACTGATCTCAAATGACTTAGGAATGTGAAGAAAAAGTTGCAAAAAAAGCTTGCTGGATCGCGGGCGAAACTCTTTCATCTGTCCTTCCTTTCAGGGACGACCGCCGCTCCGGCGAAGTTCTCCCGGAGGATCGTTCTTTTTTTTCGGTTTTTTTTCGGTTTTCCGAAAAAAGGTATTGACGGGGGGTCCGGCATCTGTCTGATTCGTCGTCTTTCGCCGATAACAAGGCGTGTTCTTTGAAATCTACTCTGTGCGATTGCCGAGACGGCAATTCTAATGTTTTTGCGGCGTTTTCCGGAAACGGATCCGCCGCAGTCAGTCGAGAATCGAATCAGGATCTCGACGACTCCGAATTTTATCGGAGAGTTTGATCCTGGCTCAGAGTGAACGCTAGCGGCGTGGTTAAGACATGCAAGTCGAACGATGAGGCCCAGCTTGCTGGGCTGATTAGTGGCATACGGGTGCGTAACACGTGAGCAACCTGCCTTGAAGCGGGGGATAGCCCGGGGAAACCCGGATTAATACCGCATGTGGTCCCGTTCCTCCTGGAACGACGACTAAAGTTTGCAACGACACTTCAAGAGGGGCTCGCGGCCTATCAGCTTGTTGGTGAGGTAACGGCTCACCAAGGCCAAGACGGGTAGCTGGTCTGAGAGGATGATCAGCCACACTGGAACTGAGATACGGTCCAGACACCTACGGGTGGCAGCAGTTTCGAATCATTCACAATGGGGGAAACCCTGATGATGCAACGCCGCGTGGAGGA
Organism: Puniceicoccaceae bacterium; assembly: GCA_046541615.1. Classification (GTDB taxonomy): domain Bacteria; phylum Verrucomicrobiota; class Verrucomicrobiia; order Opitutales; family Puniceicoccaceae; genus Puniceicoccus. The sequence goes on from JBKHCX010000004.1 coordinate 39,464, forward strand.
TGAAGGCCCTCGGGTCGTAAACTCCTGTCACCAAGGAACAAACGGCAGGTTCATAGCCTGTCCTGAGTTAACTTGGAGAGGAAGAGGTGGCTAACTCCGTGCCAGCAGCCGCGGTAATACGGAGACCTCGAGCGTTACTCGGATTCACTGGGCGTAAAGAGTATGTAGGCGGTCTGGTATGTCAGGTGTGAAAGCCCGGAGCTCAACTCCGGAACGGCGCCTGAAACTACCGGACTCGAGGCCTGGAGAGGGGAGTGGAATTCCTGGTGTAGCGGTGAAATGCGTAGATATCAGGAGGAACACCAATGGCGAAGGCAGCTCCCTGGACAGGTTCTGACGCTGAGATACGAAAGCGTGGGTAGCGAAAGGGATTAGATACCCCTGTAGTCCACGCCGTAAACGTTGTACACTAGGTTTCGGAGGGCCTACCCCTTCGGAACTCAAGCTAACGCGTTAAGTGTACCGCCTGAGGACTACGGCCGCAAGGCTAAAACTCAAAGGAATTGACGGGGGCCCGCACAAGCGGTGGAGCATGTGGCTTAATTCGATGCAACGCGAAGAACCTTACCTAGGCTTGACATGAACCGGACGATTTCCGGAAACGGATTTCTCCCTTCGGGGCCGGTTCACAGGTGCTGCATGGCTGTCGTCAGCTCGTGTCGTGAGATGTTTGGTTAAGTCCAGCAACGAGCGCAACCCCTGTTCCTAGTTGCCAGCGCGTAATGGCGGGGACTCTAGGAAGACAAATCCGTTGTACGGATGGGAAGGTGGGGACGACGTCAAGTCAGTATGGCCCTTACGCCTAGGGCTGCACACGTGCTACAATGCCCGGTACAATGGGACGCGAGACCGCGAGGTTTAGCAAATCCACAAAGCCGGGCCCAGTTCGGATTGGAGTCTGCAACTCGACTCCATGAAGCCGGAATCGCTAGTAATGGCGCATCAGCAATGGCGCCGTGAATACGTTCCCGGGCCTTGTACACACCGCCCGTCACATCATGAAAGCCGGTTCTGCCCGAAGTCCGTGAGCCAACCCTTGTGGAGGCAGCGGCCGAAGGTAGGGCTGGTGATTGGGATGAAGTCGTAACAAGGTAGCCGTTGGGGAACCAGTGGCTGGATCACCTCCTTTTAAGGAGCAAGTCCCGCGCAAGCGGGACCAGGTAGGGGGTTCCGTCCGGCAATTCCGCCGGCGGAATCCGTTGTCGTCTCGGTCAATCGTACAGAGTAGTTTTTGAGAACTTGATTGTTCTTTTCCAGTTTCGTGTGGATCAACCGCGCACCCACGCTTCACCAGGGGCCGTAGCTCAGTTGGAAGAGCACCTGCTTTGCAAGCAGGGGGTCGTCGGTTCGAACCCGTCCGGCTCCAGGTGGATTCCCATTCCCTGATTTGGAATCCAGATTTCCCATGGGCCCATAGCTCAGTTGGTTAGAGCATCGCCTTGATAAGGCGGGGGTCGTTGGTTCAAGTCCAACTGGGCCCACCAGCCTACGCGAGTAATGCGAGCGAAGGCTCGCCGCGCCGAAGCCCGAAGGGCGTAGGCGGGCTCAAGACCGCTCCGCAACCAGGCTTCGGCTGGCCGAGCCAGCAAAGTAAGCCTCCGGTATTATGGCGAATCCGCGAGTAATGCGAGCGAAGGCATGGGTCATCCCACGTAGGTGGTTTGCTTCAGCGCCTACCTTTCAAGCGACGGCGCCAATCCGGGCAAACCGCGGGTGCCGGAACACACACACGAAACCAACGAATTTATTCGTTCTTTGATAGTTTGACGCAAAAAACATAGCATTTTCTAAGAAAATGTTGTGGGTAAAACAACTAGCGTGCCAATACAGATCTCATTTCAAAACGGTGTGATTACCGGTGAGTAATCTAGTAAGGGCAAATGGTGGATGCCTTGGCGATATCAGGCGACGAAGGACGTGACAAGCTGCGATAAGCTTCGGGGAGCGGCAAATACGCTTTGATCCGGAGATTTCCGAATGGGAAAACCCGGCCGCGTGCAAGCGCGGTCATCCCGGACTGAATACATAGGTCCGGGAAGCGAGACCTGCCGAATTGAAACATCTTAGTAAGCAGAGGAAAAGAAATCGAAGAGATTCCGTGAGTAGTGGCGAGCGAAAGCGGAAAAGCCCAAACCTTCCGACTTGTCGGAAGGGGTTGTAGGAGCCCGTTGTGGTACTCCAATTGTTAGAAGAATCCCTTGGAAAGGGGAGCCAAAGAAGGTGACAGCCCTGTATTCGAAAACTTGAGGAGGCCTAGGGAATTCCTGAGTAGCACGGGACACGTGAAACCCCGTGTGAATCCGCGCCGACCACGGCGTAAGGCTAAATACTCGATATCGACCGATAGTGAACTAGTACCGTGAGGGAAAGGTAAAAAGTACCCCTGTTAGGGGAGTGAAATAGTACCTGAAACCATTTGCCTACAATCGGTCGGAGCCCCCGTGTGGGGTGACGGCGTACCTTTTGTATAATGGGCCTGGGAGTTATTGCGTGTAGCAAGCTTAAACCTCTACGAGGTGCAGGCGCAGCGAAAGCGAGTCCGAACAGGGCGTCGAGTTGCATGCAATAGACCCGAAGCGGAGGTGATCTATCCATGGCCAGGTTGAAGCTTGGGTAAAACCAAGTGGAGGACCGAACCCACTAACCTTGAGAAGTTAGGGGATGAGCTGTGGATCGGAGTGAAAGGCTAATCAAACCCCGCGATAGCTGGTTCTTTCCGAAATATATTTAGGTATAGCGTCGCGTGCTGACTCCCGGGGGTAGAGCACTGAAAAGGCTAGGGCCCATACCAGGGTACCAAACCTTATCAAACTCCGAATACCGGGGGGTGAAGCGCGGCAGTCAGACTGTGGGGGATAATCTTCATAGTCGAGAGGGAAACAACCCAGACCACCAATTAAGGTCCCCAAATATCGCTAAGTGGGAAAGGATGTGAGTTTACACAGACAATAGGGATGTTGGCTTAGAGGCAGCCATCATTTAAACAGTGCGTAATAGCTGACCTATCGAG
>JBKHCX010000005.1:0-38195 GCA_046541615.1 Puniceicoccaceae bacterium
ATGCCGCTACCTGACCCAGGGGTACATCATCGGCTGCGCGGAGTTCGTGCGGGAGGTCTCCCGTCCATTGGAGGCCCACCGGAAACGCCCGATCCGGCCCAGGCCGCTGGAAGGCGCCGAATGGGACGGCCTGAACGTTTTCCCGGGGATGCATTCATAGCCGCCGATGCAGGCACGCGAACACAGTGGGTGTGTTCGCGGGTACGGACCACCCATCGGGCAAATCCCGTGGGAGGAAGCATCGACGCGGGGCAGGTTGAAGAAACCTCCCCGGTTCTCCAGCCGGTTCCGGGCGCCAGGACGCCGCCGGTCTACTCGGCGACCTTCGGCCAGTGGAACCAGAGCCGGAAGCATCCGTCGGAGACGACCGTCCCGACATAGCCGGCGGTAACCGCCTGTTCGGGGGATTCGATCCCGTAGGCGTGGGCCACCGATTCGGCGACCGAACCCAGTCCCACGCCCGGGCCCTCCCCCACCCCGTAGTCGAAAACGCTGGTCAGGCCATCCGCCAGATTCCGCAGGTGTGCGGCCTGGTTGTCGGAGACCGGGTTCGAGAAGACCCAGATCAAATCCTTTCCGTCCCGCGTCTCGAAAATCTGGATCGCCAGGCGGTCGTCCGATCCGTGGCGGATCGCGTTGTTCGCGAGGTGGTAGAAGAGCCGGTCTACTTCGGCGAATTCGACGCATCGCTCGGCGACCACGCCGTCGAAGGCGCTCTCGAAGGAAACCTCCAGCTCGCGTTCGAAAGCGCGGTAAACGGCGTCCCGCCATTTCTCGACGAGGAGCTTCACCGAATGCAGCTTCTTGATTTCGTCGCGTTCGCGGCCCGCCGGATCGAGGTCCGGGAGAATCGAGCGCATGATCTTCCGCTGGTCCCTCGCGAGGTAGAACAATGTCTGGAAATACTCGGGTTCCACCCCGGCCGAGCCGACGAGAAACAAGATTCCGTAGAGCGAGGCGAACGGTCCGTCAACCAGCTCGCGGAACAGGGTGGTCAACCGGGAATCATGGGTCGCCGCCGCCGCCTCTTCGTAGGATTCGATTTCGTTCCCGATCCGGAGGATGGGCGTCTTCGAGGCGAAACTCTTCAATGATGCGGCCGCGAGGGAGTTGCCGCCTTCGGAGGCGTCCCGTTTCCCGGTCAACTCCATCAACTCGCCCAGTTCCCGGTAGAGGGTGCGCAGGGTTTCGGCCTCCTCGGCACTGAAATCGCTTTCCAACCGCCCGTGTGCCGCCCCTCCGGCGTATCGTATCTCGCGGCGGCGGGGAAGCTGCTTCGGCAATAGGCCGCGGATTGTTTTCTCCGGAAGATTCAGGGACTGCGGGGAGTCATTCATGGGAACCGAACATTGAACCACCCGGCGCGTTCCTGCAACCCCCTTCGGAAGTGCTCGACGACAAAGCCCTCCCCGGTGCGGACCCGTTCCGGCGGCGGGAAAGCCTCCTCGAAAGGGGGCAGAAAAGCGTCGCCTTCGAAATCGCCCGCCACCCTCGTCAGATAGACCTCGTCCCAGCGGTCCAGCGTCTGCCGGTAGATTTCGGATCCGCCGATCACGAAAAGCGGCGCCCCGGGGGGGACGGTCGCCGCCGCCTCGTCGATCGCGCCGAAGACCTCGACTCCGGGGATCCGGGGCCGCGACCGGCTCACGACGAGGTTCCTCCGACCGGGAAGCGGGCGACCGATCGACGCGTGGGTCTTCCGCCCCATCAGAACCGTCCCTCCGGTCGTCAACTCCCTGAAGAACCGGAGATCGCCCGGAAGGTGCCACGGCAGCCTCCCCCCGCGGCCGATCACCCGGTTCCGGGCCATGGCTGCGACCGCTATCCACCGGGGGCGGGCGGAGGCCGGGGCGTCCGCCTCCGGCGACTGATCCGCCGCCTTCATCAGACCGCCACAGGCGCCCGGATCGCCGGGTGCGGATCATACCCTTCGAGCGTGAAGTCGGAATAGACGAAATCCTCGAGCCGCCGCCGGGCGGGGTTCAGCTTCATCCGCGGAAGGGGGCGCGGCCGGCGGGCGAGCTGGGTCTCGGCCTGCGTGCGGTGGTTCGCGTAGAGATGGACGTCGCCGAAGGTATGGATGAAATCGCCCGGCTCGAGATCGCAGACCTGGGCCATCATCAGCAGAAGGAGCGCGTAGGAGGCGATGTTGAAAGGCACTCCCAGGAAGATGTCGGCGCTGCGCTGGTAGAGCTGGCAGCTCAGCCTCCCGTCCGCCACGTGGAACTGGAACAGGGCGTGGCAGGGCGGGAGGGCCATTTCCCCGGTTTCCCCGGGATTCCAGGCCGAGACCAGGTGGCGGCGGCTCTCCGGATTCCCGCGGATGGAACGGACCACCTCGGCGATCTGATCCACGGTCGAACCGTCCGGTCTCCTCCACGAGCGCCACTGCGCGCCGTACACCCGGCCGAGATCACCGTCGGGCCCCGCCCATTCGTCCCAGATCGTCACCCCCTCGGCCTGCAGGGAGCGCACGTTGGTCTCGCCCCGGAGAAACCAGAGCAGCTCGTGGATAATGGATTTGAGGTGGACCTTTTTCGTCGTCACGAGCGGGAAGCCATCCGCGAGGCGGAACCGGAGCTGGGCGCCGAAGAGCGACCAGGTGCCCGTGCCCGTCCGGTCGCCGCGGAAGGTTCCCGTGTCGAGGATTTCCCGCATGAGATCGAGGTAAGCCTTCATGCCACCATCATTCCCCGTCGCCCGCCCGGGTGACAAGCGCCCAGTTGCGTCCGCGCAGGTCGGCGGAGACCGTCGTCCTGCCGCCGCCCGCGAGACGGATCGCCCCCTCGGAGGCCGGATCGAAATAAGAGTTCCCTGTCATGCCGAACGCCAGCCGCCGCCCGCGCGACCATCCTCAGCCGGCGGCGCATCCGCCGACCATCTCCCCGAGGAACCGCGAAAAGCCCGCCCAATCCCCCCGCGTCTCCTTCCCCGCGCGCAGATCGGCGCAGCGACGGACGATCGCGCTGCCGACCACTACCCCCGAGGCCGTCTCCGCGGTCGCGCGGACCTGCCCGGGGTTCGAAATCCCGAAACCGACGACCACCGGAAGATCGGTTTCCCGCCGGATCGCCGCGAGGGCCTCCTCGACACCCTCCGCCCGATCCGCGCGCTCGCCGGTCACGCCCTCGCGGGAGACATAGTAGATGAACCCGGTGGCGGCCCCGGTGATGGTGGGGATCCGGGAGCGCGGAGTTGTCGGCGCGACGATGTAAACCGTCCGCATCCCGCGGGAGTCGCAGGCCTTGCGGTAGTCGGCGGACTCCTCGGGCGGCAGATCGAGCACCAGCATTGCGTCCACCCCCGCCTCCTTCGCCCGGCGCAGGTATTCGTCGTGACCGAGGGCGAACACCAGGTTGTAGTAGGTGTAAAACACGATCGGGACCGAATCCGAGAACCCGCGGATCCTCCGCACCAGATCGAAAACCCGGCCGGCGGTCATCCCGGCGGCGAGAGCGCGCTCGGCGGCCCGCTGGTTGGTCGGCCCGTCGGCGAGGGGGTCGCTGAAGGGAACCCCGACCTCGAGAACATCGACCCCGGCCTCGATCAACCGCCGGAAGATCTCGACCGACGTTTCGAAATCCGGATCCCCGGCGCAGCTGTAGGAAACGAAGGCGGCCCTCCTGCCCGCCGCGCGCAACCGGCCGGCATCGAAGGCCCGCGCGATGCGGTCGCTGCTCATGGGGCGGGTCATCGGATCCCGTTGCGGGCCCGCCGGCTCACTTGCCCTGCTCGACCAAGCGCTTTTCCTTAACGAGACTCGCCCGCTTGCCGATGCGCTCGCGCATGTAGTACATCCGCGCCCGCATGACCACGCTCTCCCGGTCCACCTCGATCTTCTCGATGTTCGGCGAGTGGACGGGGAAGACCCGCTCCACCCCGACACCGGAGGCGATCCGCCGCACCGTGAAGGTTTCGTGAATGCCCGAACCCTTGCGGGCGATCACGATGCCGTTGAAAATCTGGATCCGGGTCTTGTCCCCTTCCCGGACCCGGGTGTGGACCTTGACCCCGTCTCCGACCTTGAAATCGGCCCGATCCGTCCGCAACTGTTCTTGAGTGATCTCGGAAATTAACGCATTCATGGGAGGTGTCTTTGAATAAAGTAAACGGAGTAGAAAACGCTGCCGGAACCGGCGGGTCAAGCCCGGAATGAACAAGAATCTCTGGCATTTCGACCGGCGGCGCATCGCGGACCGGCCCGGCATCGTCGGGGTGGACGAAGCCGGGCGGGGGTGCCTCGCCGGACCGGTCTTCGCCGCGGCCGTCTTCCTGCCGGCGCGCTTCTTCGGCACATCCCTCCGCAGCCTGAAAGCCCCCCGGATCGACGACTCGAAGCAGCTCTCGCCCGACGAGCGCTGCGTGGCGGAGGCCTTCGTGCGGGGGTGCGCGGCAGGCGGGCGTCTCCTCTTCGCGATCGGCGAGGCGGATGTCGGGGAGATCGAAACCCACAACATCCTCGGGGCCACGGTGCTGGCGATGGCGCGGGCGCTCGAAGGCCTGAACCTGGCGCTGCCGAAAGGGATCCGGCCGGCCGCCCGCGCGGACCGACCCGGACCGCCCCCCGGCCCGGTCGTGCTGATCGACGGCCCCCCGTTGAAACGGCTGGAATACACCCACGACGGTCTGGTCGGCGGGGACCGCGCCTCGCTCAGCATCGCCCTGGCCTCCATCCTGGCGAAAACCGGCCGCGACCGATGGATGGAGGAGGCGGATCTCCGCCACCCGGGCTACGGCTGGTCGAGAAACCGAGGCTACGGCACGGCCGAGCACCGGGCGCGCATCCTCGAGGCCGGCCCGACCCCCCTGCACCGGAAATTGTTCCTGCGCAAGATCGCGGGAGGTCCCGCACCCCTGTAGGCGCGCAGGGCTTCCGCGCGCGCGGCCGCTCCGGGGCGGCGCGTTGCGATCCGATGCCATGCGGGATTCCGCGATCCGGATCCCCCGCCCCGGGCGCCGCCGATCCCGCCGGACGCCACCGGGAAGCCCCGCCGCCGGCCCGCCGGCCGGCCACCACCCTTTAGTAGCGGTAGTGCTCGGACTTGAAGGGGCCGTCGGGGCTCACGCCCAGGTACTCGGCCTGTTCGTCGGTCATCCGCGTCAGCTTGGCGCCGATCTTCTCCAGGTGCAGGCGGGCCACTTCCTCGTCGAGGCGTTTGGGCAGCACGTAAACCCCCGGGCGGTACTTCTCGAGGTTGGTCCAGAGTTCGACCTGGGCGAGAACCTGGTTCGTGAACGAGTTCGACATGACGAACGAAGGGTGCCCGGTCGCGCAACCGAGGTTCACCAGCCGGCCTTCCGCGAGCACCGTCACGGAATGCCCGTCGCGGAAGAGCCATTGATCGACCTGCGGTTTGACGTTGATCCGCTCGACGTCCGGGGATGTCTCGAGCTTCTCGATCTGGATCTCGTTGTCGAAGTGGCCGATGTTGCAGACGATCGCCTGGTCCTTCATCCGGGCCATGTGGTCGAAGGTGATGATGTCCTTGTTGCCCGTCGTGGTGACGTAGATGTCGGCGATGCCGAGGGTGTCTTCGACGGTCAGCACCCGGTGGCCCTCCATGGCCGCCTGAAGCGCGCAGATCGGATCGACCTCGGTCACGATGATCTGGGCGCCCATGCCGCGCAGGGCCTGCGCGCAGCCTTTGCCGACATCGCCGTAGCCGCAGACCACGGCGACCTTGCCGGCGATCATCACGTCGGTGGCGCGCTTGATCCCGTCGATCAGGGATTCGCGGCACCCGTAGAGGTTGTCGAACTTCGACTTGGTCACGGAGTCGTTGACGTTGATGGCCGGGACGAGAAGCCTGCCCTTCTCGTGCATCTGGTAGAGGCGGTGGACCCCGGTCGTGGTTTCCTCGGACACACCCTTCCATTCCTTGACCACGTTGTGCCAGCGGATCGGGTCCTCGTCCCTGGTCTTGAGAAGGAGGTCCTTGACGACCTTCTCCTCCCTGGAGGAGGCGGGTTTGGTGGCCCAGTCGTCGCCGTCCTCCAGCTCGTAGCCCTTGTGGATCAGAAGGGTGGCGTCGCCGCCGTCATCGACGACGAGGTTCGGGCCCTTTCCGTCGGGCCAGGTCAGGGCCTGGAAGGTACACCACCAGTAGTCCTCCAGGGTCTCCCCCTTCCACGCGAACACCGGCACCCCGGCGGCGGCGATGGCGGCTGCGGCGTGATCCTGGGTCGAGAAGATGTTGCAACTGGCCCAGCGCACGTCCGCCCCCAGATCGACGAGAGTGTCGATCAGGACGGCGGTCTGGATCGTCATGTGCAGGGAGCCGCTCACGCGCACTCCGGCGAGCGGCTTCGCCCCTGCGTGCTTTTCGCGGATGGCCATGAGGCCGGGCATTTCCTTTTCGGCGATCGCGATTTCGCGCCGGCCGTAGTCGGCCAGATGAATATCGGCTACTTTGTAGTCGGTGGCTGTTTCAGTTGTTACTGGCATAATTTTTCTATGGTTTGGTCGTTTGCTGGTTGTAAAGGATTGGTGTCCCGCGCCGGGCGCGGGACGCCGGGCGCGGAAAGGAAACCGATCGGACGGAGCGGATCAGACCGCGGCGGCGATTTCGGCGGTGCGGTTCGTCCGTTCCCAGGGCAGATCCGGCTTGCCGAAGTGCCCGTAGTGGGTCGATCCGCGGTAGATCGGCCGCAGCAGGTCGAGTTGTTGGACGATGTCGGCCGGCTTGAAGCTGAAGACCTTCTTCGCGGCGATGGCGATGGCGTCGTCCGAGAGACCTTCTTTCGCCGTGCCGAAGGTATCCACATGGACGCTGGTCGGATGCGGGTGGCCGATCGCGTAGGCCACCTGGAGTTCGCACTTCGAGGCCAGACCGGCCGCGACGATGTTCTTGGCGACCCACCGGCAGAAGTACGCCGCCGAGCGGTCAACCTTCGACGGATCCTTGCCCGAGAAAGCGCCTCCGCCGTGGCGGGCCCAGCCGCCGTAGGTATCGACGATGATCTTGCGGCCGGTCAGACCGGCGTCCCCGGCGGGGCCCCCGACCACGAACTTGCCGGTCGGGTTGATGAGAAACTCGGTCCCGTCGTCGATCAATTCCGGGGGGAGCACCTTCCGGATGACCTCTTCGATGCAGAATTCCTCGATCTCCTTGTGGGAAACCGATTCGGCATGCTGGGTCGAAATGACGACATTCTCCAGCCCGACGACCCTGCCTTCGACGAACTGGACCGCGACCTGGCTCTTCACGTCCGGGCGCAACCACCCGACTCCGACCTCCTTGCGCTGGCGGGCCATTTCGCGCAGCAACCGGTGGGCGTACATGACCGGGGCGGGCATCAGCTCCGGCGTCTGGTCGCAGGCGTAGCCGAACATGATCCCCTGGTCGCCGGCGCCCTGCTCGGAGGTCTTCTTCCCGTCGGCGGCGGAGGCGTCCACGCCCTGGGCGATGTCCGGCGACTGCCTGGTCAGGCAGTTCGTCAGGAAGACATCGTCGGCGTGGAAAACATCGTCCGAATTCGTGTAGCCGATGTCCCGGATGGCGTCGCGGACCACTTTCTCGTAGTCGAGCCTGGCCTTGGTGGTGATTTCTCCGGCCAGGAAGACACAATTGCTCTTCACGAGCGTCTCGCAGGCGACCCGGCTGTGCGGATCCTGCCCGAGGCAGGCGTCCAGAACGCTGTCGGAGATAGAATCGGAGACCTTGTCCGGATGCCCTTCGCCGACCGATTCAGAGGAAAAAACGAATGTTTGGCTCATAGAACGCCGGACTACACGGACGAATCCGAGGCAATGCAAGCCAGTAGATCAAAATATCTGGATTTGTTGATTTGAAAATATCCACGCCCCCGCCCGCGCCCGGATCGCGCGGGGCCGGCCCCGGTCACTGGTCGCGGCCGGTTTTGGAATCCGGGGCGGATTTTTCCTGGAAGGGAGCGTAACGCCCGAGGGCGGAGCGATAGATCCAGCAGGAAACGAAGCCTGCGGCCAGGCCGAGCAGGAGCCCGCCCAGGAAGGTGGCGCCGACCAGGCGGCCGGCCAGGTCGAGGATCACGTTGACCCCGGTCTCGCGGGTTCGTTCGAGGATGAATCCGAGGGTCTCGCGGAAATTGAGCCCGAGATCGGAGGCCTCGCCGAGAAGCCGTCCGTAGCGCACGGGCGATTCCCCGAGAAACAAGTTCAGGAAGAAATTACCCACCAGGTAGTTCAGGTACCAGAGCGGGAGCACGGTCACTGGGTTGGAGATGAGCTGCAAACCCACCATGATCATGAGATTGGCGCGGAACAGCAGCGCCAGCAGGAAGCCCAGGCCGATCTGCAGGCCGTAGAGCGGCAGGAGGGTGAGCACCCAGCCCGCGTAGAAGGCGGGGATGACGGCCCCCCGGCGGAAGGACCAGAGGTAGTCCCGCTTGCGGGCGGTCGCGGCGAACCAGCTCAAGACGGGATAGCGGTGGATGTTGGCGCGCCGCGGCAGCGGGCGCAGCAACCGCTTGACCCGGCGGATCCGGGCGAACCGCTTTTCGCGGAAACGGGCCTCGTCGTCCTTCATGAGCGCATCATCCGAGCGACTCCCACCAACGGCCGACCGAGGCCCCGAGTCGGTCAGCCGTCGCGGCGAGCGACTCCGCGAGGGCCTCGCCCGGCGCCGAAAGAACGGCGCGGTGGAACCGGCCGAGTTCGTGCCCGAGGGCCGAGGCCGCCTCCTCCTCGACGGCTCCGGCGAAGACGGCGAGCCGGCGGCCCTTGCGAGCGGCGGCCCGCAGCAGGGCGACCGGCCCCTTGCCGGTGAGCGAACCGGCGTCGAGGCGCCCCTCGCCCGTGACCACCCAATCGGCCCGCGCGAGGAGCTCGTCCAGCCCCATCCAATCGGAAAAGAGGGCGAAGCCGGGAACGATCCGGACGCGGCAGAGGGCCGACAAGCCGAAGGTGATGCCGCCGGCGGCCCCCATGCCGGGGGCGTCCGGATCGGGACTCCGGCCCGGCCCGCGGCGGAGCAGGCCGGCCATGCGTTCGACGGCTCTCTCCATCCCCGCCACGTCGGACAGCCCTTTCTGGGGGCCGAAGACACTCGCAGCCCCGCGGGGGCCGAGGAGCGGGCTCTCCACGTCGGAGGCGACGACCACGGGCGGCAACCCGGGGGCGTCCCGGAAATCAACCGCCGCCACCCCGGAGAAACGCCCGGGGACGACCGGATCGACGGTCGCGCCGGATTCGTCGAGAAAGCGCACGCCGAGGGCGGCGAGAGCCCCCGCCCCCACATCGTTGGTCGCGCTGCCGCCGACCCCCAGGAGGATGCGGTCGGCCCCGCGCTCGACCGCCCGGCGCAGGAGCGCGCCCGTCCCCGCCGTCGAGGTCTTCCACGGATCGCGTTCGCTGCCGGCCAGGAGCGGGAGCCCGCTGGCGGAGGCCATCTCGGCGACGGCGATCCGCTCGTCGCCGGCGCAGCCGAGCCGGTCGCGCGCGGCGGGGGCGAGCCGGCCGGAATCGACCCACCCGAGGTCGGCGCGGATCGTCCGCCCGATCGGATCCGGGACCTCGACCGATTCCCGGGTGCCCCCGGCGGCGGAGGTCAGGATCGCGCAGAACCCCTCGCCGCCGTCGGTCAGCGGAGCTTCCGCGAGCACGGCGCCGCCCCGCCCGCGGATGGCCGAGGCGGCGATCCGGCAGGCCTCGCCGGCCGCCAGCGCGCCTTTGAACTTGTCGAAGGCGACGAGGACGGGTCCGGGGCTGGTCTGCGGAGTTTTCATCGGGCTGCTTTTTTCGCAAGGCCGTTGGCGTGGGTGGGTTGCTTCAGCTCCCACCTCCGGACGACGGTCGTCTCCCGCTCGCGCCGGATCCCCACGCCCGTCCGGAAACCCTCCCTCCGGTGCGGAGACCGGGCGCTGAAGCAACCCGGCCACTTGCGCGATGGCCGGGCCCCGTGGGTGGGTTGCTTCAGCTCCCACCTCCGGACGACGCCAAACACGAAGTATTCCATTTTTCCGGACAGGATGCGGTCAGCCCGGGCGCAGACCGCTACCGCAGTTCCCGGCCGGTCCTGCCGTCGAGAATCTTGAAGTTCTCGACGTGGTAGGAAGGGTCGGCGCGGAAGGAGAGATTGACGTTGTAGCCTTTCTCCAGCTCGACCAGATGGGCCTCGTCCTCGGACCGGAGCCGCTTGAGATTGACCGGATGCAGGAGGATGCGCAGGAAGAGCGGATCTCCGGAGGTGTTCGAGGCCCGCGCGTGGCGGGCGACGCTGACCAGGCGGCGCTGGATCTCGACGCTGATCGAACGGGGCGATTTCACGATTCCCCGCCCGTTGCAATAGGGGCAGGAGGTGTAGATGCCGCTGGAGTGGCTTTCCTTGTGGCGCTGCCGGCTCATCTGGAGCAGGCCCAGTTGCGAAATCGGCAGGACGTGGCTCTTCGCCGAGTCGCGGGACATCTCCTGCTTCATTCTCTGGTAAACGGCGTTGCGGTCGCGCTTCTGCTTCATGTCGATGAAATCGACGATGATGAGCCCCCCGATGTTGCGGAGCCGGATCTGCCGCGCCAGCTCGGAGGCGGCCTCCAGGTTGGCCCGGACGATGAAGTCCTTGCCGTCCTTGGCCCCACCCTTGTGGCCGCCGGTGTTCACGTCCACGGCGACCAGTGCCTCGGTCTCCTCGATCACGATCTCCCCGCCGCTGGGCAGGGGCACCTTGCGCATGAAGGTCTGCTCGATCTGGCGCTCCACGTTGAACCGTTCGAAGATCGGGATGTTCTCCCGGAAGAGGTTGATCTTCGCCTTCGAGCGGCTGGAGATCTGGCCGACGAGCCCGAGCATCCGCTCGTGGTCCTCCGGATCGTCGATGATGACCCGGTCGATCTCCTCGGTGAGGAAATCGCGCACCGTCCGCTCGACCAGGTCGGGCTCGCGGTAGAGGCAGAGCGGCTTTCTGGAGGAGCCGATCTTGCTCTGGATATCGTCCCACTTCTTCAGGAGCAGGTGCAGGTCGCGGACGAAATAGCGGGCCTTCTTCCCCGCCCCGGCCGTCCGGATGATGACCCCCATGCCCTCGGGAATGGTCAGCTCGCGCAGGATCTTCTTCAGGCGGCTGCGTTCGGCCTTCTCCTCGATCTTCCGCGAGATGCCGCACTGGCCGGAGAACGGCATGAGCACGATGAACCGGCCCGGCAGGGCGATGTTGGTGGTCGTGCGCGGGCCCTTGCTGCCGATCGAGTCCTTGGTGACCTGGACGACGATCTCGGAACCCACCGGATACTTGGCCGGGATGTCCTTGACCGTGATTTTCTCGGCGGGTTTGCCGCCTTCGCCCCCCTGCTGGTTGTCGCGGACGATCTCGACGGAAGCGTCGTTGGCGGCGGGCAGGATGTCCCAATAGTGGAGGAAGGCGTTCTTCGGCTCGCCGATATCGACGAAGGCGGCCTTGAGCCCGGGTTCGAGGTTCTGGATCCGGCCCTTGTAGATCGTGCCGACCATGCGGTCCTCGCCCTGTCGCTCGACCTCGAACTTCTCGAGCACTCCGTTGCGGAGCAGCGCCACCCGGGTCTCGAGCGGCTCGGAATTGATCACCAGTTCGGCGAAATCCTTTTTCTCGCGGCGGAGCGCCCGGACGATCCGGGTGACCATCGGTTGTTTTCTGGAACGCTTCGCGGCGTCCTCGTTCAGCTTCTCCTCGGGAATGGGCTCGACGACCTTTTCCACGGGAGGCTTTTCCAGCTCCTCGCGGTGGATGTCCGTTTCGTCCGCTTCTTCCGTGTCGGATGCGGGGGATGTTTGTGATGATTCCATGATTGTATCCTGTATTCGGGTGTCTGGTCATGGAGATCCCTCTTCTCCGGACGCGCGCGCGCGGTCCGATGCTGGTCCTGGAGCCGTCCGGTCATGAAAAATCCTTCCGAAATCGAAAGACCGACTGGACGAGACCCTGGAGAACGCAACAGCTCAGAAGAAAAGAGCCTCCGTAAGTCATGAACGGAAGCGGCAGACCCGTGACGGGCGTCAGCCCCATCGTCATGCCCACGTTGATGAAGACGTGGACCAACAACAGGACGCTGACTCCCACGGCCAGGAGCATGCCAAAACGGTCGCGGGCCAATCCCGCGATGCGGAAACCGTTGAGGATGATCACCCCGTAGAGCACGAGGACTGCCGAACTTCCCAAAAAACCTTTCTCCTCGGCGAGAACCGCGAAGATGAAATCGTTGTGGGCCACCGCCGGGGGCAGGTAGCCGAGCAGGGCCTGGGTTCCGCCGCCCCAGCCCTTGCCGAAAAGACCGCCGGATCCGATCGAGATCCGGGATTGGTTGACGTTCCAGCTGTCTCCGATCCCGCGGGGATCGACCAGATCGGGAACGACGAACGAGAGAATGCGGTCGCGCTGGTAGTCGCGCATGGGCAGGAGCGACCGGTCCGCGTAGGCCCCCCGATCCGCGGCCCCGTCCCCGGCCGCGTAGGTGTGCTGGTAGTAGCGGTAGCAGTCGAAGGCGACCACGGCGAGGATCAGGACGAAGACCGCGAACGACACGTAGAAGAACCGGTCCGAAAGCTTCGAGACGTAGAGCAGCCCGAAGACCAGCGGGGGGAAGACCAGGGCGGAGCCGAGATCCGGCTGGGAGAAGATGAGCAGCATCGGCGCCCCGGCCACGAGGGCGACCTTGAAAAGCGTGTTGAGCGAACTCCGGAAAGAGCCGATGCGCGACCGGGCGAGGACGCTGGCGACCATGATCAGGACCGCGATCTTCGCCACCTCCGAGGGCTGGAGACGGAAAACGACGAGATCGATCCATCGGCGGGCGCCGTAGATTTCGACGCCGAGCGGCGATTCGACCAGCAGGAGCAGGCCGAGACTGCCGGCGTAGATCCAGTGCGCTTTTTCGAGAAGAATCTTGTAATTGATGGAGGAAACAAAAGCATACACGCCGACACCCAGCACGATCCAGATGATCTGCATTTTCCACAGACCGCCCCCGGTGTATTCCTGTGCCGAGCGGATAAAGAAAACCCCCGCGACCGCCACCGCGATCATCGCGGCGGGGGTCACCCGGTCGAACCGTTTCCCGACGGCCGCGCCGTCCCACTCCGAAGGGCGGCTCACTGCGCTTTCACTAACCACTGAATTCCCAAAACTATTGAGGTAAACCACAAAACACGCAATGAACAAGAACGAAGAATTCGAAAATCCGGAGAAGCCGAGCCCCAAACCGGACAAGGCCTACAAGAACCTTTCCTTCCTGAACAGTTCGGCCGCCCGGTCGATCCGGGTTCTGTGCGAACTGACCGAACCGGCGGTGCGCCTCGACGACGAGGGCGTCCGCAACACGATCGTCTTTTTCGGGTCGGCCCGGAATCCGGCGCCCGAGCGGGCGGAACAGCTCCTCGAGGAGATGGAGGCGCACGAGAGCGGGCCGCCCCTCTCCGAGGAATCCGCCCGCCAGCTCAAGGCCCGCCGCAAGCAGATCGAGCGGGCGGTCAAATACTACCGCTTCGCCCGCGAACTGGCGGCCGAACTCACCCGCTGGTCCAACGCCCAGGAGGACGCGGACAAGAAGTTCTTCATCTGCTCGGGCGGCGGGCCGGGGATCATGGAGGCGGCCAACCGGGGCGCCCGGGACGCGGGCGGGCGTTCGGTGGCGCTCGGAATCAGCCTCCCCTTCGAGCAGAAGCTCAACCCCTACTGCGACGAGCCGCTGAGCTTCGATTTCCACTACTTCTTCCTGCGGAAATACTGGTTTCTCTACCACGCGAAGGCTCTGGTCGTCTTCCCCGGCGGATTCGGCACCTTCGACGAGCTGTTCGAGATGCTGACCCTGATCCAGACCCGGAAGACGACCAAGTTCATCCAGATTCTCCTCATCGGCCGGGAGTTCTGGGAGAACACGGTCAATTTCTCGAATCTGGTCGAATGGGGCGTGATCTCCCCGGAGGATCTCGGACTCTTCCGGATCATCGACTCGATCAAGGAGGCCCGCGATCTCCTGATCCACCCCTTCGACTCCGGGCGGGTCGCTCCCGGCGGCGACCCGGGAATCATGCCGGAATGAAGGGACCCCCGGGTCGGTCCGCCCGGCGGTCAGCCTCCGAAGATCAACTCGATGGCCCGGGCGAGATCCGCGCCCGGGCGATGCCCGTCCCCGGCTTTCTCGAGCAGATCGCGGCAGGGCGGAAAGGCCGAACCGGCGTCGAAGCCCACGATCTCCACCTCCGGCGACCCGGCGGGAAGATCGGCCGCGGCGACCGCCCGGAACCGGAGAGGAACCCCGTAGGAGGAGAAATCCACCTCCCATCCGCCCCGCCGGTCGCCCGGCCCGCCCTCGACGAGGCCCGGGCTCCTCCTCACCAGCCCGGGGATCCCCGGGTAGGCGACCCGCACGCGCACCGCGACCGGCTCCCGCAGGAGAAAATCCCGCGCGCCGTCGATCCGGCCGTCGAGCGACAGGCGGTAGAACCGCAGGGGATCCCATCCGGCGAGGTTCATTCCGTTCCACGGTCCGTGGGTGTTCGGCGACCCGAACCGCTTGCGCTCGTACCAGCGTTCGAAATGATCCGACAACCGCAGTCCGATCTCGAAGTGCAGGTGGGCCCGGCTCCGGGGGATGACATACCCCGCGGCGGTCCTTCCCATGATCCCGAGAACCGACCCCTGCGGAACCTCCGTCCCCGGGGCGAGACCGGGCTCCACGGAGGCGAGATGGGCGTAGAGGGTGTAGAACCGGACCCGGTCGTAGTCGTGCAGGAGGACGACGTAGATCCCGTAGGAGGAGTTCCCGGCGACCCGGTTCACGTGGGCCACGGTTCCCGGCATGGCGGCGAAGACCGGATCGGTCGCCCGGCCCCGGCCGTCGCGTCCGATCGTCTTGAGATCGATGCCCTCGTGGAAGCGGGTTCCGCCGTTGCGGGTACACCCGAAAAGGCCCGATTCGATCCGGCCGGAGACCGTCGGCTGCACATAGTCCTCGATCGGTTTCCCCTCCAGAAAGGCCCGGTTCGGAGTCGGCCACACGACAGGCAGCCGTCCGGCCGAGAGGAGCGGGGCGAGGAAAACGCCGCAGGCCAGGAGAACACCGATGCGGAAGACCCGCGAGCCTCGCGGAACCACCGCCATCACCGGCTGTTCCGGCGGAACTCCACGAGGGTGCGGTTCATTTCCGCGACCAGTTCCGGCAGTTCCTCTTCGGAAACCTCGAGAAAGGTGTAGAGGATGCCGTCATCGATCACGCCGTCGATCATCCGCGCGCCGACCGGGGAGGCATTGTCGAAAAAGACGAACCGGTAGCCGATGTTGTCGCCGGACGAGCGGATCAACTCGCGGGAGGCCGACGGCGTGAGCAGGTAGCGGACCGCAAGACCCCTCTCGACCCGCACCAGTTCGATCCGGATGATGTCCATCGGGTCGAAGATCGGCTCCTCGAAAATCCGCACCCTGGTCTCGCTGACCGGCAGGGTCACGAACGGGTTCTCATCGCCGGGCACCGACCCCGACGCCTCGAGATAAACCGTCGGTATATGCGGATCCTCGATCGTCGTCGAGCGACATCCGGCCAGGCCGACAAGAAAAGCCAGCACAACCATCCGCATGGCGGACATTCCTTTCCCCGAAGAACTCGACATTTCCGCCATTGCGCACGCCGATCGTCAAAAAAGCAAGCCCCGCGTTCGCCTATCCGATGACTTCGCCGAGCCGCTCTTCCACCGCGCGCAAACGCTCCGCCTCCATCTCCGCGGCGGGCACCCGGTACTCCGCGCCGGTTTTCGGATGGCGGTAGCACTGCGTCCCGTCGGCCTTCATCCGCCCGACCGGGCGCAGGACCCGCTTGCGCTCCAGATGCAACGCCAGGAGAAAACGGAGAACCCCGCGGGTGGCGGCCGCCTCCGGATCATCCCCCTCCCCGCTGCCGGCGTCGTCCTCCATCAGCCGGACGAACAACTCCTCGGCCGTCTGCACCGCCTCGCGCTCCATCTCCCGCGCCGACTCGTTCGAGCGGAAGACGCGGAGCCAGCGGGCCACCGGCCGCACCCCCTCCAGGGACACTTCCTCCTCCGGGTGGAAATCCAGCCGCCGCAGCCCCCCCTCCTCGTCGAGGCAGAGGACCGAGCGCACCTGCTGGCCGTCGTCGAAAGGTTTCTCGGTGGAGGCCGATTTCCGCGATCCGCTCTGGAGAGTCCATTCGTGCATGACGAGTGCTTCTAGCCGGTCCGGAAACGGATTGACGAGGCAAAAAGCGGGGCCTGCCGCAACCGCGGGCGCGGGGAACCCGGTCCGCCCCGGGCGGTCCGGGGATGCCAACCGAAGCCCCCGCCAGCACCGGCGGGAGCGCAACGAAACCTTCGGGAACGGACAGGATTTCGCCGCTCTCCACGAACTGGCCGGGGCCGGCGAACCGTTCCCGCCGGGAGTTCCACCGTCCCGGCGCACGGGGAGCGGCCTGAAGGCCGGACACCATACCCGGCGACAGGCGAAGCAAGGTTCGGTGTCCAGGCTTACGCCTGCCGCGCCGGGGTGGCACCACGTAGTTGGATGACTTCAGTCGTCCAACCCGAAACGGCTTGGCCCAAAAGACATTTCCAACGGCTTCCGGCGACGCGGCGACCCTGCCGGCAATGGGGACCGAACCGCCGCGGGTTCGCCGGTCCCGCATCGACCACGGGCCCGGCGGTCGCGGCCACAGCGGAAGTTTGACGCGCACGCGTTTCTGCGCTTGCTTCGTTTCATGAGCGGAAAGCCCGTCACTCTCACCGTTGTTTGCACGGCGAACATCTGCCGCAGTCCCATGGCGGCGGGTCTGCTGCGGCACGCGCTGGAAGGCGAACCCAACCCGCCGCCCTTCCGCGTGCGGTCCGCCGGCCTGGCCGCCCGGGACGGCGAGCCCGTCTCCGAAAACTCGCGGATCGCCATGGAGCGGGTCGGCATCGATATTTCCGATCACCGCAGCCGGATGCTGACTCCGGAACTCCTGTCCGAATCATCGGCGGTTTTCGGCATGACCTCGGACCACATACGGATGATCGAAACCCTCTTTCCCGCGGCGAACGGCCACCTCCGCCTCTTCCGCGAGTTCGCGGACTCGGGGAGTCCGGAGGTGCCCGATCCCTTCGGCCGCTCCATCGACGACTACATCCAGTGCCGGGACAGCCTTCTCGACGCGATCCCCGGCCTGCTCCGCTTTCTCTATCAGGAAGTCTTTCCGGCCTCGAACGGACAAAGCCGTTGACACACCCCCCCGCCTCCGCCTTTCCCTGGAAACCCAATGAGTACGACTCCCGCATCCATCGCCCGGCCGATCGAGGCCGTTTCCCTCGCCCGGCTCGATCCGGAAATCCACCGCATCCTCGTCGAGGAAGGAGCCCGCCAGCAGGCCCACATCGAGCTGATCGCGTCGGAGAATTTCACGCTCCCGGCCGTGATGGAGGCGACCGGCAGCGTTCTGACCAACAAGTACGCGGAGGGCTACCCGGGCAAGCGCTACTACGGCGGCTGCGCGATCGTCGATGAGGCCGAGACCCTGGCCATCGGCCGGGCCAAACAACTCTTCGGAGCGGACCACGCCAACGTGCAGCCCCACTCCGGCAGCCAGGCCAACGCGGCCGTCTATCTGTCCGCGCTGAAACCCGGCGACCGGATCCTGACCATGAATCTTTCGGACGGCGGTCACCTGACCCACGGCCACCCGATGAACTTCAGCGGCAAGCTCTACGAGGTCGAAAACTACGGAGTCGATCCGCATACCGGGCTGATCGACTACGACGAGGTGGAGAGACGCGCGCGGGAGTTCCAGCCGAAAATGATCACCGTCGGGGCCTCCGCCTACGCCCGGATCATCGACTTCGAACGCATGGCGCGCATCGCGCACGACAACGGGGCCCTCCTTCTCGCCGACATCGCCCACATCGCCGGCCTGGTCGCCACGGGCGAGCACCCCTCCCCCGTCCCCTTCGCCGATTTCGTGACGACCACCACCCACAAGACGCTCCGGGGGCCCCGCGGCGGGCTCATCCTCTGCAAGAGCGATTTCGCCAAGGCCATCGATTCGGCGGTCTTCCCGGGCACCCAGGGCGGCCCGCTCATGCATGTGATCGCCGCGAAGGCGGTCTGCTTCGGGGAGGCCCTCAAGGACGGTTTCAAGGACTATCAGGCGCAGGTGCGGCGAAACGCGAAGGCCCTGGCCGAGAGCCTCCTCGAGAAAGGGCACAAACTCGTCAGCGGCGGCACGGACAACCATCTGTGCCTTCTCGACCTGCGGGGAACCGACCCCGGCCTGACCGGAAAGACGGCCCAGACAAGGCTCGACGAGGCGAACATCACGACCAACCGCAACACCGTTCCCGGCGAAACGCGCAGCCCCTTCCAGACCAGCGGACTGCGCCTGGGCACGCCGGCGGTCACGAGCCGGGGCATGGGCGAGACCGAGATGGCGGCCATCGGTTGCGCCATCGACAAGGTTCTCCGCAATCCGGAAAGCGACGACGCCGTCCGCGAGGCCAGGGAGATCGCGCTGGAAATCAGCGGCCGGTTTCCCCTGCCCTACTGAGCGGGCGTTCCCGCAGGACTGCGCGCGGCGGCCGCGAAGCGTCCTGTCGATCGTTCCGTGTTCCAGCGCTCCCGCAGCCCGGCGGCGAACGCCGTTGAGGGCTCGGCAAAGACCGGTTCGCGGAACCGTCCGCCGGTCGTCAGAGCGCGCTCAGGTGGCCGTCGCTGAGTTCCCAGCGCCGGTCGCACTCGGCGGCGAAACGGGGGTTGTGGGTCACGAGCACGAGCGAGACCCCCTCCTCCCGCACCAGTTGCAGGAGAAGCTCCATGGTGCGTTCGCCGGTTTTCTCGTCGAGGTTTCCGGTCGGTTCGTCCGCCAGGAGAAGCTTCGGCCGGTTGAGGATGGCCCGGGCGACGGCGACCCGCTGGCGCTCCCCCCCGGACATCTTGGCCGGCAACTGCCGCTCCCTGCCCGCCAGGCCCACCCGTTCGAGAAGTCCGGCCGCCCGCGCACGGGTTCCTTGCCCGGGCCGTCCGGCGATGCGGGCCGCGAAAAGCACGTTTTCGAGAGCGGTCATTTCCCCGATCAGGTGGTAGGATTGAAAGACCATGCCGAGCCGCCTAGCCCGCTCGGCGGCGAGCCGGCGCGGCCCCCATTCGCCGATGGAATCGCCGGTCCAGCGGATCTCGCCCCCGTCCACCCCCTCGAGGCCCGCGAACAGGTGCAGGAGGGTCGATTTGCCCGAACCGGACTCTCCGCGGATGCTGGCCGAGGCGCCGGCCTCGAGGGAAAAGTCCAGCCCCTTGAGCACGTCGAGCGTTCCCCCGGGGATCCGGAACGATTTCCGCACCCCGCGGGCGGAGAGGACCGTTTGCCTGTGCTCACTCACTGCGCAGGGCCTCCGCCGGTTGGAGCCGGGCCGCCCGCCAGGCGGGGATCAGGCCCGCGAGGGTCGAGACGACGACCGAGAAGGTGATGACGATCACGAAATCGGAGGGAATGTAGTGGACCGGCAGGTAGGAGAACCCGTAGGCGTCCACCAGGGCCTGGCCCCGCCCGGTCAGCTCCGCGAAGGCGGTCAGGATCTCCTCGCGGAAGCGGAGCGCCCCCAGCGCGCCCCCGACCCCGAGGGCGGTGCCGACCGCCCCGATGAGAAACCCCTGGAGGCAGAAACAGGCGCCGATCGAGAACCGGGAGGCGCCCATGGCCGAGAGCAGGCCGATCTCGCGGGTTTTCCGGATCACGGCCATCATGAGGGAGATCGCGATCGAGAAGGAGGCGACCAGCACGATGAAGATCATGATGAAGAAGAGGATGGTCTTCTCGAGCCGGAGGACGAAAAGGAAATCCGCGTTCATCTCCATCCAGGAGCGGGCGGTGAGCGGCTCCGGAAGGGTGCGGTTCAGCTCGGCCGCGAAGGCCGGGGCGTCGGCGGATTCCCGCAGGCGCAGCGTCAGCCCGTGGATCCCGTCGCCGAGCCCGTAGAGTTCCCGCATGGTGCGGAGGGTGACGAGGATCGTGTTGGAATCGACCTCGTTCCACCCCGTCTCGAAGACGCCCGCCACCCGCAGGCCGAGGGGGAGAAGGACCTCGTCGTTCTTCATCCGGTCGAGCATGAGGGGGGTGTAAACCTCCAGCTCCGAGCCGAGGGCGGCTCCCAGCTGCCGCGCCACCCCGGAGCTGAGAAAGACGGAGCGGTCGTCGAGCGCCTCCGGTTCTCCGGCGAACAGAAAATCTTCGACCGGAAGCACATCCGGCCCGTGCTCGGGATCCAGGCCCCAGACGTAGGGGAACAAGGGTTGGTTGCCCGCCTGGACCATGACCACCCCCTGGGCGAAGGGGGCGGCGGCCGCCACCTCGGGAAGGTCGGCCACCGATTCCCGGAGCGGACGCCAGTCCTCGATCAATTCGTCTCCGAAGATCCGGACATCGCCGTTGGTGCTGGCCAGGCTGGTGCGGATGTCGTGGACGAAGCCGTTCATCACACTTTGCACGATCAGAAGGACCATGACCCCGAGCGCCACGCCGATGATCGAGACGAAGGCGAAAAACGACAGGATCCGCCCGGAGGGGAAGATCTGCTTGCGCGCCGCGTAGAGAAACCAAGGCATGGAACCCCGGCCCTCAGGGGAGGAAATCGTCGCCGACGCAGTCTTTCATCACCGACCGGTAGAACTCGCGCAGGTGGCGGGTGATCATCCGGGGGCGTTTCATGGCGAGAACCTCCTCGGCGAGTTCGCGGACGCTCTTCATCGAAACGTGGCGGATCATGAACTTGACCTCCGGGATGAGGCTGGGGGAAAGGCTCAGCTCGTCGGCGCCCATTCCGATGAGGAGGGGGACGTAAACGGGATCGCTGGCCATCTCACCGCAGACGGCGACGGGGGTGTCGTTCTCGTGGGCGAGGCGGATGACGGTCCGGATGGTGCGGAGAATGGCGGGATGACTCGGCTCGTAGAGATGGGCGACACTGTCGTTCACCCGGTCCACGGCCAGCATGTACTGGATCAGGTCGTTCGTCCCGATGCTCAGGAAGGAGCAGTGCTCGGCGATCACGTCGGCGGTGTAGGCCGCGCTGGGAATCTCGATCATGCTCCCCACTTCGAGGTTCTCCGCGAAAACCTCCCCCTGCTCGCGCAGTTCCTCCCGGGCCTCGGCGAGGATCTCGTTGGCATCGAGAAGCTCCCGCACCCCGCTGATCATCGGATACATCAGGCGGGCGTTGCCGTAGGCGGCCGCGCGCAGCACGGCCCGGAGCTGCTCCTTGAAAACGGAGGGATTCTTCAGCGAATAGCGGATCGCCCGGAACCCCATGAAAGGATTGTTCTCCCGCACGAACAAATTGCCCGGCAACGACTTGTCGCCCCCGATGTCCAGCGTGCGGATGACCACCGGATGGGGCGCCAGTTGCTCGACCACACGGCGGTACTGGTCGAACTGCAGGTCCTCGGAGGCGAGGGCCTCGCGCTCGCGCAGCACGATCCCCTCCGTCCGGAACAGGCCCACGCCCTCGGCGCTGTTGGCGATCACGCTGTCCACCTCGCCCGCCTCCTCGATGTTGGCGAAAATCCGGACCTTGCTGCCGTCGAGTGTTTCCGACGGCAGCGTGACCTTCGACTCGTACATCTCGCGGATCGTCTTCCGCTGTTCGGAAATCCTCCCGTAGCGATAGAGGGAATCGAGGGAGGGGTTGACGATGACGAGCCCGTCGTACCCATCGACGATGACGGTGTCGGATATCGCGATCTTCTCGCTCGCGTCCCCGAGCCCGACGACGGCGGGCACCTTCATCGAACGGGCCATGATCACGGCGTGGCTGGTCCGGCCGCCGGTTTCCGAGATGAACCCGAGAATGCTCTCCTTGCGCAACTGCGCGACATCGGACACGTTTATGGAATTCGAGACGAGAACGTGCGGCTCGCCCAGACCGTCCGCGCCCATCGAGCCGAGCGTCGTCTCGCCGACGAGATTCGACAGGACCCGCTTTGAAACATCGCGGATGTCGGAAACCCGCTCGCGCAGGTACTCGTCCTCCATCGAGTCGAAAAAATCGATGTAGCGCCGGGCGACCGAGGCGAAACAGTGCTCGATGTTGTTGCCGGTGCTCTCCAGCTCGGAGATCGTCTCGTCGATCAACGCCTTGTCCTCGAGGACCAGGAGATGGGCGTCGAAAATCTGGGCCTCGGCCTCGCCGATCTTCCGCTGGATCTGCTGCCGGATCTTCAGGATCTGCGAGCGGGTCTCGAGCAGGGCCTTCTCGAAGCGGTTTTTCTCCTCTTCCTGTCTCTCGGCGGGCACCCGGTAAACGGGCACGTCCACCTCCTCGTGCTTGAAAACGAAAGCGGGACCGTGCACCACCCCGGGCGCGGCCGGGATGCCGTTCAAGATGATTTCTTTGCTTTCTTCGGACAACGGAAACTGG
Organism: Puniceicoccaceae bacterium; assembly: GCA_046541615.1. Lineage (GTDB taxonomy): Bacteria > Verrucomicrobiota > Verrucomicrobiia > Opitutales > Puniceicoccaceae > Puniceicoccus. Next base: position 22,334 of record JBKHCX010000005.1, read on the forward strand.
AGAGGGAAAAAGAGAGTTACCTAGGCAACCCGGGCATCATCTCCGGCGGCAAACCCGGTTTCAACCAAAAAGCCCGGCCCCAGAAACTCGTCCGCGATCGCTCTCAGCACATCCCCCCCGCCCTCCCCGCGGAAGAGGACGAAACAGCCGCTGCCGCTGCCGGTGATCCCGAAATGCGGCAGCCCCCCGTGCGCGAGGATCGAGGCCAGGGTCCCGTAGAACAGGTATTTTCCGGCCAGAACGGACCCCAGGTCGTTGCGCAGGAGCGGCCCGGGATCGCCGGAGCGAAACGCCTCGAGCGCCGCCGCCAAGGTGGATTCGGCCGCCTCCGGCGGCGTGAATCTCCCCGTTCCGGCGAAACTCCGGTAGAGATCGCCCGTGGCACTGGCGAACCCGGGGTCGAACAGCCCCACCCTCCACCCCGAAAGGAAATCCGCCGGATCCGGCAGCGGCTCGACGATCCCGCCCCGACCGCGCATGACCACCGGACCGCCCGCCAGAAAGAGAGGGCAGTCCGATCCGACCGCGAGCGCGGCGGCGGACAGTCCTTCGGGCGGGAGGGGATTTCCGCTGAGAGCGTTCATCGCCTCCAGCGCCCGGGCGGCGTTTCCGCTGCCGCCGCCGAAACCGCCCCCGGGCGGGATGCGCTTCTCCAGCCGGAAGACAAACCGGGTCCGAAGACCGGTCGCCCGGCGAAAAACCACGGCCGCCTTCCGGACCAGGTTGTCCGGCCCCGCCGGAACCGCGGGGTGGTCGCAGAACAACTCGTCCCCGGGGCCGTCGGCGATATCCACGGTGAGCCCGTCGCCGAAGGCCAGCGGCGCCGCGACCGAAACCAGGTCGTGGAAGCCGTCCGCCCGCCGCCCGGTCACGGCGAGAAAGAGGTTGATTTTCGCGGGGGAGAAAAGACGCATGGAAACCAGAGGTTGACGGGCGGAAGTGGACCACCCCGTCCGCGCTCTGGCAACCCCCGAAACCCGGGTGGGGGGCGGACGCGATTGACAGTCTCCGGTTTTGGGGGCGAACTCGCCGTGCATGAACTCGTTTCCTCTGGAAGTGTTTGTCTTCTCCTACAACCGGGGACCCCTCCTGCGGCACTGCCTGGAGTCCGTCGTGCGGCACCTGCCGGAGGCGAAGGTCACCGTGGTCGATGACGGCAGCACGGACCCCGGCACCCTGGAGGTCCTGGAAAACCCGCCCGGGGGCGCCGGCCTCATGCAACCCCGGGCGGAAAAAGGCGCCCAATGGTACGGGGGCCTCTATGCGAACATGCGGGAGGCCCTGCGGAGCGCGCAGGCCGACTACGTCCTCTTCACGCAGGACGACGCCCAGGTCGTCCGTCCGGTGGAGCGCGCGGATGCCGATTACATCCGGGATTATTTCGGGCATTTCACCGACGCCGCCTTCCTCAACCCCGTCTTTCCGCTGGCCGCGCGCCGCTCCCGCCGGAGGGTGGTCACCTTTTCCAGGGATTTTCCGACCTTCTTCTACACCTTGGACGAGAGGTTCCGGGACCGCTCCGTGACCATGTACTACACCGATATTTCAATCGCGAGCACGCGAAGGTTGCGCGAGGCGGACTGGGATTTCCAGCAGTCCGAGGGGGCGACCGCCGCCCACGCCCGGCGCCACTTCGGGAAGATGGGCTGCATGATCCATCCGTTCCTCTGCCAGTTGCCCGAGGTGCCTTTCTACCGCTCGAGCGTGCAAACCTGGGCCATGAAGCGGATCATGGAGAAGCGGAAAGGGGTGTTGTGCGCCTTCCGCGACATGACGCCCGCGGAGGTGCGCTCCCTGCGGAACGCTCCGCCGGAGGAGGTGCCGTACGCGGAGAACTGGCTGCGCTGCACCGGCCGGGAACCGAAGCGGCCTTTCCGCCACAAGATAGCGGACGCCCATCCGGGGCTGAAGCTGGTCCACAAGCTCGAATTGTCGCTGCGCAAGCGGCGGCGGCGCGCGCGAAGTGCTTGACCGCGGGCGCCCGGTCGGATTCAATCGCGGCTTTTCATGGGTCCGCCATCGCCGCTTTCGCTCCCCGGCATCTGTCTGCTGCTTCTCATAGCTTCGGCGAAAGGACAAACCGTCCCGGAAAGTCTGCTCGAGACCGCGCCCGCTCCGGATTGGGTGGAAGTCATCGACATCGCCCCGCCGGACGACCGGCCCCACGCCGATCTGGCCAACGGCGAATACTACCTCGACGTAGAGATGCAGTGGCACCTGCCGACCAAGACGCGGTTTTATCGCACGGTCGTGCAGATTCTGAACGAATCCGGGCTGGAGGCGAACGGCCAGTGGACCTTCACCTTCGACCCTTTGTTCGAGACCCAGCGTATCCACTGGGTACGCATCATCCGCGATGGCCGGGTCATCTCCACCTACGATCTACGGGAGCTGCGGCTTTACAACACCGAGTCGGACATGCCCAGCCGCTTGCTCAATGGCAGCCTCACGGCGCTCGTCGTCCTGGAAGATCTGAGAGTCGGCGATATTGTCGATGTCGCTTCCTCGGTCCAGGGAGCCAATCCCGCGTTCGGAGAGGAAGCCGTTTTGCGGCGTCAGCTGGATTGGTCCGTCCCCGTCCACCGGCAGTTGAACCGGATCCTCGCTGCGCCGGACCAGCCCCTGCGGATGGAATCCTTCCTCGGCGAGCCGCTCCGGGAGGTGACGGACACGGAAACGGATGTGCGCGAGTGGCGGCACGAGGTTTTCAACAAGATGCCCGTCTCCGGAGAGCCGGCTGTTCCGGCGGCCGTACGCGTCTTCGGCGAGTTGCAGGTGAGCACCTTCGCCGACTGGGCGGCGGTGGCGGACTGGGCCGCGGCGCTCTACCCCGGCGAACCGGACCTTCCGGCGGATTTGCGGGCGGAGGCCGCAAGGATCCGTTCCATGACGGGCGACCCGAAGAAACGGGCGAAAGCGGCGCTCGCCCACGTCCAGAGCACCATCCGCTACCTCGGGCTGGAAATGGGTCACGGCGCCTACACTCCCCGCCCGCCCGAACTGGTCTGGCAACGGCGGTTCGGCGACTGCAAGGACAAGAGTCTTCTCCTCGCGCAAATGCTCAGGGAACTGGGCATTGATGCCTGCCCCGCCCTGGTCAACACCGCCTGGCAGGCGGGGATAGCCGACTTTCTGCCCTCCCCGCTCGCTTTCAACCATGTCATCGTGACCGCGGAGATCGACGGAGTCCCCTATTGGCTGGACCCCACCCATGGTCCGCGGGCCGGACCGCTCGATGCGCTCCCGGTCGATCCCTACGGCTACGCGTTGCTCGTAAGGGAGGGGGAAACTTCGCTGACGCCGGTTGCCCCGCATCCCCGTTACCGGAACTTCATCTCCGTCGAGACGAAGCTCCATGTCGCCCGGCCCGGCGAAGAGAGCACGATGACCGTGATCTCCCGCTACGGGGGCAATGCAGCCGCCGCCACCCAACGCTATTTCGAGAACACCGCGCGGAACGAGGTCGGCCAGTCCTACTCGACGTACTGGGCTTCGACCTACGCCCGTCCGGAACTCCTCTCACCTGTCGAGTACGAGGAATTCCCCGATAGCGGCGAAGTCGAAACGCGGGAATACTACAGAATCCCCGATGCCTGGATCCCCTCGGACGACGGCGACGACCCGCTGCTGTACTTCTCCTTCGCGGCCAGAAGCCTGGTCGATTCCCTCGTTTTCCCTGACCGCATCGAGCGGCGGTTCCCCTACGCCATCGGAGACCCCATATCAATTGTCGAACAGTTCGAGGTCAGGCTTTTCGAGCCGTGGGATTTGGAACCCGACGCAAAAGCGATCAGCGGACCCGGAGTCCGTTACTCGACGAGCACGACCTGGGGGCCGGTCGTCAAAGCGCGTTTCGAGTTCCAGCGCACGCGGTCGAGCATCGAACCCGGGGAGGTGCCCGAGTTCGAAACGGTCATGCAGCGAATCAACAACGACTCCAACTGGGAGCTTAGCTGGGATCCCCGCTTTGCCGCAGCCCCGGGGGCGGCTGACATGGAATCCGCCGAATTCGATAATGCGATCGCTTTTCTCCTGCTCGGATGCGGCGTGCTTCTCGCCGTCCTTTTCTTTGTTCCGTTTCTTTTCAAAAAGCGCCTCGAACCCCCGCGGGTCATCCCACCGGGCTGCGAAGATTACGAGGGCGTCAAAGGCTGGCTCATTCTTCCGGTCATCGGGCTGATAGCCACTCCGTTCGTGGTGTTGGCCGGTTTGTCGGACGAGTCGCTGATCTGGATCTTCAGTCAATCCCAATGGGATGGCGTCGTTCAGACCAAGGGCGCCGCAATGATTCTGCTGGTCGGGGTCGAATGCGTTCTCTTCGGCTTCATCATGGCCGCACCTGTTTTTCTGCTGATCCTGCTCTTTCAGCGGCGAAGGTTTTTTCCCGCTCTCATGATCGGCCTCTACGGCTTCCAGATTCTTTTCATCCTCTTCAGCTACGTATCCCTCAACGTGCTTCAAGCCGAACAGGCCTCGCCGGAGGATTTCATCCGCGAAGATCTCAAGACCACGCTCATGCTTCTGCTATGGCTTTGTTACTTCAAGGTGTCGAAACGGGTCAAAGCGACTTTCCGTTTCTGAAGCGCCGGAGAGGGCCGGGCTGCGAAAACCGGGGATTATTCGATCAGGGATTTCCGGCTGAGCCGGCCTCCTCGAAATACCGTCTCACCGGAAAGGAGAAGCAACTCCCCTTCCCCCCCTCGCTCGCGACCTCCAGCGATCCCCCCATCTTCTCGACGAGGCTGTGGCAGAGGATCAGACCCACCCCGGCCCCTTTCTCCCGGCCCGTTCCCAGGGTCGTCCGCCTCGAATCAGGATCGAACAAGGTCGCGATCCTTTCCGGCGGAATACCCACCCCCTGGTCCTCCACGCTGACGAGGAAATGATCCGCGCGGGCGGCGGCGGAGAGCCTCACCCGCGAGCCCGGGGGCGAGAACTTGACGGCGTTGGACAGGAGATTGCGCAAAACGGTGGAGACCGCGTTCGGCCAGCCGAAGACCGCCGCGCCGGGCGGCAGGCTGATCTCGAGCGAGACCTCCTTCCTCTCGAAAAGGGGCAGGAGCAGCGACCGCACCGATTCGACCGCGTCGGAGAGCGAGAACGGCCGCTCCTCCTCCCCGCAACCGTCGGCCTCGGTCCGCGCCCAGACCAGCGCGTCCTCGAAGAACGAAACCAACCTCCCGCAGGAGTCCGCGCAGATCCGGACCATTGCCACGACATCCTCCTTTCCGAGATCGCCGGCGCCGGCGATGCAGTCGGCGAGCAGGCTGTTGAGTCCGGCCAGCGGCGCCCGGACGTCGTGCGAAAGAATCGAGAGAAAACGCCGCTGCGTCTGGATGACGTGGGACAGATCGCGGTTGGCCGAGCGAAGCGCGTCGCGGGCGAACTTCAGCGAGATCTGGCTTTTCACCCGGGCGAGAACCTCCGGCAGTTGGATGGGTTTGGTGATGTAGTCCACTCCGCCGGCGGCGAACCCCTCCAGGATATCCTCCTTGCGGGTCTTCGCCGTCACGAAAATGACCTCCAGGTTCGGAGCCATTTCCGACTCCTTCAGTCTGCGGCAAACGTCGAAGCCGCTCATCCCCGGCATCATGACGTCGAGCAGCACCAGGTCGGGCGGCGACTCGGCGATGATCTCCAGGGCCTCGGCGCCCGAATCGGCGAGAGCGACATCGTATCCGTTCTTGAGGAGGGCGTTTCCGAGCAACTGGAGATTCCGCGCCTTGTCATCGACCAGGAGCACCACCGGCTTTCGGGAACCTTCGGGGGCCGCGCTCACCGGAGCACCTCCCCGGCGGATTCGCCGCGCAGATTCTCCACGATTCCCGGGAACCTGTCCATGGCTTCCTTCAGTTTGACCACATCGAAAAGACGGATCCAGTGCTGCAATTCCTCGGAATAATCGACCAGCGCCGGAACCTCGTAATCGACCCCCGCCTTGCGGATCGCATCGGCGGCCCCGGCGACCGGAGCGATCCGGATATGCCTGCGAAGACGGTCCCAGTCGCGCAGAGGTCCGGACCGCAGCGACCCGACGAGCTCGCCCAGGCGGGCGGGATCCATCCGCACGGCCGGCGGCTCCGGAGGCGGGGGCCCCGGCGGCGAGGGGGGCGGAGCCGCGACCCCGGAACCCGGCCGGAAACGCTCCAGTATCCCGGCCAGCGCACTCCGCGAAATGGGTTTGAAAAGAATCTCCTCAATCCCGGCGCGCCGGGAAATGCCGCGGGCGCGATCAGGATCGAGGGCCGTGCAGGCGACCACCCGCAACGGGAGATCCCCGTTCCTCCCGCGGAGCCGGCGAATCGTTTCCGCTCCGGAGAGACCGGGCATCTGCAAGTCCATGAAGACGACATCCGGCCGGGCCTCATCGAACTTCCGGACGGACTCCTCCCCGTCCTCCGCCTCGCAAACCTCGAGTCCGTAGGAACGCAGGGAAGCGGAGAGCACCCGCCTGTTGAGAAGGTTGTCGTCCACGACCAGGGCCCTCAAACCCGAAAAACCGTGATCCGGCCCCCTTCCCTCCGCCGTCCCGGATGCGGACGCGAAGGCGGCCTCCTGGGCGGGCAGGACGGTTACGTCGGTCAGATCGATCACGAACGAACTGCCCCGGCCGAGCGCGCTGCTCAGGCTCAGGGTCCCCCCCATCATGCCGACCAGGCGGGAAGTGATCGAAAGGCCGAGACCGGTCCCGCCGTACACCTTCTGCTTCTGCCCGGAGGATTGCTCGAACGGTTCGAAAATCGTCTTCTGGTCCTCCGGTCCGATGCCGATGCCCGTATCGGAAACCTCGATGCGCAGGTCGGTCCTGTCCGGCGCGTCGGGTTTGGAGCGGCACCCGGCCCGCAACTCGACCTTCCCCTCGTGCGTGAACTTCACGGCGTTTCCGAGCAGGTTGAAGATGATCTGGCGGAGCCGCGCCTCGTCGAGGAGCACCCGCCGCGGCAAGTCCGGGGAGATCTCGTACTCGAGCCCGATCCCCTTTTCCTCGCACCGGACCTGGAAAATGTTCAGCATGTCGTGGATCAGATCCGCCGGCGAGACCGGCTCGTATTCGAGCGACATCTTTCCCGCCTCGATTTTCGACAGGTCGAGAAGGTCGTTGATCAGCGCGAGCAGGGTCTTGCCGCTGGAGCGGATGGCGCGGAGAAACTCCAGATGGGTGGGATCGTCGACGTCCGCCTCGATCAGCTCGGAAAAACCGAGTATCGCGTTCATCGGCGTGCGGATCTCGTGGGATATGTTCGCCAGGAACTCCGTCTTCGACCGGTTCGCACGGGAGGCCTCCCCGGCCATCTCCCGGGCGTGCTCGATGGCCTTCCCCAGTTCGGCGTTGGTCTTCTCCGTTTCGTTCTTCGCCTCGATCAGGTCGCGCTGCAACCGCACCGTCTCGACCAGTCCGGCCAGTCCGGAGCCCACGATCTCCAGCAGGGAGACATCTCCCGGGGTCCACTCGCGGACCTCGTCCTCCAGCTCGGCGCACATGACCCCCCACCAGATGTCCCGCAGCCGGATCGGCACCAGCAGCATGGAGCGCACCCCGGTCCGCTCCATGTGGGCGCGGGCTTCGCCCCCGCAGTGGTCGCGGACCACCGCCACGCTCTTTCCCGCCCGCAGATCGTCCGCCCACTCTCCGACTTCGAGGAAACGGATCTCCGATCCGCGGCCATCCACGTTGATCGCCGGCGTCCAATCGCGGCTCCAGCAGCAGATCACACTGGTCTCCACCCCGCGCTCCGGCGTGCCGCGGGCGGTCTTCTCCGAGACGCGGATCCGGTCGGCCTCGAAGATCGACGCCACCAGCTCGACCGCCTCGCGGATCCCGGATTCCATGTCGGACGCGGTGATCAATTCGACCAAGGCGCGCGAAGCGACCCGCAGACGGCGGTCCCGCTCCTCCAGGGCGCGGGTTGCCTCGTCGCGCCGACCCGAGTTGCGGACCACGCAGAAGATGGCGTCCGACTCTCCCCAACGGCCGCTCGTCATCTGGACTTCCGCGCTCATGCGGCTTTGGTCCTTCCGCTCGAAGCTGGCCGAAGCGAGCGGAAGACCGCCGCCGAGGAGATCCGCGAAATTCTCCCGGGCCAGCGTCCGCTCCTCCTCCGGAACCAACAGGAGAATATCCGTGCCAAGGAGCGTTTCCCGCTCGTGGCGCAACTCGGCCCCCACGACCTCGTTCGTGTAGAGAATCCGCCGCTCCGGATCGAGGATGAAGATCATCTCGTCGATGGAGTTGATCAGTGAATTGAGATTCCGCTGCCCGGCCCGGTAGTACGCCTCGGACTCGATCCGGTCGAGGGCGCCCTGGGCCTGCGCCTCCAGCTGCGTGATGGCTTCCATGACCACGCCCGGGGCGAACCGGCGCCCGCGCGAACCCATCCAGATGCATCCGGCGACTTCGCCGCCGCGGACGATGCGGATTTCGGTCAGGGACACAGGCTCCCCGGTTGCCTTCGCCCCCGGCAGGCCGGCCGCATCCTTTTCGTCGTAGTAAAAGACAAACTCGGTCCCGACCGGCCGCGACAGGGACGAAACCGCGTCCAGTCCGGCGGGAAGATTGCGGGCGAAGATGCGCTCCATCCGCGGCTCTCCGTCCTTCCGCAGGAAGACCGCGGAGAACTCGAATTCGGCCAGCTTCCCCAGCCCCTCCGCCAGCGCCTGGAGAACACCCTCGCGGGAATAGACCTCGCCGAAACGAACCGCGACCTCCTTCTCGATGCCGAGAACCTGTTCGATCATCTTCTGCTGCTGAATCACGGAATCGGCGCCGGCGAACCGCAGCGCCCGTCCCCCTTTGTCCCGCTCGAAGACCTTGCCCCGCGACAGGATCCACAGCCAGGCGCCGTCGCGGTGCCGGAGCCGGAACTCCGCCGCATAGGACTCGGTCTCGCCCGTCATGTGGCGCAGGAGGGCGTCGTTCTTCGCCGCGACGTCCGCGGGGTGGGTGATCGCCCCTATGAAATCGAGCCCCAGCTCGCGCTCGGGATCATCGTAGCCGAGGTGGGCGGCGAACCATTCCTCGTCGTACGTGAAAACCCCCTTTTCGATATCCCAGTCCCAGAATCCGAGACCGGTGCCCTCGAAGGCGCGGCCGAGACGCTCGGCGTCCTCCTGTTTCGAAGCGGAGAGGACCCGGCGCCGCTCCATCTGCAACGCCAGAAAGACGAGACCGCCGAGAATCGCCGCAAGAACGAGCCCCAGAAGAAACAAAACCCGCGGATCGGTCCATGAGACTTCGAAAATGGCTGAAAAATCCGGCATGGCGAGTCACGGCGGCGGAAACCACCGGCACCCGCTCATGCTACGGTCCGGCGATCCGCTGGCAACGGCAATAAAAACGCCCGCGTCTCCGCGGGCGTTAAAAAAAGGTTAATCGAACCTTTTGGCGGCCGGAATCAGCTTCCCGGCGTGAAGTAGTCCGTCGTCGTGTCGATCGGGTCGGTCACCTGGACCGGATCCTGTGTTTCATCGTTCGTTCCTTCAATCGGGTCGGTGAGCCGGGTCTCTTCGTCGGTTGAATCCCCGTCACTGTCGGTGGCCGGAGTGACCAGAGGTCCGAAACGATCCTCGGCCTCTTGGCGAAGGGTTTCGTCCCACGGCAGGTCCACATCGACAAGGAACCTCATGATTTCGATCGTGTCGTCCTCGGACACCAGCTCGTCGTCGTAAGCGGTCAACAACTGTTCGAGCGACCGGGTGAGACGCTGGGTCAGGGCGGCCCTCTCCGCCGAACCGAGCGTGCTGACATCCCCCCAGGACATCGGCTCGGCATCGGTTTCGGTGCCTTCACCGGAATCGAGAACCTGGACCCCGTCTTCTCCGATTCGGATGACTCTGCCGGAACTCAAGGTGAATTCGACTTCATCGACGGAGACCGACGCGGAGATCGCTCCTTCGAGAACCATCGGACTGAAGCCTCCGTCATCCTGCGCCTGAGCGGGTCCGGCGGAGAAAGCGACGAGAAGGCCGAGAAAGAAAGAAGTAGATAAGTGTTTCATAAGGACCCCACACTCAACCCCGGCACGACGGGTGTCAACACCATTTTTCACTCTTTTCCGAAAGAGATTTGCCTTTGAATTCCCCTCCGGAATGGGTTCTCTTCCGGTTCCGGTGAAGATTTATTTCCTCAAACGCCTGCTTCTGGTCGTGCCGACCCTGATCGGGATCACCCTGGTGGTGTTCGCGATCACGCGTTTCCTTCCCGGCGGGCCGGTCGAGCAGGCCCTCATGCAGGGACAGATGGCCGGCGAGGAGGGCGCGCGGTCCCCGGCAGAGGGCTTCGGACTGAGCCCCGGCCAGATCGAACAGTTGAAGACCCACTACGGCTTCGACAAGCCCTGGTTCGCCGCCTACCTCGGCTGGCTGGGGCAGGTGGTCCGCGGCGACCTCGGCGACTCCTACCGCTACCAGATTCCGGTCGCCGGCATGATCCTGGAGCGCCTGCCCGTCTCGATCTACTACGGGGTGGTCACCTTCGTGCTGACCTACGCCGTGTGCATCCCCCTCGGCATCCTCAAGGCGATCAAGCACCGCACGAAGATCGACGGCTTCAGCTCCATCGTCGTCTTCACCGGCTACGCCGTGCCCGGGTACGTCCTCGGCGCCCTGCTCCTGGTCTTCTTCGCCTTCCGGCTCGAGTGGTTCCCCACCGGCGGCTTCGTGAGCCCCGGCTTCACGGACCTCTCCTTCGCCGGAAAAGTCTCGGATCTGCTCCGGCACTCGGTCCTGCCCCTGGCCTGCTACACGATCGGGAGTTTCGCCTTCCTCACCCTGCTCATGAAAAACAGCCTCCTCGACAATCTGGCCGCCGACTACATGCGCACGGCCGCGGCGAAAGGGCTCGGATTCCGCCGCGGCGTTTTCCGCCACGCCCTGCGCAATTCGCTGATCCCGATCGCCACCAATTTCGGCAACGCCCTCTCCCTCTTCGTGACCGGCTCGTTTCTCATCGAAAAGATTTTCTCGATCGAGGGTTTCGGCCTCCTCGGCTACACCTCCCTGATCGAGCGGGACTACCCGGTCGTCATGGGGATTCTGCTCGTTTCCTCCGTGCTCCTGCTCCTGGGGAACATCCTTTCCGACTTCCTCGTGGCGCTCGTCGATCCGCGCGTCCGCTTCGATTGACCCCGCCGTGAACCCGCTGACCCGGAAAAGACTCGCCCGCTTCCGCTCGATCAAGCGCGGCTACTGGTCCTTCCTGCTGCTGCTCGGCGTGATCGCGGCCTCGGCCCTCGCCGAGCTGTGGATCAACAACCGCGCCCTCGTCGTCTATTACGAGGGTCGCTTCTTTTTCCCGACCTACGGAGGGGAACACACCGGCGAGACCTTCGGCTTCGACTACCCCTACGAGGCCGACTACCGCGAAATCAAAGAGGAGTTCGCCAAGCCCGGGAATCCGAACTGGGTCCTCATGCCCCTGATCCCCTACGGCCCGAACGAATCGGTTTACCGCGACGACTCCTTCCCGCCCTATCCGCCTTCGGCCGAAGACGAGCACTACTTCGGCACCGATCCGCTGGGCAGGGATGTCCTCGCACGGCTCGTTTACGGCTTCCGGATCGCCCTCGGCTTCTCCCTGGCCCTGATGGCCTGCGTCTATCTCCTCGCCATCTTCCTCGGCTGCGCGATGGGGTACTTCGGTTCGTGGATCGATCTTTTCGGGCAGCGGCTCATGGAGATCTGGTCGAACATCCCGTTCCTCTACGTGGTGATCATCCTCGCCTCGACCATCCCGCCCAACGTCGGCGCCGACATGCGGATCGGCGCCCTTCTCGCGGTCATGGTGATCTTCAACTGGGTGGGCATGGCGAGCTACATGCGCACGGCTTCCTACCGCGAGCGCGCCCGCGACTACGTGGCGGCCGCCCGGGTGGCCGGGGCCGGACCCGTCCGGATCATTTTCAAGCACCTCCTGCCGAACACGCTTTCGGTGGTCGTCACCTTCATCCCCTTCACCGTGGCCTCCGGCATCACTTCGCTCACCGCCCTCGATTTCCTCGGCTTCGGAATCCCGCCGCCGACCGCCAGCTGGGGGGAACTCCTCCAACAGGGAACCCAGCGCCTGGACGCCCCCTGGATCGTCGCCTCGACCTTCTTCGGCATGGTCGCCGTGCTCGTTCTCGTCACCTTCGTCGGCGAAGCCATCCGCGAGGCCTTCGACCCGAAGAAGTTTTCCTACTACCGCTGACCGCCGAACAGGTTTGCACCCCGGCGGATTCCGCCCCACGTTCCTCTCCATGACTTGGTTGGACTTTCGTTTCCTCCCCCTCGCCGCCGGCGCTGTGCTGGGCGCGGGCGCCCTTCTCCTTTCCTCCTGCGGAGATCCGGCCGATACGGAGCCCCCGGGCGCCGCGGCCGCCGACGCCGACGCCGTCCCCCCGGAGGAATACTACGCGGCCAATCCGGAGTTCTTCCGCATGGCCTCCCCCGGCGACCTTCCCGACGATCTGGACTGGCGCGACGGAATGGACCAGGAACCGTTCGCCTCCCCGGAGGCCGTCCGCGGGGGCACCCTGCGATCCTTCATCCTCAACTTCCCCCCGACCATCCGCACGGTGGGCCCGGATTCGAACCACTCCTTCCGCAGCGTGCTCCTCGACGACAACTCCATCGGCCTGGTGGACCGCCATCCGGTCACCGGCGGATTCTTCGCCGCCCTCGCGTCGGAATGGGCCGTCCTGCCGGATAAGAAGACCGTCTTTTTCCGGCTCCGTCCGGAGGCGCGCTTTTCCGACGGCGAGCCCGTCACCACCGACGATTTCCTCTACCTCTTCTACTTCATGCAGTCCCCGCACATCCGCGCGCCCTGGTACAACAATTGGTACACCGAGGAATACGAGGGGATCACCCGCTACGACGAACACACCCTCGCCATCCACCTCGCCAACGCCAAGCCCGAACCCCTGGAGTTCGCCGGTCTTCGCCCGGCGCCCGCCCACTTCCACGGCACTCTCGGCCCCGACTGGGTCACCGACAACCAATGGAGCTTCGAACCGACCACGGGCCCCTACGAACTCAAGCGCGAAAACATCCGCAACAACCGCTCCATCCGCATGAGCCGCGTCGAAGACTGGTGGGCCGACGGACACAAGTTCTACCGGAACCGGTTCAACCCGGACGCGAAGCACTTCGAACTCGTCCGCGAACTCAACATCGCCTTCGAACGATTCAAGAAAGGGGATTTCGACATGTTCGGTCTCACCCTGCCCGAGTACTGGAACGAACGCTCCACGGGCGTCGAGCCGTTCGAGCGCGGACTGATCCGCAAGGCGGTCTTTTACAACCGGGTCCCCCGTCCCAGCGTCGGCCTCTGGATCAACACGGCCCAACCCCTGCTCGACAACCGCACGATCCGCAAGGGCATCCACCATGCGATGAACTTCGACCGCGTGATCGAGAAGCACTTCCGCGGGGATTTCGCCCGCCTCCACACCACCTCCGACGGCTACGGCGACTTCACCCACCCGACCCTCCGCGCCCGGGAGTTTTCCATCCGAAAGGCCCGGGAGTATTTCGCCGAGGCCGGCTTCACGGAGCAGGGGCGCGACGGCATCCTACGCGACGCCGACGGCAGGCGGCTCAGCTTCACGCTGACCGTGCCCGAAGGCCCCCGGCAGGAAGAAGCGCAGATCCTCAAGGAGGAGGCGCGCAAGGCCGGCCTGGAGATCAACATCCTGTCCCTCGAACCGACCTCGTCCTTCAAACAGGTGATCGAGAAGCGCCACCAGATCGCCTTCGCCGGGTGGAACTCCAGCCTACCCTACCCGCGCTACTGGGAGGGCTTCCACTCCGACAACGCGAACCAGCCGCAGACCAACAACATCACCAACACCGCCGATCCGGAGATCGACGGATTGATCGAGCGCTACCGGACCTCGACCGACCTCGACGACAAACGGGCGCTCGCCCACGAGCTGGAGGCCAGGGTCCACGAGGAAGCCGTTTTCGTCCCCGGCTCCAAAGTTCCTTTCTACCGGGTCGGCTACTGGGCCTGGATCCGCTTCCCCGAGCATTTCGACGTCCCCCTGAGCGAGTCCGCCGGTCAGTACGGTCTCTACTGGATCGACCTCGAAAAGAAAAAGGAGATCCTCGCGGAACGCCGGGGCGACCTGACCCTGCCCAACGAGGTCCTTGTCTTCGACAAGTGGAAGGGATCCGAGTGAACCGAACCCGGCCATGATCGTTTACCTCCAAGGCGTTCTCCGCGAGAGCCGCCCCCTGCACGCGGTCGTTCTGGCCGGCGGCGTCGGCTACGGCGTCCACGTGCCGCTCCGCGTCGGCGAGCGGCTGCCCGCCCCCGGCGTCGAGGTCGCCCTCCACATCCGCCAGGTGTTCCGCGAGGATTCCGCCGATTTGTACGGATTTCTCGAATCGTCCGAGCGGGATCTTTTCGATCTGTTGACCAAGGTCTCGGGAATCGGACCGAAGACCGCCCTGACCATGCTGAGCCGCGTTCCGGCCGAATCCCTGGCCGCCGGAATCGCCTCCGGCGACACGGCCATGCTCGCCACCTTCCCCGGCATCGGAAAAAAAACCGCCGAGAGGATCGTCGTCGAACTCCGCGATAAAATGGCCTCCGTCGCAATCCCGTCGGCCCGGCCCCCTTCGTCCGGCGGACCGGCGGAGAACCAGGCCGCGGCGGACGAAGCCGCGGCCGCCCTCGTCACCCTCGGCTTCAAGCCGGCCGACGCCCGGAAAGCCATCGACCGGGTGCTGCAGAAAGCCTCCGCCACCCCGAGCACCGAGGAACTCGTCAAACTGGCCCTCCGCTAGCAAGCCGGCCCTCCGCCGGGCGCATCGCCGATGAAGAATCGAACCGAACCTTTTGGTTTGTAAAAGCTTAAGCCAAAATAGCGAAGACTTTCGAAAGAGTTTTCCGTTCCGGTCGATGCAAGAGCGCTGCGGGGCATAAGCCCGCCGCGCGGAGTGGCCCCCTTCCACCGTCCCGGAGCAGAGGGAGCGGCCCGAAGACCGGACAACATACCCGGCAACCGGGAAGCAAGGTTCGGTGTCCAGGCATAAGCCGGCCGCGCCGGAGTGCTCCCCGCGCCGTGGTCGCACGAATGAAGTCATGCGGCTACGTAGTTGGATGACTTCAGTCGTCCAACCCGTAACGGCTTGCCCTCGAGACACGTTCTCAAGGTGCGTCGATTGGACGTTCGGATTTATGCTTGGGATTGCCGATAGAGGCCAAACATCGGCACCCGCACTCTTAATCACACCCACATATCCGCCCGGGTCGAAAACTATTTGCCTCCCCCGCCACGACAAATCGGCCCAAAACCAGCCCGGGTCGAAAAAAACTTGTCGCTCCAACAAAATATCTTTTCGGACAAAAGTTGGGTTGTGTCTTCCTGGGGATCTGCGAAACTGGTGTCCATGAACATGAAATCCAAAAATAGAAGACCTCGCCTCAAGCTCGGTGAAGGTGCGAAAGCCTTTTATCATCTCATGAGCCGGACGGTGAACGGGGAGAAGTGGTTCGGGATGCGGGAGAAGGAGTACCTGCGGAAGCTGATCTGGCAGGTGGCGGAGTTCTCCGGCATCCGGGTCATCACCTACGCGGTGATGGACAACCACTTCCACGTTTTCGCGGAGGTGCCGCCCGAGCGGGTGGTGCCCGACGGGGAGATCGTCCGCCGCTTCGCGGTGCTCTATCCCGAGGTCACCCCCTGGCAGCCGCTTTCGGCGGAGGCGCTGGCCGAACTGCTCGCCGCCAACGACGAACGGGGGCAGGCCCTGCGCGAGAGGCTGCTGGCCCGCATGCACGATGTCTCCTGGCTGATGAAGACGATCAACCAGAGGTTCGCGACCTGGTTCAACAAGTCCCGGGAGCGCTTCGGCCCGGTGTGGTCGGAGCGGTTCA
>JBKHCX010000006.1:0-37310 GCA_046541615.1 Puniceicoccaceae bacterium
CCCCGAGGGAGGGCAAGGGATCGGTCGATCCCGCCGCTGCCGCCCGGGTGATCGACCAGGAGCAGGGCAGGCTTCCGATGGCGGATGTCCTGCGCTGCAGGTGCCGCTACCTGACCCAGGGGTACATCATCGGCTGCGCGGAATTCGTGCGGGAGGTCTCCCGGCCGTTGGAGTCGCACAGGAAACGCCCGATCCGCCCGAAGCCGATGGAAGGCGCCGATTGGGATGGGATGACCGTTTTCCCGGGGATGCATTCGTAGTCGCAGCAAGAGATCCGGATATGGTCGCAATTCTGAGTTGAGAATGTCAATCTGTTTTTGACCCGATAGAGAATACGCCTGTGGGAACTCTCCGGGTCCAATCCTCGGAATTCCCTTGAGAAGGCCCCTTCCGGCGCATAGGCTGGCTTTCGACAATGACGGATTGGTTCGGAGATGTGGGCGGACGCAGGCACTGGGGGCGCGCCGCCGTCTGGGTGCTGGCGGTCGCCGTGTCCGCGGCCGTGAATTGGTCGGGGGCGCGGCAGCTCGATTCCGCCTTCGACGGTCTTTCCGGCCTCGAACCGTCCGACCCGTCCCGGAACCGGGAGATCGAGGTATGGGTCCAACCCGTGCGTGAACGGTTCGTCGAGGCGAGTCCGCAGGTTCCCTCGAATCCGCCGGATGAAACCCGGAACATCGGGGCCCGCGACCAGCAGGCTGCGGAGCCGGATGGCGATCCGCCGGATGATTCCTCCTTCCCCCTGCGGGAGAGCGAGGACGAATCGCAGACTTTCCTTGAACGGGGGGAGACCCGCGAGGAGTTGAGTCCGGGTGTGTACAGCGAGGCGGCCACCGCCCAACCGTCCCCGGAGTCCGGCGGGGGGTCCGTGGGTGAACTCGCCCCGCGGGTCGAGCGGGAGACTCCCGAGTGGATCGAAGAGACCGAGAACCGCCCGGGGTCGGAGATCCCGCGCGCCGAACGCGGCGTCCGCAAGGATCCGGGCGAGCGGGAGCGGCGGCCGGGGACGGTCGTCCTGGACGACGGACCGGTCGAATCGACTTCCGAACGTCCGTCGCCCTCCGTGAACAACCCAGCGGCCCGTCCGCTTCCGAGAAAGCGGGTGGGGGCCGAGGTGCTGCTCGCGCCGCTGAACCGGTCGGAGAGCCGGGCGGCCCGCCGGGGCGAACTGGCGGTCGATTCCCGGCTGACGGATTTCGGGGATTACACCCAGCGGACCCTCGAGGCGATCCAGGCCGAATGGCACCGGCTCATCCGCGAGGTATCCGTCGGCGGCTCCGAAACCTTTTCCTCTGTCACGGTCGTGTTCCACATCGACCGCCGCGGCTCCATCGCCGAGCTGAAGGTCGAGGAATCCACCGCGGGGGAACTTGGCACGATGATCTGCCTCGACGCCGTCCACGCGCGCGCGCCCTTTGGCGCCTGGACCCGGGAAATGGTCCGCGCTCTCGGTGAGCGGACCCGGATGGAGATTACGTTCCACTATCGATGAATCCCGGGCAGTGGAAATCCCTGCCCTGGCATCCGAAAGTCCGCGTCCTCGATTCGGACGACGAATGGGTCGCTGTTGAAAAGCCGGCCGGGGTGCTCTCCCATCCCAACGGACCGGGGGACCGCGGGCGTTGTCTCCTCCGCGCGCCTTGGGAGAAGAGGACGGAGTCCTACCGGCCGGGGGAGGGACCGGACGGCGGAATCGGGCTTTGCCACCGCCTGGACGGTCCGACCTCCGGGGTGATCCTGCTCGCCGCCGGAGAGGGGGTGGGGCGGCTGCGGCGGGCGTTCGAGGATGGCCGGATCCGAAAGCGCTATTGGGCCGTGGTGGTCGGCCGGCCTGAGCAGCGGCGGTTTCTCTGGCGCGACCGGCTGGTCAAGGAAAAGGAGGGAGGAAAGGTGAGGGTGCGGGTCGGTTCCTCCGGCCGCGAAGCCGAGACGCGTGGGGAGGAAAAGGACTTCCGACGCGATCCGCTGCCACTGGCGCTGCTGCTTCTGGAGCCGGGCACCGGGCGGACGCATCAGTTGCGGGTTCAGGCGGCCCGGCACGGGCTTCCCATTCTCGGCGACCGCAATTACGGTGACTTCGGGGCCAACCGGGTCTTCCGGAGCCGGTTTTCGACCCGCCGCCTCTTTCTGCACGCGTGGGATCTCCGGTGGACGTGGAAGGGTCGCGAAGCCCGGGTCGCCGCGGAAGTTCCCGACGAGTTTGTCTCGCTTTTTTCCGCGGCGGAATTGACCTCGTAACCGCGCGGGGCTACCGCTTTCCTCTTTTCGAACCGTGTCCGGCTTTTTCCCATCGCACCTGTCGCAGTCCCGCGCGCTTTTCCAGCGGGCGGTCCGCGTGATCCCCGGCGGCATCTACGGCCACACCAGCCCGGCCGCCGGCCTGCCCGGCGTGTTTCCCTACTTCGCCGAGTCGGCTGAGGGGTGCCGCTTCCGGGATGTGGACGGCAATGTGTACATCGACTTCATGTGCGGCTTCGGTCCCATCGTGCTCGGCTACCACCATCCGGAGGTGGAGGAGGCGGCCGCCCGCGCCCGGGCCAGGGGCAACCTCTACAACCAGCCCCCGGTCGAAATGATCGAACTCGCCGAGCTGCTCGTCGGACGGATCGACTTCGCGGATTGGGCGGTCTTCGCGAAGAACGGTTCCGACGTGACCACCTGGGCGTTGCAGGTCGCCCGCGAAGCGACGGGGCGGAAGAAGATCCTCATGGTCAAAGGCGCCTACCACGGTGTGGACGCCTGGTGCGCCCCCGGCTTCGGGGGCATCATCGAAGAGGACCGGAGGCATGTCCACCGCTTCCGGTGGAACGACCGCGAGGGCTTCCGGGCGTTGGCGGCCGGGCTCGGGAGCGAGTTGGCGGCCGTCATCGCGACCCCCTACCACCATCCCTCGTTCGCGCCCTCGGAAATGCCGGAGGCCGGTTTTTTCGGCGATATCCGCACAGAGTGCGACCGCCGGGGCATGGTCTTCGTGCTCGACGATATCCGCGCCGGTTTCCGGTTGCACGCCGGCGGTTCGCATCGTTGCTTCGGGTTCGAGCCCGACATCGCCTGCTACTGCAAGGCGATCGCCAACGGCTATCCGATCTCCGCGGCGGCGGGGCGGGAGTCGCTCAAGACGGCGGCGGCCAAAGTCTTCCTGACCGGGAGCTACTGGAACAACGCCGACGCCATGGCCGCCGCCGCCGCCTGTCTCCGGGTGATCGCGCGCGAGGGAATTCCCGCCCGGATCGAAGCGGCGGGCGACCGGCTCTGCCGGGGACTGACCGAGGCGGGTGCCCGCCATGGGTTCGATCTGCGCTGCTCGGGCCCGCGGGCGGCCCCGTATCCCTATTTCGAAGGAGACCATGATCTGCGGCTTATGCAGCGGTTCTGCTCGCTCGCGGTTTCCCGGGGCGCGTTCTTCCACCCCCATCACAACTGGTTCCTAGGCGCGGCCCACGACGAGGCTTCCATCGACGAGGCGGTTGGGATCGCCGAGGAAGCGCTGCGCGAGATGAGCGTCGCCCCCTCCCGCGAGCCGGAGACCGCCCCCGGTGCCTGACCCCGCTCTGGAGGCCCGGATAGCCGCCGGCCGGCGCGCGGTGGCGGATCAGGTGGATCTGTTCGTGGCCTCTTTCGGAGCGGTCGAGAGCGAGTGGAAGGCGGATTCCTCCCGGGTGACCGAGGTCGATCGGGCGATCTCGGAGCGGGTGCTCGGTTTTCTGGGGCAGGCTTTCCCCGGCGATGTGCTCTGCAGCGAGGAGTCGGCCCCGGAGACCGCTCCGATCCCCGTCGATTCGCGGTTCGCCTGGGTGTTGGACCCCGTTGACGGGACCAACAACTACGCGATGGGTCTGCCCGATTGCGCGATCTCGCTGGCCTTGCTCCGGGAGGGATTCCCGGTCTATGGATGGGTGTACGATTTCGCGGGGAAGCGGCTGATCCACGGCGGAGCCGCCCGGGGCGTGTTTGCAGGGGATGGGCCGCTGCGGTGTCACCGGCCCGCGGAATCCGGCTCCGGGCCGATCGGTCTGCAGTTCCCCATCCGCGACAAGCGGCTGGCCCGGCTGCTGCCACTTTTGGAAGACCACCGGATCCGCTCCCTGGGCTCGGGCACAATGGAGGGCGTCTATGTGGCCACGGGCGCACTCTCCGGCGCGGTGGACTTCCGGGTCAAAGTCTGGGACATCGCCGCCTTCATCGCCTTTTTCGAGGAAACGAAGACCCCGTACGAATTTCTCGACCAGTCTCCGTTCCCCCTGCGGTCCTTCCATCCCCATGTGGGCCCGACCCCCTACCTCGCGGGTACTCAAGCTTTCTGCCGGATGGTAAAAGGACTTCTCGGATAGGGTCTCTTCAGCCTCGACGGGAGGGAATCCCGAGCAATTCCAGCGCTCTGGAAAACTGCGGCGGTTGCCGACGACCCCGGTTCCAAGATCGCTGCCGCTTGTGCCGGTTGAACGGTGCAACCACGGGTGCGGGAAGTTGCGGCCGGATCGGACGTTTCCTGTGCGGCTGCAACGGCCGGGTCGCCTCCCGGAGGAACTCCGCGCAGCCGATGATGTCCCCCTGGGTCAGGTAGCGGCACCTGCAGCGGACGATCTCGTCGTAGGGCACCACCCGCTCGGGCGGCACCTCCGCGGGAACGTGGAAGCGGTTGTCCATCAACGCGTAGGTGATGACCCGGATGCCGGAGAACGCGGCCACCTGCCGGATCAGTTTCCGCAGGTACTCCTTCTCCCGCGCCCCGAACCACTTCTCCCCATTCACGGTCCGGCTCATCATTTGGTATAATATTTGAGTATCTTCACCTAGTGTAAGTCGAGGTGGTATTTCTTAGGTTCTTGTTTTTATGAACCTATTTCCTTATAGCCGATGGAAACGTCAATATCATCAAAATTTAACCCGGCGCGAAAATGGGGCTGGAAAATGGATGCAGATGGGAAAGTTACTGTTGGAATGTTCGATTCGGGTGTCGGAGATCCGCGGCGAGCGGTCAACCTATTTAAGTCCGGTCGTAAATTTTCATTGAGGATGGTCAATATTTTATGACCCGGTTCGAGTTTCCGAGTTTCGAGTTTTTCCCGGTTGAGTCCTTGGGGTTTTCACCTTGAATTTCTTGCATGAGTTCGACCGGAGGCAGGACTTTGACCGTTGCTACGGAAGGCGGGATGCGGATCGACCGGTGGCTGGCCGAGGAGGTTCCCCTCCTTTCCCGTTCCCGGTGGCAGGCCCTTCTGTGCGAAGGGGCGGTCCGGTTGGAGGGCCGGGCGGTTTCGCCCCGGGAGATGGTGCGGAAGGGCCAGCGGATCGAGGTTCCCGCAACGGCTTTCGGAAGGGATGCGGCGGAGCGGCGGGCCGGGGTCCGTCCCCGCGAGCTGCCGCTGGATGTTCTCTGGGAGGATGAGTTCCTGCTGGTGGTCAACAAGGCTTCCGGGATGGTGGTGCATCCGGGAAACGGCGGCGAGGAGGACACGGTCGTGAACGCCGTCCTCCATCGCTGCGGTCGGGCGCTGCCCGATCTCGGCGATCCCCTCCGCCCGGGGATCGTCCACCGGCTGGACAAGGAGACATCGGGCGTTCTCGTGATCGCGAAGTCGAAGGCGGCCGGGGAATCGTTGCAGGAACAGTTCCGCTCGCGAAAGACGGAGAAACGGTACCTGGCCCTCGTCCAGGGCGTTCCCCCGGCCGGGGAGGGAACCGTGGATCTGGCTTTGGGACGGCATCCGGTCAGGCGGATGCGCCGGGCCCCGGTGTCCGATGGAAAGCCGGCGGTTTCGCATTGGAACCTCGTCCATGAATCGCCGGAGGGCTGGTCCCTGCTGCGGGTGCGGATCGAAACCGGGCGGACCCACCAGATCCGCGTCCACCTCGCCTCGCTCGGGCTGCCGGTGCTGGGGGACACCCTCTACGGATACCGGAGGAGCCGGTCCTCCGGAAAGGCGGCCGGGATCCGGAGGGTCATGCTCCACGCCCACCGGCTCGGGCTCGACCACCCGGCCAGCGCGATTCGAATGGAGTGGGAGGCACCCGTCCCTCCGGATTTCGACGACTTTCTGGCGGAATGCCCGCCCGAAGGATGAGTGTCCCCCCTCCGCCAAGCAGGGCCGTGCGCTCTTGACGCGGCGTAGTCCGGCAGCCGCCGGCCGAAGAGGGTTGCGTACGTGCGGCAGCCCAATCCCGGTGAACGGGTGAATCGGAGAAACTCCCATCAACGCTCCACGCGCCCGTGGATGCGCCGCCGGAGGGGCGCGCTCAGTCTCCGGACCGTTTCAGGGTCCGCCCGTTCCATGCGCTTCGGGCGCGTTCGGTCGAGTGAAAATGGATGTAGGTCGTGGGAGGGGGGGCGGCGACGTATCGCTCCAGCAGGCGCGAAAGCGGTGCGATGAGTTCGTCGATCTGTTCCTGGGTCAGTCCGGCGCTGTAGAGGTTGACGAAGGCCGAGGGCCCCGTCTGCGCCCCGAACACGATCATGGAAGGGGTGTGGATCACCTGAGTGTAGGAGGCGTTTTTCTTCAGGGTCTTCGAGAGAAGTTCGGTCGCTTTCGCGGAGAACTCGGCGAAGCTCGTTTCGTCTTGCGGAACGTTGGTGTGCAGGTGAAGAGTGGGCATGGCAAATCCAGAATCGAAGCGGATTGGCCACAGGTTACACCGAAATGAGCGCGCCGACAACTCCAAACGAAGAAGAACCGGAAGAGCCCGAGGAACCGGGCAAAGGGGGGATCCCGGGGCGATGGATTTTCTATTCGATCCTCGCCTACGCGTTTCTACAGACCTTCTATTTCTGGTGGAACACCCGGGGTGAGTAGGGATCCTTTCCACGCCGTGCCCGACGGGGCCGCGCTCTATTTCCACGTTCCTTTCTGCGAGGCGGTCTGCGACTTCTGCGCGTTCGCCAAAGCGTTGCCGGGGCCGGGCGACTGGGCTCTGTTCCGGGAGGGGTTCGAGGCCGAGTGGGAATCCCTCTGTTTCGAAGGGTCGGTCGCGAGCGTCTTCTGGGGCGGCGGAACGCCGGGGCTTCTGAAAGCGGCGGATATCGTCCGGTTCGGAGAACCGTTCCGGCGGGTTCTCCGGGACGGGGGCGAATGGACGGTCGAACTGACCCCCCGGTGCCCGACCCGGGAAAAGCTGGCCGCCTGGCGGGAGGCCGGGGTCAACCGCCTTTCCATGGGGGTTCAGTCGTTTTCCCCTCGCCTGCTCCAGGCGATGGGCAGGCCCCACGGGGTGGACCGGGTTCCGGCGACGGTCGCGAAAATCCGCGGGGCGGGCTTCGCCAACCTGAACATCGACCTGATCATCGCCTATCCGGGGCAGACGGCCGAGGAGCTGGAGGAGGATGTCCGAAGGGTCCTGGCCCTCGAACCGGAGCATGTTTCGGTCTACTGCCTGACCCTGGAGGAGGACACCGCCCTCTACGCGCGGCTGGTCCGCGATGGGGCCGGGGGGGATCCCGAGGACGAGGCCGACCTTTACGAACGCGCCTGGGCGCGGCTCGGGGAGGGCGGCTACCGGCAGTACGAGATTTCGAATTTCGCGCGGCCGGGATTCGAGTGCGCCCACCACCTCAACGTCTGGACGATGGGGCGGTGGCGCGGGATCGGTCCTTCCGCGGCCTCGCAGTTGAAGGGGCTGCGGTTCCGGAATCCACACGAATTGTCCTTGTGGCACCGGGACGTCACCGGAGGCCGTTCGGACGGTTTCGAGGACGTTGTCCGGTTGCCGGAGAAGGAAATCATCCGGGAGGAAATCGTGTTCGGGCTTCGCATGAACCGGGGCGTGCCCGCCTCCGCCCTTTCCCGGCTGGACGAGCGCGGCCGAAGGTGGGTAGCCCGTCTCTTCGCGCGGCTCGCGGAGGAGGGGCGCATGGTTCTGGAGGAGGACCGGTACCGGCTCACCCTGTCGGGCCGGCTGGTCGCCGACGAGATATCCCGATGGATTCTCGGGTAACTTTTCCTTGCGTGAAGGCCGACGGGGCGATAGGGCAGAAAAGGTATATGAACCGTCTTGTCTCCTCTTTCTGCGCCCTGGGGGTGTTTCTGTTCCTCTCCGGCTGTGGGGTGGCGATCGAGAATCTGACCCCCAACAAGGTCCCCCAGAATCCGTCCGGGATCTACACGATCACCATGAAGGCGGATGTGAAGGACACGGCCGTCCGCGAAAGCACCCTCCAGAGCAACATCGTCATCGACGGGGACGTTGTCCCGATGACCCGGAACCCCATCGACCCGACTCTTTTTGATTTCGATTACGTGATGCCGGAGGATCAGGGGGAGGCGGCTTTCTACTTCATCCTCAACTACAATGTGATCGGCGGCTCGAAGAGCAATCCGCGGAAGAAGGTGTCCGATCTTTACAATTTCCAGCTCGTCAACAAATACGTGATCCAGCTGCAGGTGGACCGCGCGCCTGTCGGACGCCCGGTCACGGTTCTCGGCCGCCGTTTCTTCCGCTCCGACCGGATCTTGATCGGGGACGTCGTCGCCGAGACCCGTTTCAAATCGCCGAACGAACTCGAGTTCCTGGTCCCCCCCCTGCCCGCCGGGGAGAGTTATTTCGTGCAGTTGGAGACCGACGGGCGGATGGTCCCGATCGGGAATTTCATGATCGACCTCTCGCCTCTCAAGGTCGCTCCCAAGACCCTCGAACTCGCCAGCGGGGAATCGAAGGTTCTTGTGTTTTCGGTCGATTTCGAGGCGCCCGCCGGCGGTCTCGCCATCCGGGTCACGACGGACATCCCGTCCTCGGTCATCATGCCCGAGGTCATCATCCCCGAGGGCAGCCGATCGGTGAGCGTGACCGTCGAAGGCGACCGCCCCGGGCAGGGCGCTCTCTTCGCCGATGTGCCGGGCATGAAGGAAGTGACCATCCCGCTGACGGTCGAGGAGGAATAAGGCCGCCGGCTACCGCCGGATCCGGAATTCCGCCAGGGTCTTCTCCGCCGGCCGCTCCGAGCGTCCGGTGTCCCGGATGAAATCCGAGAGGCTTTCTTCGACCGCCGCGAGAAACGCCCCGGCCTCCCTCCTGCTGCCCTGGGCCAGGAGATGAACCCGCCCGTCCGCCAGGTTCTCGACGAACCCGGTGACCTCGTACCCCCGGGCGATCTTCAGGGTCTCGTAGCGGAAGCCGACCCCCTGGACCTTCCCGGAGAACCAGGCCTCGATCTCGATTCGCTTGTCATCCATGTTTTTCGATTTTCCGACCGGGATTGTGCCCGCCCGCCGCCGCGAGCCTTCGCCGCCAGGTTTCCAGGGCCGCCGCGACCGGGGCGGGGCCGGGCATGCCGGGCCCCGCCCGGCGGGCCATGGCGCGCTCGAGATCGAAGACCGCCCGCCAGCCGTCGGCCAGGCCGGGGGCGGCCCGGCGGGCCTCTTCCTCGGGGAGACGGTCGATGGGGGTGTCCGTCTTCTCGGCGAGGGCGACGAGGGCCCCGACCTGGTGGTGGGCCTGCCGGAAGGGGACCCCCTGCTCGACGAGAAAGTCGGCCAGATCCGTGGCGAGCAGGAGAGGGTCGGCGACGGCCGCGCGGCAGCGGTCGGAGCGGAACTCGATGCCCGGGACCAGATCGGCGAGCACCCCCAGGCAGTCGCGGAGCGTGCGGACGGAGTCGAAGAGCGGCGGCTTGTCCTCCTGGAGATCGCGGTTGTAGGTGAGCGGGAGGTTCTTGACCATGGCCTGCAGGGTGACGAGGTTGCCCTGGAGCCGCGCCGCCTTGCCCCGGATCAGCTCCAGGGCGTCGGGGTTGCGCTTCTGCGGCATGAGGCTCGATCCCGTGGTGAAGGCCTCCGGCAGGCGGACGAAGCCGAACTCGGTGCTGCTCCAGAGGATGAAGTCCTCCGCGAACCGCGAGAGGTGTAGGCCGCAGAGCGAGGCCAGAAAGGCGAACTCGATCGGGGCGTCGCGGTCGGCCACGGTGTCGAGGCTGTTCGCGCTCACCCGGGGCCGTCCCTCCGCATCGACGAAGCCGAGCGTGCGGGCGGTGTGCGACCGGTCGATGGGGAGGGTCGTCCCGGCGAGGGCGCCCGCCCCGAGCGGACAGACGTTGATCCGCTCCCGGAGGGCCGCGAAGCGCTCCCGGTCGCGTCCGAACATCTCGGCGTAGGCGAGCAGGTGGTGGGCGGCGGAGACCGGCTGCCCGCGCTGGAGGTGGGTGTAGCCCGGCACGAGGACCTCGCGGCAGCCCTCCGCGCGGGCGACGAGGGCTCCGAGCACGGCGGCGAAGCCGGCGTCGAGATCGTCGGCCGCCCGGCGCAGGTAGAGGCGGAGGTCGGTCGCGACCTGGTCGTTGCGGCTGCGGGCGGTGTGCAACTTGGCGGCGGCGGGTACCCGGGCGGAGAGGGCCTGCTCGATGTTCATGTGTACGTCCTCGAGGGCGGGATCCCATGAGAACGCGCCCGCCTCGATCTCGCCGAGGATTTCCAGCAGCCCCGCGTCGATGGCCTGCCGCTCCCCGTCGGTCAGGATCCCGACCGACTCGAGCATGGCCGCGTGCGCCCGGCTCCCCTCGATGTCGAAAGGGGCCAGTTCGGCGTCGAAGGAGACCGATTCGCCGAAGTCCCGCATGCGCTCCGACGGTCCCGAGGAAAAACGCCCGCCCCAGGTGGCTTGTTTGGAATGATCGTCCATGGGGGAACCATATCGCCGGAAACCGGCCCGGAATCAATCCGGGAATCGCCGGGGCGGGGGAGAGCCTCCCGCCCGGATGTTGCCTTCCCGGTGGGCCTCGTGCTCTTGACGCGGCGAAGCTCGAAGAGCGAAGACGGTTGCCGCGATGGCCGCGAATCAACTGGAAAATCGGAAAAATCCCTTTGATCACTCCACGCACTTGTGGTCCCGCCCGCCCCGCCCCCCGCTCGTTCCCGCTTGCCATTTCCTCCCCCGGGCGCGACGATGCCCGGGTCCCCATGGCCAAAGACTACCTTCTCGCGCTCGACCAGGGCACCACGTCCTCCCGCGCCATCCTCTTCGACCGGAAAGGATCGATCCGGGCGGTGGCCCAGCGGGAGTTTCCCCAGTATTTCCCGCACCCGGCCTGGGTGGAGCACGATCCGTCGGAGATCTGGTCTTCGCAAAGCGCGGTGCTGGCCGAGGTGCTGGCCAAGGCCGATGTCTCCGCCCGGCGCGTCGATTCGATCGGGATCACCAACCAGCGGGAGACGGTGCTGGTCTGGGATCGCGAAACCGGCCGGCCGGTCCACCCGGCGATCGTCTGGCAGGACCGCCGGACCGCCGGCAGGACCGGTCTTCTCCAAAGCGGCGGCCACGCCGAGATGATCCGACGAAAGACGGGCCTGCTTCCCGACCCCTACTTCTCGGGGTCGAAGGTGCGGTGGATTCTCGACAACGTCGGGGGAGTGCGCGAGAGGGCCGAGGCCGGCGAACTCGCCCTCGGCACGATCGACAGCTGGCTGGTCTGGAAGCTGACCGAGGGCGCCGTCCACGTGACCGATGCCACGAACGCCTGCCGGACGATGCTCATGAACATCCATACCGGAGACTGGGACGACGAGCTGCTCGCCCTGTTGGAGATTCCGCGCTCCCTGCTGCCCGAGATCCGCGGATGCAGCGAGGTTTACGGCGAGTGCGCCCTGTCCGCGGCGGCCGGCGTGCCCATCGCCGGCATGGCCGGGGACCAGCACGCCGCCCTTTTCGGCCAGGCCTGCTTCGGAAAGGGGATGACCAAGAACACCTACGGGACCGGAAGTTTCTTGCTGATGAATACCGGGAGGGAGGCCGTCGTTTCGAAGAACCACCTGCTGACCACCATCGCCTGGCGGATCGGGGACGAGACGGAATACGCCCTCGAGGGAAGTATTTTCATCAGCGGAGCGGTGGTCCAGTGGCTGCGCGACGGGATGGGCCTTTTCCGGACGGCCCCCATGATCGAGGCCCTCGCCGAAAGCGTGCCCGACAGCGACGGCGTGTTCTTCGTGCCCGCTTTCGCCGGCCTGGGGGCGCCCTACTGGGATCCCCACGCCCGGGGCCTGATCGTCGGCCTGACCCGTGGCTCGACCGACGCCCACATCGCCCGGGCGGCCCTCGAAGCCATCGCCTTCCAGTCCTGCGACGTTCTGGAGGCCATGGCGAGGGATTCCGGGATGACCTTGAAGGAATTGCGCGTGGACGGAGGGGCCTCGAAAAACGACCTGCTGATGCAGATCCAGGCTGATATTCTGCAGGGGCGGGTTGTCCGGCCCCGGATGACCGAGACCACCGCCCTCGGCGCGGCCTGTCTGGCCGGCCTCGCGACCGGTTATTACCAGGACCGGGAGGAGGTCGCCGCGCAGTGGACGGAGGACCGGGTGTTCGAACCGACCCGCAAGCCCGCCGAGATCGACGAAGTCCGGAAGAAGTGGAAGCGCGCGGTGAGGCTCTCGCGCCAGTGGCACGAGGAGGCCGGGGGTTGAAGGTGCTGAAAGCGTGGAGGGCTCGAACGGGAACCGGATAAGGGGATAGCGGAAGACATGAACAGGGACAAAGCGCTCGAGCGGATCTCGGACCGGTCGGAGAAATGGGACTTCATCATAATCGGCGGCGGGGCGACCGGCCTCGGTGCGGCGGTGGACGCGGCCTCCCGCGGCTTCCGGCCCCTCCTGCTCGAACAGCACGACTTCACCAAGGGGACCTCCAGCCGGAGCACCAAGCTGGTACACGGCGGCGTGCGCTACCTCAGGCAGGGCAACATCTCGCTCGTCCTCGAAGCCCTGAAGGAACGCGGTCTCCTCTGCGCCAACGCCCCGCACCTGGTCCACGACCTGGCTTTTCTGATCCCGATCTACAACTGGATCGACACGCCTTTCTACGGGGTGGGCCTCAAGGTCTATGACCGCATGGCCGGCAAGCTCGGCCTCGGGCGCTCGAAAATCCTGTCCGTCGAAGAGACCCTCCGGCGGGTGCCGACGGTCGAGACGGACGGCCTGATCAACGGGGTGGTCTATCACGACGCCCAGTTCGACGACAGCCGGCTCGGGATCAACCTCGCCGGGACGGCGGTCGAGCAGGGCGCCACGGTCGCCAACTACATGAAGGTCGTCGGTCTTCTGAAGAAGGACGACGTGGTCCGCGGCGTGCGGGTCCGCGACGAGGAGACCGGCGGCGAATTCGAGATCGAAGCCGGGGCGGTCATCAACGCGACCGGGGTCTTCGTGGACGATGTGCTCCGCATGGACGATCCCGGGGCCGGGTCCATCGTCTCCCCGAGCCAGGGCATCCACATGGTTCTGCCGAAGTCCTTCCTGCCCGGCGACACGGCCGTAATGGTGCCGAAGACCAAGGACGGGCGGGTGCTCTTCGCGGTGCCGTGGCACGATTCCGTGGTCGTGGGCACCACGGATACGCCGGTGGACGACATCCGCCTCGAGCCCCGGCCGCTCCGGGAGGAGATCGAGTTCGTTTTCTCCCACGCCCGGCACTACCTGAGGAAGGACCCGGCGCCGTCCGACGTGCGCAGCTTCTTCGCCGGCCTGCGGCCTCTCATCAAGCAGGGGGGCGGGTCGAACACCGCCGCGCTGTCGCGGGATCACAGCATCCTCATATCCCGGACGGGCCTGATCACCATCGCCGGCGGGAAATGGACGACCTACCGCAGGATGGCGCAGGATGTGATCGACCAGGCCGAGACCGTGGCCTGCTTCGAGACCAGACCCTGCAACACCCACCACCTGCAGGTCCACGGCTGGACGAAGCAGAAGCCGCGGAAGTTCGCCCGGCTCGCGGTCTATGGCTCGGACGCGGATCCGATCGCGGAGATGATCGAGCGGGACACCGGCCTGGGCGAACCCCTGCACCCGGAGCTTCCTTATCTGAAAGCCGAGGTCGTGTGGGCGGCGCGGAACGAAATGGCGCGCTCGGTGGAGGATGTTCTCGCCCGTCGCACCCGGGCGCTCCTGCTCGGCGCGAAAGCCAGTATGGAGGCGGCTCCCGAGGTGGCCCGGCTCCTGGCCGGGGAACTGGGGCGCGACGCGGACTGGCGGAAGAGCCAGGTCGCCGCCTACCGGGAGCTGGCCGCCGGATATCTCATGCCCGCGGGGATGGATCTCTGAGAGGGGCGGGGGGGCGGCTGTCCACAGCCGCCATGTGGGGCATGCCTTTCCCGGGCCGAGCTTGTCGAAGACAGGCTTGCCCCTTGCCCGGGGTGCGATACTCGGTTCCGCATGGGCGTCGCCGCCGCCGCATGAACCCCCGCTTCCCGCCCTGCCGGTACGCACCGGGGCCTGAAGGCCGCCGGCCACTTCGCCGGTGCCTCGGCCGCCGCATCGCCGGCACGGGAACGGGAAGCCGCGGAGTGTATTCGGCCGCGCGGGGGGTTCCGGAAGTGCACCGCTCCACCCCCGGGACGTGTCGCGGCGGCCGGGGACCCGTCGGTCCGCCGGCCACCCGGTCTGTTTTCTTCGCGAATGCGATTTGCGCCCCGGGGGGCTTTGCGCACAGGGTAGGTGGCATGAGCAACCGACTCGCCTCCGAATCCAGCCTCTATCTCCGCCAGCACGCCGGGAATCCGGTGGACTGGTGGCCGTGGTGCGACGAAGCCTTCGCCCGGGCGACCGCCGGGGACAAGCCGGTTCTCGTCTCCATCGGGTATTCCTCCTGCCACTGGTGCCATGTCATGGCCCACGAGTCGTTCGAGAACGATTTCATCGCCCGCCTGATGAACAAGCATTTCATCTGCATCAAGGTCGATCGCGAGGAGAGGCCGGACGTGGACCGCGTTTACATGGAGGCGGTCCAGATGATCAACCAGCACGGGGGCTGGCCGCTCAACGTGTTCTGCCTGCCCGACGGCCGGCCTTTCTACGGGGGCACCTATTTTCCGCCCGAGGACCGGGGGCAGGGCCTGATCCCCTGGCCGCAGCTGCTCATGCGGATCTCCGAATATTTCGAAACCCGGCGCTCCGAACTGGAGGAGAACGCGGGCAATATCGTGGCCAATCTCGAGCACCTTTCGGTTTCGGCCCAGGAGGGCGGAGCCGAGTGGAGCCCGCGGGATCTCCTCGATGCCGCGCGGCGGATCTGCGCTTCGATCGACACCGCGAACGGCGGCCTGGGGGGCGCGCCCAAATTCCCGCCGACGATGGTGCTCCAGTTCCTCCTCGCCGTGCGCCAGACGCGCGCCTGCGGAAACGAGTTTCCCGCTCTCGCCGACGAGGTGGACCGGGGGGTGCGGCTGACCCTGGACCGGATGGCCCGCGGCGGGCTTTTCGACCAGGTCGGCGGCGGGTTCTGCCGGTATTGCGTCGATGCCGCCTGGACGATTCCGCACTTCGAGAAGATGCTCTACGACAACGCTCTGCTGGTCGAGACCTTCGCCGAGGGCTGGGCGCGCTACCGCGACCCCCTCCACGAGCGGGTCGTCGCCGAGACCATCGACTGGCTCGAGCGGGAGATGCGCCTGCCGTCCGGCCTGTACGCCGCCTCGATCGACGCGGATTCGCCGGAGGGGGAGGGCCGGTTCTACTGTTGGACACCCGCTTCGCTGGAAGAGGCGCTCGGGGCCGAAACCGCGGCACGCTTCGCCGCCGCCTACCGGATCACTCCCGGGGGAAACTTCGAGGACGGGCTGAGCTACCCGCAACTGGACGGGACCCTGGCCGACCGCGACGCCCTCGCCGAGGCGAGGACGCGGCTGCGGGAGGTTCGCTCGGCCCGCCCGGCGCCCGCCCGCGACGACAAGGAACTCACCTTCTGGAACGCCCTGGCCGCCCGGGCGCTTCTGCGGGCGGGGTCCGTTTTCGGCCGTCCGGAATGGATCGGGCGGGGCGCGGAGATCGTCGATGTCCTTCTCGAAAAGCACTTCGCCGGCGGGCGGCTCGCCGCCCGCTCCGGCGACGGGGCCGTCGAGGGCTTTCTCGACGACTACGCCACCCTGGCCCACGCCGCGCTGGTCGCCTCGGGGCGGGGCGACGTCCTCCCCGCCGCCCGGTGCCGGAGCTACCTCGGAAAAGCCCGGGAGTTGGCCGACGCCGTCCGGGCCCGTTTCGCCAATGCCGACGGGAGCGCGTACTTCTTCACCTCGGAGGACTCCGGGCCCCGGGTCCTCCGGCAGGTCGAGTGGTACGACAACGCCACCCCGGCCGGGAATTCCACCCTCGTGCATTTGTTTTCGGGGCTGGCCGGGCTGGCGGACGATTCCGACCACCGGCGGGCCCGCGACTCCCTGCGGCCGTCGTACGCCCCGTTGATCGAGCGGGCGCCGAACGGTGTCGCCCACGCCCTGGCCGGCTGGACCCACGAGGCGTCGGGCCTGGTCGTGGCAAGGGCGTCGTCGGCGGAGGATCTGCGCTTGCTCGCGGAGGCCCTCCGGGGGCGGTGCTGGCGCCCGCACTGGCTTCGGACGGACGAAGGAATCCCCCCGGGGACCTGGCGGATCTGCGTGGGGCCCGGCTGCCTGCCGGATTTCACCTCCGCGCGGGATGCGGCCGAGGCCGCCGCTCCGGAGGTCCGGGCCGACCCCGCCGCGGGGGCGGAGTAGGCCCAGGCGGAGCCTATGGCGAAGGGAAGGACACCTCCGCCCAGTCTCCGTCGTCGAGAAAGCGTTCGGCGAACTGCCAGACCACCACCACCCGGCCCCCTTCGGGAAACTCCCCCCGGGCGAGCAGCCGGGCGAGACTGCGGCGGGGGGCGGCGACCGGATCGCCGTAGTTGAGGAAGAACCGGACCGGCTCCCGCAGCAGCGCGGGCAGCCATTCCCGGAGGCCGGCTCCGGATCCCCACCCGAGCGCCTCGTCGGAATAGACCGCCGCGAAACTGTCGCCGAGAAAGATCACCCGCGCCGGGCCTTCGTCCGCTCCGGGGACGGCGGCTTCCTCCGGGCGGGCCACCGCGGCCGCCTGCTCCGGATACGGGTCCCCCGGCAGGTCGATCATCCGCAGCAGGTCCCCCTTTCCCGCCACGGTCCGGGTCTCGGACGGGACCGCCGTTGCGCCGTTTCCACCGGGGTCGATCGCGCGGACAATCGCCTCGGCGACCGCCCGCATCGCCCCGGGGGTCCAGTGGGTATCCCGCCGGAGAAAAGAATCCAGCCCCCCGCGGGCGCGCCTTTCGAGCACATCGCCGGCCCGCACCACGCCGACGCCCGGCAGCGCCTCCCAGTCGCGGTAGAGCGAATCCAAGCCGGATCCGGGGGGCAGGATCTCTCCGCGCCCGAACCGGCGGGAGAACCGGTCCGGCCGGATCCCGGCCTTGCCGGGCACGGGAACGATCAGCAGCTCCGCCCCCCTCGCCTCCAGCGCCGCTGCCAGATCCCGGACCGCCCGGTCGGCCCGGCGGCGGTTCTCCGCCGCCTCCCAGCCGAGCGT
This sequence comes from Puniceicoccaceae bacterium, assembly GCA_046541615.1. Taxonomy (GTDB): domain Bacteria; phylum Verrucomicrobiota; class Verrucomicrobiia; order Opitutales; family Puniceicoccaceae; genus Puniceicoccus. Next base: position 17,274 of record JBKHCX010000006.1, read on the forward strand.
GGTTTCCAGCGCCTCCTTCAGGAAAAACCAGTCGTCGCGGCCCACGAGTACGCGCCCGGTTCCCGAAGTGTGGAAGACCCTCAGGAAGAGCCATTGGTAGGCGGGAACGGTCACCCGGAGAACGCTCTCGTCGGTGATCTGCCCCTCGAAGGCGTCGATGTCGGCCAGGGCCTCCTTGTTCCAGGCCGCCAGCATCCGCCAGGGTCCGTCCGCCTCGTCGGGCGCGGGGCGGCTGCGCTCGGCGAAGGCGCGGGCCGCGTCCCGCGGGCCGTAGGGCTCCGCCAGATCGAGCACGAAGACCGTGCCGATCACCAGCAGGAAACCGAGGGCGAGCGCCCACCGCGCCGCCGGCGAAACCCTCGAGCGCTGCAGTTCCTCCCATGCCTCCTGTTCGCGGTCCATCGGTCAGAAATTGAAATAGATGAAAGGGTTGAAACTCTGGTTGGCCATGGCGACCACGCCCAGCAGAAACACGAGGAGAATCCAGGCCGCCTTGCCCGGCCCGATCGAGCGCACGAACCGGTGGCTCGGCCCGGCGAACCAGGCGACCCCGAGCGCGAGCAGCAGCGAGCCGATCAGATACGGCTGCCGGATCCAGCCGTCGAGAAGCAGGGAAGGGGGAAACGTATCGGAGAGGCCGAAGAGACTCGCGTAGAGCGTGAGCGCGCTCCCGAGGGAATCGGCGCGGAACCAGACCCAGCCCAGCGAGACCACGACGAAGACCACCGGCACGGCGGCCCACCCCTTCAGGACGGGCCTCCCGACCCGGCCGGCCCACAACCGCTCGGCCGCCAGGCAGATCCCGTGGTAGGCGCCCCAGATCACGAACGTCCACGCCGCCCCGTGCCAGAGTCCGCCCAGGAGCATGACCAGCAGCAGGTTCGCGTAGGTCCGCCCGGGGCCCTTCCGGTTGCCGCCGAGGGGGATGTAGAGGTAGTCCCGGAGAAAGCTCGAGAGGGAGATGTGCCAGCGACGCCAGAAATCGGTGACGGATACCGAACGGTACGGCGAATTGAAATTGATCGGAAAGACGAAGCCGAACATCAGGCCGAGCCCGAGGGCCATGTCGGAATACCCGCTGAAATCGAAATAGATCTGCATCGAATACGCGAAGACCCCGGTCCACGCATCGATCGTGGCCGGGGCCGGGGCGGCGAAGACGGCGTCGGCGATCTGCCCGCAGGGGTTCGCCAGCAGAATCTTCTTCCCGAAACCGAGCGAGAACAACGCCACCCCGCGCGCGAAGAGCGCGAGCGTCTCCCTGCGTTCGCGCAGTTGCTTCTCGATCTCGCCGTAGCGGATGATCGGCCCGGCGACCAACTGCGGAAAAAGAGCGATGTAGCAGGCGAAATCGAAAGGGTTCCGCTGGGGGCGGGCCTGCCCCCGGTGGATGTCCACCACGTAGGTGATCGCCTGGAAGGTGTAGAAACTGAGCCCGAGCGGCAGGACGATCTGCAGGGCCACGTCGAGCCTCGCCAGATCCGGCCCCCACGCGGAGGCCATGGCGTTCCAGTTGTCGCGGAAGAAATTGAAGTACTTGAACACGGCGAGGACCGCCAGCGGGAAGGCCACGCCGAGCCAGAGCCCCACCCGCCGCCGCCCTCCCTCGCGCAGGGGATCGGCCAGGCCCCCGGCGAAGAAACACACGGCGACCGTCAGGAGCAGCAGGAGGACGAAGAGCGGATTCGCCCAGCCGTAGAAGAGCAGGCTGGCGAGCAGGAGCACGCTGTTCCGGCCCCTCCGGGGGCACAGGTAATAGACCGCCAGCACCGCGGGCAGAAAAAGAAAAAGAAAAACGTGCGAGCTGAATACCATTTCCGACCCCTCCTTTGAGGGGCAAAAACCCGGCGAAGGCAAATCCGGGGGCGAACACGGAAGTCGTCCAACCCGGACCCACCCGAATCGCACGACTAAAGAGATGCGGCCACGGGGCCGATGGAGTGTCCGCCCTCCGCGCGGAGAGCCCGCGCCACGGCCGCGGAACGCTCCTGTCCCGCGGCCTTCGTAAGACTGACTAGCCCGGATCACAAAACGGTTGACAGCACGAGCGGTCCCAAACCTCCCCCATATACGCCCCGGTCGTAAACCGATTGACAGGACCTCCCTATCAGCCCGGGTCGCAAAACGATTGACAGCACGAGAAGTTCCGAACCGCCCCCATATAAGCCCGGATCACAAAATAATTGACTGGAGGAATCAGACTTTGGTCTCCGGGGCGACTTATACGCCCGGGTCGCAAACCGGTTGACAGCATGAGCCGGTTTCAAAACCGGCCACATATACGGCGCGGTCGTAAACCTATTGCCAAACCGGTCCCATATGTGCCCCGGTCGTAAACGTGTTGACAGCAGGAGCAGTTCCGGACCGGGTCGCGGGCTCCATCGCCGGCACGGCTTTCCCGGCACGTTTCGATTGCCTTGCCGCCGGAATCGTCCATCAACGGAACCACCAGATGAAGTACGATTTCGACCAAGCGATCGACCGGTCCGCCACCGGCAGCCTGAAATGGGAGCGCTATGCCGGGCGCGACGTTCTGCCGCTGTGGGTGGCCGACATGGATTTCCGGTCGGCGCCCGAGATCCTGCGATCCCTCGAAGAGCGGCTCCGCCACGGGGTCTTCGGCTATACGATCCCCCACGAGAGACCGACCGCGGCGGTGCTTTCCTACCTCCGCGAACGCCATGGCTGCGACGCGGGGGAGGAGGCCATCGTCTGGCTTCCCGGCCTGGTCCCCGCCCTGAACCTCGCCGCCCGGGCCTTCGGCGGCGGGGGAGGGGGCGTCAAAACCTGCACCCCCGTTTATCCGCCCTTTCTCTCCGCCCCGGCCAACGCGCAGGTGCCTCTGGCCTCGGCTCCGCTCGTCCACGACGGCGCCCGGTGGAAGATCGACTTCCCCGCCCTGGAGCGCATGGGCCCCGGCGGGATCTTTTTCCTGTGCAATCCCCACAACCCGGTCGGCGCGTGCTTTCCGCGCGAGGATCTGGTGCGGTTGCTGGCCCTGTGCCGGGAGAAGGAGTGGATCCTGTGTTCCGACGAGATCCACTGCGACCTGGTTCTCGATCCCGGAGTCCGCCACGTGCCGGCGCTCCAGCTGGCCGATCCGGACCGCGATCCGGTGATCGCCCTCTACGCGCCGAGCAAGACCTACAACCTGCCCGGGTTGGCCTGCGCCTTCGCCGTGATCCCCCATCGGCCGACCCGGGCGAGGTTCAAGCGGGAGATCCTCGGGATCGTCACCGAGATCAACTGCTTCGGCTACGCGGGCTGCGCCGCCGCCTACGAGAGCGGCGAGCCGTGGAGGCGGGAGCTGATCGAGGTCCTGCGGGGGAACCGGCAGCGCGTTTACCGTTTTTTCGCCGGCAAAGCCGACCGTGTCACCATCCACCCGATGCAGGCGACCTACCTCGCGTGGTTCGACTGCCGCCGGCTGCCGGTCGAGGATCCCGCCGGGTTTTTCGAGGAAAGGGGCGTCGGCCTCTCCGACGGGGCCCCCTTCGGCGCGAAGGGGTGGCTCCGGCTGAATTTCGGTTGTCCGCCCGTTTTCCTCGAAAAGGCCCTCGGGCGCATGGGGGCCGCTTTCGACGAGTTGTAGAGCGGGGCCTCCCCGTCCGGAGACAAGGTCCGGATATGTCGTCGTTTCGGAGAAAACCCGCATTGCCATCGGAGCGGAATCCCGTGAGATTCTCCGCCATGGCAGGCGACGAGTCGGACAATCGGCGGATTGAATCCCTTTATCGCATCAGCAGTCTGGTCGGCGAGATCGATGACCCCCAGGAAGCCCTGCGGGTCATCCTCGACGAGATGGTGCGGGTCTTCGGCGCCTCCAGCGCCTCGGTCGCCCTGGTCCACCCGGACAGCCGGGAGTTGCGGATCGAGGCGGCCAGCGGACTGCCCGCCGAAGCGTCCGGCTTCCCGCTCAAACCGGGGATCGGGGTGACCGGGTGGGTGGCGCTCCACGGGACCCCCCTGCTGATCTCCGACACGACCGGCGAGCCCCGGTATGTGCCGGTGCGCCCGGGGGTCAGGAGCGAGCTGGCCGTGCCCATGGAGGACCGGGGCCAGGTCATCGGGGTCGTCAACCTCGACAGCGAGGAGCCGGGCCGGTTTTCGCACGACGACGTCCTGCTCCTGCGGCTGCTCACGCGCGAGGCGACCCGGGCCATTCAGCAATTGTGGATGGTGCGGCAGCTCCGGACATCCGCCTCGCAGATGGAGACCCTCCTGCGGGTGGGGCGGTCCATCGTCTCGAAAAAGGACCTCGGCACGATTCTCGACGCGGTGGCCGCCGCGACGCGCGACCTGATCGATGTCCGCTTCGCGGCGATCTTCCTGCTCGACGATTCCGGCGCATTCCTCGAACTGCACTCCCTCCAGGGGGAGGGCTGGACCGACCCCTACCAGGAGAAGCTCTCGCTCGACGAGAGTTCGGTCGGCACGGCGATCCGGCACCGCCGGCAGGTGGAGGTTCTCGATCTGCCCCGCACCGAGGAACACCACTTCGTTCCGGTGGTCCAGAAGTTCGGGCTGGTCTCCATGCTCGCGACGCCCCTGACCTTCGAGGAGAGGGGGATCGGCGTGCTCTGCGCCTACACCGACAGCCTCCATCGCTTCAACAACGACGAGAAGAAGGTCATGACCGGGCTCGCCAGCCTCGGAGCCGTCGCCATCGAGAACTCCCGGCTCTACCGGAAGATCTTCGAGACGGAGGAAGAGCTGAACCGGAACGACAAGCTGACCACTCTCGGGCTGCTGTCCGCCGAGATCGCCCACGAGATCCGCAATCCGCTCACAGTGCTCCAGCTCCTCTTCAACTCCATCGATTTCGAGTTCGGACCCGACGACGAACGGCGCGAGGACATCCGGATCATCGGGGAGAAGATCTCGCAGCTGGAGACGATCGTCGGACGGGTGCTCGACTTCGGGAAGTCCGGCGACGCGATGCGGGCGCGCTACGGGGTGGAGGCCGTCGTCCGCGAGACCCTCCAGCTGGTCCGCATGAAGCTCTTCCAGGCGGACGTGCGCCTGGTCTATACCCCCCATCCCGCGGCGGGTTCCTTCGCCATCGACGGAAACAAGGGCCAGATCCAGCAGGCCCTCCTCAATCTGATCATCAACGCGGTCGAAGCGATGCCGGAAGGGGGCGAAATCCATATCCGCCTCGATCCGGAGGGGGCGGACCGGATTCGTATCGCGATCACGGATACCGGCCGGGGCATCCCTCCGGAGGTGGGCGACCGCATCTTCGACTCGTTTCTGACCGGACGGCGCGACGGCACCGGCCTCGGGCTTTCCATCGCGAAGCGGATCATCCGCTCGCACCGGGGGGATATCCGGCTCGCCTCGACCGGGCCGGAAGGCACCTCTTTCGAGATTCTGTTGCCGCTGATCGACCGGCGGGAGAGCGGGGAGAGCGGGCCGCAGTGAGCAACCGGCCGACCGGGGCGGCGGTGGAGATCCGCTACGAAAGGCGGCGGGGTCTGCGGCGGCTGCGGATGTCGTTCGACTACGGGAACCGGCTGGTGGTCGGGGTTCCGTGGCACTGTCCGATGAAAGAGGCGCTCGCCTTCGTCGAGGCGAACCGGGATTGGATCGGGCGGCAGGCGGCCGGTCTGGCGCCGGTTCGATCCATCGCGGAGCATCTGGCCCGGCATCCGCTTCTCGCCCTGGAAGGCGGGGGCGAGGCGTCGGCCGTTGTGCGGCGGGCGGGCGCGGGACGCTCGTTCTGGCTGCACGACTCCGGGAAGAGGGAGATCCTTTTCCACTGCGCCCCCTCCGGGGCCGGGGCCGATCCGCTCGATCGTCTCGTGCGGGAGGTGGCCGCCCGGTTTCTGCGCCTTCGATTGGAGGAACTCGCCGCCCGCCGCGGCTTCTCTCCCGCCCGGGTTACCGTCCGCGACCAGCGGAGCCGGTGGGGCTCCTGTTCGCGCAAGGGCACGATCTCCCTCAACTGGCGGCTGATTCTCTGCCCGCCCGGCGCGCGGGACTACGTGCTCCTCCACGAACTCGCCCACCTCCGCCATCTGGACCACTCGGCGAATTTCCACCGCCTCCTCGACTCCCTCGACCCCGCCCGCCGGATCCACGAGAAAGCGCTCGACCGCTTGACCGCCGGGCTCATGCGCGTCGGGCGGTGACTCGCGCGGGGGCCGCGGGGCTCCCGGCCGCCGGATCCCGCTCCCCGCGGAAGGCAGGCCGGGTTATGCGGGCTCCCGGGGCGGCGAAGCCCGCTCAGAATGGCACCGCGAGGGCGAGCAGAAAGGATTCCTCCCGCCTGACCCCTCCTTCGCCGACGGTCGAATCGTAGGAGTTCCGGTAGATCAGTTTCGGCTCCGCGAAGGGGGTGAGGCGGATCGAGGCGGATACTTCGAACAACAGGCTGTAGCTGCCGGTATCGGTCGGGTCCACCGAGTAGATGATCTCCTCCTCGAAGCGGACGCTCTGGTTGAACCGGTAGAAGGCGTCCTGCGAGACGGTCACGAGCGGATCCCATCCCCCGTCGGCGGAGGATGTTTTCAGATAGCGCACGCCGGGACCGACCGCGAGGTCGAGGGAGTAGTCCTCCTCCTCGAGCGCCCGCCATCCCAGAAGCAGGTTGAGGTCGTTCTGGAGGTCGATCCGTTTCACCCGGTCAACGAGAGCCCGGTCCGATCCGCTCAGGAAAAAGGGCTTGCGGACGTCGAATTCGTAGGCGGCCCCCGCCCCGTATTTATCGGTCGGCTTGGTCACCTCGCCGGAGGCGGATTCCTTCCTGGTGTATTCGTAAAAGGCATTGGCATCGACCGTGTGCCGGCCGACTTCGTAGATGCCCGAAAGCCCGAGAGCCACGCCGCTCTCGGTGTCCGACGTGCGCGTGTGGGCGTAGCCGATGGTGATTTCACCGCTGAAGCCTTCGGGAAAAATGCGATCCGTCAGCCTTTCCCAGTATTGCTCCGACAAGCTTTTCACCGGTTGCCGTGGCGGTGCGGCGGTCGAATCGCCGGGGTCCGTCTCGGTGGAGGCCACCTCCGATTCCGGCACCTCCAGAAGGCCGAAAACCGGGGATTCGATGACGACCTTCGCCGCCGATTCCTCGATGATCGTCCCGGAAATCCGGTCGCCGTTCTTCAGGGTGACCGTGTCCGCCCGAAGCAGGGAGGCCGTCAAAGGAGCCGCTGCCGCGGCGAGAATGCAAAGGAGAGGCATTTTCATTCGGGCGGGAGCTTCTGCCTTCTCCGGGCGGGAAGGCAACCGTTTTCTGCGTTCCGGCCCGGTCCCGGTCGTTCGCGCCCGCCGGAGGAACTCCCGGAGGGCGAAGGCCGGCTTGCGCACCGGGGGCGCTTCCTCTTTCCCCTCTTTTGTAACAATGTCGTCACATGGGGGTTCCCCCTTGCCGTAGCCCTGATCCCATGGTTTCCCACCCATCCGGGTTCCTTTCCGCCACCGACCGCCACAACCACGCTCTTCCGCCATGAACTCATCGAACGATTCCCGATCCGTTCAATCCTACATCGATGAAACCCCGTTCTGGAAGGACGGGACCCCCGTCGCCGACGCGAGCATCACCGGCATGCAGAAGCGCATCTGGATGCTGGCGACCGCCGGTAAGTTTTTCGAGGGGCTAGTGGTCTTCATGACCGGGGTGGCCATCCCGCTGCTCACGATCGATTTCGGCCTGTCCGACGTGCAGAAGGGGGCGGTCGGCGCAGCCCCGCTCTTCGGAATCCTCGTCGGAGCGACCCTTCTCGGGGGCATGGCCGACTCCCACGGGCGCAAGAAAATGTTCGTGGTCGAGATGATCCTGTTCACGGTCTTTCTCGCCGGGGTTGCGCTGAGCCCTTCCTTCTGGCCGTTCGTGATCCTCCTTTTCGGGGTCGGGGCGGCGCTCGGGTGCGACTATCCGACCGCACACCTCGTGATCTCCGAAAGCATCCCGAGCCGGATCCGGGGGCGGCTCGTCCTCGGCGCCTTCGCGTTCCAGGCCGTCGGAGCGATGTTCGGAACCTTGCTCGGGTTCATGATCCTCAAATACCACGGCGAGGCCGATTCCTGGCGGTGGATGTACGGGAGCGTGATCCCGATCGGGGTGGTCATCGTCATACTCCGTTTCTTCATCCCGGAGAGTCCGCACTGGCTGCAGGCCCGGGGGAGGACCGATGCGGCCGCCCGCTCCCTGCGCAGGCTGCTGAACCGGCGCCCCCAATATCCGAAAGAGATCAAGCTGGCCCCGGGCGAGGAAGACACGGCCGAAGCCAAGGCCGAGGGATCCTACGGCGCGCTCTTCAATCGAAAGAACCGGCGCGCGACCATCCTCGCCTCCGTTCCCTGGTTTCTCCAGGATCTGGGCACCTACGGCATCGGCATCTTCACCCCGACGATTCTCGCGACGATGATCGGGCAGAAGAGCGGCGGCCACAACCTGGCCGCCGTCATCCACGACGACATGCTGGCTGCGAAGGGCTCTGCCATTCTCGACGTACTGCTGATCGTCGGAATCGTCTGCGCCGTGTTTCTCGTCGACAAGGTCGGGCGCATCCGTCTTCAGGTGTTCGGATTCGTCGGATGCGCGGTGGGGTTGCTCCTGGCCTCTCTCTCGCTCCAGCCGGACGGCTCGACCAACATGTTCCTCATCTTCGCCGGGTTCATGCTCTTCAACTTCATGACCAATATCGGGCCCAATGCCATGACCTACCTGCTCGCCGGCGAGGTGTTCCCGACCCGGGTCCGCGGAAGAGGCGCGGGTTTCGCCGCGTCTTTCGCCAAGATCGGGGCCGTCGCGACCGCCTTTCTCTTCCCCGTTCTCCTGACCGACATCGGAACCGCGAATCTGCTCTACATTCTGGTGGGCACCTCCCTGCTCGGCGCGGTGATCACGGTCTGGTTCGGAATCGAGACCAAGGGGATGAACCTGGAAACGCTCGACCACGGGCGGAAATCCGCGGACGGATAGGAGCGGCCCTTTTTCAGGACGGCTTCAAAAACTCCCCGATCCAGCGCCGGTGCGGTCCGGAGAGGGGCTCGGCGGGCAGGTCGGAGACGGGCACCCGGCGCAGACCCGAACCGGCGGGCGGGTCGCCGCCCGGCGCGACCGAGTGGAACCACTCCGTGATGGACTCGTTTCCGATGCCCCGCCTGCGCCTGGCGAACGGGGTCGGGTCGGGCCTCCAGTCCGGCGGCAGGTCCTCGAGCGCGGGGAGTTCGAGGAGTCCGGCGAGGCGCCTCGACCCGGCCGGGGTTTCGCGCAGGAGCACCGCCCCGCCTTCCGCGGACCAGGCCCTGCGGACCGCCCGCTCCGTCTTTTTCGACCGGGCGATCCGGGGGAGGGAATCGGCCAGCCCCCGGGCGGCCGCGCCGCATCGCCCGACGAGCGGACACACGGTGCACAGCGGGGCGCGCGGCAGGCAGACCAGCGCCCCCAGTTCCATGAGCGCCTCGTTGTGGGGACCGGGATCGCGGCGGTCCAGAAAGGCGGCCGCCAGCGGAGCGTATTCCCGGACGGCCCCGGCCGGGGATCCCCAGGTCCGCTCGTCGGCCGCGAGGCGGGCGAGCACCCGCACGACGTTGCCATCGACCACCGCGGCGCCCGCGCCCTGGGCGATGCTGGATACGGCGGCGGCCGTGTAGTCGCCCACGCCGGGAAGGCCCTTCCAGCCGGACGCGTCCGCTGGAGGACCCTCTTCGGCCACCCGCCGGGCGAGCTTGTGCAGGTTGCGCGCCCGCGAGTAGTAGCCCAGGCCCTGCCACAGGGCGAGCACCTCCCTCTCCGGAGCGGCGGCCAGCGCCGCGAAATCCGGAAAGGCCGCCATCCACCGGTCGAAGTAGGGCAGCACCGTCGCGACCCGGGTCTGCTGGAGCATGAACTCGGAGACGACCGTCCGGTAAACCGAACGCCCGCGCCGCCAGGGCAGATCGCGCGCGTTCGCCCGGAACCACCGGGCGAGTTCGCGGCGCGGGGCGTCGAAGCCGGTCTCAGCCCAGCGAGGAAAGGAGTCGTTCGATTTCGCCACGTTTGCGCTCGTTTTCCTCGAGCTGCCGGCGCGCGCCCTCGACCACCGATCCGGGGGCCTTGTCCACGAAGGAGGCGTTCCCCAGCCGTCTGCGGGTGCTCTCGATCGCCTGGTCCAGCTTGGCCAGTTCCTTGCCCAGGCGGTCCTGCTCGGCCTCGAGATCGAGCGAGGACGAGAGGTCGAGGTGGAAGGTGCCGAGGGGGGTCACGACCGCCGGGGCCGATCCGGGCGGGGCCGCGATCGTCTCGATCTCCGAGAAACCGGCGAGGGCTTCGATGACCGCGAAAACCTCCCGCGCCTCCTCATCGACGGTCAGGGTGGATTCCTCGACGAGGATCGTCACGTCCTTGCGGTTGCTCAACCGGTAGTCGGCCTTGAGGGAGCGCAGGAGCGTGACCGTTTCGCGGATCTCGTCCACCCGGGCGACCGCACCCCGGTCGAGGCCGAAGCCCGCCGCGTCAAGCGCGTCCTCCAGATCGTCCGAGGAGGCGGGGCGCGCGTCCTGGATGTGGGAGCGGCTGAGCCCGAACCCGAGGAGGCGCCACAGTTCCTCGGTGATGAACGGACAGAAGGGGTGGAGGAGCAGCAGCGTCTGCCGCAGAACGAGATCCTGGATCGCGAGGCAGGTCGGCCCGGCGGCGGCATCGCGCACCTTGCCTTTCGAGACCTCGACGTACCAGTCGCAGAAGTCATTCCAGAAAAAGGAGTAGATGTGCTGGGTGATCCCGCTGAAGGCGTAGTTCCTGTAGGCGTCCTCGACCATCCGGATCGCATCGGAGAGGCGTCCGAGGATCGAGTGGTCCTGGAGGTCCGCCTGTTCCGGATCGATCCGCCCGACCAATTCCTCCATCGAGGCGGCCGGATGCACCGGCCCCGACATCTGGCGGAAACGGCAGGCGTTCCACAGCTTGTTGCAGAAATTGCGCCCGAGAGCCACCCGCTGCTCGCTGAACCGGATGTCCTGTCCCTGGGGCGCGATGCTCATGATCCCGAAGCGCAGACCGTCCGCCCCGAACCGGTCGATCAATTCGAGCGGATCCGGCGAGTTTCCGAGCGATTTCGACATCTTGCGCCCGTCGAGGTCGCGGATGATCCCGGTGAAATACACGTCCCGGAAGGGAACGCGGGCGCGGATCTCCTCCGCCGTGAGCGGGTCCTTGCGTTCTCCGGCGAACTCAAGGCCGGCCATGATCATCCGGGCGACCCAGAAGAAGATGATGTCCGGCCCGGTCACTAGGGCCGAGGTGGGGTAGAAGGAGTGGTAGCCCCGCTCCGCCATCGCCTTTTCGTCGGGCCAGCCCAGGGTCGCCAGCGGCCAGAGCCACGAGGAGGCCCAGGTGTCGAGTACGTCCTCGTCGCGCTCCCAGTTTTCGGGATCGGCCGGACCATCGACGGAGACGTGCCAGTTGGCCGGATCGGTCCGGTCGGCGCCCCTGCGGTACCAGACGGGGATGCGGTGCCCCCACCAGAGCTGGCGGCTGATGCACCAGTCGCGGATGTTGTCGAGCCAGTGGAGGTAGGTCTTCTCCCACCGGGCGGGGAAAAAGCGGATGTGCCCGTCGCGCACGGCGGCCTTCGCCTCTTCGATCTTCGGATACTTCAGGAACCACTGTTCGGAGAGGCGCGGCTCGACCGGCACGTCGGCCCGCTCGGAAAAGCCGACGTTGTTCTCGTGATCCTCGACCCGCAGGAGCAGGCCCAGCTCCTCCAGCTTGCCGGCCGCGGCCCGGCGCGCCTCGAAGCGGTCCATCCCCGCGAAGGGCTCCCCCGCGCGCCCGTTGAGGTGTCCGTCCGGGGTGAACACGTCGATCACCTCCAGCCCGTGCCGGGCGCCGATCTCGAAGTCCACCGGATCGTGGGCCGGGGTAACCTTGAGCACCCCGGTCCCGAACCCGCGGTCGATCGAATCGTCGCCGACCACCGGGATCTCCTCCCGGGGGAAGGGGCGCCAGACCTTTCTGCCGATCCAACGCCGGTAGCGTTCGTCGAGCGGATGCACGGCCACCCCCGAATCCCCCATGATCGTCTCCGGGCGCGTCGTGGCGATCTCGAGATACTCTCCCGGCGCGTCCACCAGCTCGTAGCGCATGTAGTAGAGCTTGCTCTTGCAGGGCTTCATGATGACCTCCTCGTCGGAGAGGGCCGTCAGACTGGCCGGACACCAGTTCACCATGCGCCTGCCCCGGTAAACCAAGCCGCGCTCGTAGAGCAGGACGAAGGCGGTCAGGACCGCCCGGCTGTAGTCCTCGTCGAGGGTGTGGACGGTCCGGTCCCAGTCGCAGGAGGCGCCGAGCTTCTTCAACTGGCGGAGGATGATGCCCCCGTGGCGATCCCGCCACTCGACGGCCTTTTCCAGAAACTTCTCCCGGCCGAGGTCGTGCCGGGTCTTTCCCCCGGCCCGCAGCTCGCGCTCGACCCGGGCCTGGGTCGCGATACCGGCGTGGTCCGTCCCCGGGAGCCAGAGCGCCGCCCGTCCGAGCATCCGGTGGCGGCGGATCAGGATGTCCTGGATGGTGTTGTTCAGGACGTGCCCCATGGTGAGCACCCCCGTCACGTTCGGCGGGGGGATCATGATCGTGTAGGTGTCGGCGCCGTCGCGGGGAACGCCCGCGAAGCAACCGTCCTGGAGCCACTCCTCGTAGAGGCGGTCCTCCACGTCCTTCGGTTCGTAAGCTTTCGGTATTTCGGCCATCGTCAGAAACAACCGACCCTATCCGAACGGGCGCCCGATCCAAGCCTTTTCAATGTGAGCCGGATTGCCCGCACTTTTCATTAGACCCGGCCAGGCGATCCCGTCTAAATGGAAACATGATCCGCCTTCTAGACGAGTCAGACCGTCCGGAGTCCGCCCCGGACGCCCGGGAGACGGTCGCCCTCGTCGAGAAAATTTTCGCCCGGGGCGGCTGGCTCCAGGAAAAGCTCGGCCTGGAGCACCGCCCCCAGCAGGAGGAGATGGCGGTGCGGGTGGCGCAGTCCTTCGCCATGGACACGCCCCTGGTCTTCGAGGCGGGCACGGGGGTCGGCAAGAGCCTGGCCTATCTCGTGCCCGGTCTTCTCCAGGCGGTCCGGTCGAAACGGCCCTTCCTGGTATCGACCCACACCATCTCCCTGCAGGAACAGATCCGGGAGAAGGATCTGGTCCAGTGCCGGAACCTTTTCCAGTCGGTGCCCGAATTGCGGCCGTATGCGGAATTCGAGTCGGCCTTCCTCGTCGGGCGGGGCAACTACGTATGCCTGAAACGACTGGTCCGGGCCGCCGAAGAGCGCGCGGATCTGTTCAACCGCGGAAACCACGACTCCCTCGACCGGCTCGCCGAGTGGGCTTCGGCGACGCGGACCGGCCTGCGCCAGGAGACGGATTTCGCCATTCCGCCCGAGATCTGGGAAGCGGTCAACGCCGACGCGACCACCTGCAACCGCAGGAACTGTCCGGCCGAGAACTGCTTCTTCCACGCCGCCCGCCAGAAGGTGCAGAAGGCGCACCTGGTCATCCTCAACCACAGCCTCCTCTTCTCGCTGATCAGCGCCGGTATGAGCCCGCGCGGCGACACGCCGGGCATCCTCTACCCGAACGACTTCGTGGTGATCGACGAGGCGCACACCCTGCCGGCGATCGCCACCAACCACCTCGGAGCGGCGGTCTCCAGCTACGGCGTGGACCGCTCGCTGCGGATCCTCCACAACCCGAAGACCGGCAAGGGATTCCTCAAAAAGATCGGCAACCCGGCGGACCGCCGCCTCGTCGAGGAGGCCCTCGCCGCCTGCGCGGAATTCTTCGGCCAGACCGCGGCCTGCGTCCTCCGCGACCGCGACACCGTCCGGCTGGCCGAGGGGGACTGGGCCGAGCCGGTTTTCCAGCAGCCGCTCCTGGAACTGGGCAAACGGCTCAAGATCCTCGCCCAGAAAGAACAGGACGAAACCCGCGCCGACGAAATCCGCGACCAGCAACTGCGGATCGACGGCTACCGCTCCGTGCTCGAGAAATTCCTGGCCCTCGACTTCGAAGGCCACGTGCCGTGGGTCGAGCGCACGGGGAAGACCCGCTCGGTGATCAGCCTGCGGAGCGCGCCGATCGACCTGGCCCCGTCGTTGCGGGCCATTCTCTTCCGCCGCGGGACCTCGGTCGTCCTCACGAGCGCCACCCTGGCGACGGCCGGGGGCATGGATCCGTTTCTCGCGCGGGTGGGCGCCGACGGCCGGCCGCACGGCGCCGTCACCTCGCCCTTCGACTACCGGAACCACTGCGAAATCCTCATCGCCGGCGACTGCCCCGTCTCCGGCGGGCGCACCGGTCCGCCGACCTTTGCCTATTGGAGCGAATGCATCAGCCGGGCCGTCGCCGCGGTGCCCGGCGGCACGCTGGTCCTCTTCACCAGCTACCGCGATCTCGCCGCCGTCGTCCGCGATTGCCGCGGCGACCTCGAACGACAGGGGCGGCCGATCTTCGAGCAGGTGGCCGGGCGCGCCCGGTCCCAGCTCCTCGAGGACTTCCGCCGGGCGGGCAACGGGGTGCTCTTCGGAACGGAGACGTTCTGGACCGGGATCGATGTGCCCGGGCCGGCCCTCTCCCAGGTGATCCTGACCAAGCTCCCCTTCGAAAACCCGGGCCACCCCGTCTTCCAGGCCCGCGAGGAGCACGTCCGCAACCGGGGCGGCCAGCCCTTTCTTGAAATCTCCCTGCCCGACGCGGTCCTGCGTTTCCGCCAGGGCCTCGGACGCCTGATCCGCAAGGCGGACGACCGCGGGCGCCTGGTCATTCTCGACTCGCGCGTCCTCCGCAAGGAATACGGCCGGGCCTTCGTCGCCGCGCTGCCGAAGCCGGAGTTCACCCGCTTCACCCGCGCCGGGTGGGACAGCTGTTTCCCGTCCCGGCCATGACAGCCGGCCGGCCTTCCGACATGGGTTGAAATTTCCGCATTCCTCCGCTATCCATTTTCCTTGCTTCGCGAACCACCCATATGACCGGTCTTTTTTCCAACCTCGTCGGCTTCGGCTACGTGCTTCTGGCGGTTTTTCTGCTGGGATTCTGCATATTCATCCACGAACTCGGCCACTTTCTCGCCGCCCGCCGGCGCGGTCTCAAGGTGGAGCGCTTTTCGATCGGGTTCGGTCCGCCCATCGTGCGGTGGGAGCGGAACGGGGTGGACTACCGGATTTCCTGGATTCCTTTCGGCGGCTACGTCGCCCTTCCCCAGTTGGCCGATATGGGCCGTCTCGAAGGCGCCGGCGAGGAGGAGGCGGCCGGCCGCCTCCCCCCCATCGGTTACGCCGACAAGATGATCGTCGCCGCGATGGGGGCGGTCTTCAACATGATCTTCGCCCTCTTCCTGTCGTGCATCCTCTGGATCGTCGGCCAGGAGGTGATCGTCAGCACCGAGATCGACGTCGTGGAAAGGGAGCTGCGCGCGGCCGACGGGTCCCTCGTGCCGGGTCCGGCCTTCGCCGCGGGCCTCCGGCCCGGCGATGAGATCGTGGCCGTGGACGGGGACCGCGTCGGGGATTGGATGCAGGTCCACAACGCGATCCTCACCGGAACCGGCCGTGAGGACGGGGGGGTGCCCGCCACCCGGATCGACGTCCTGCGCGACGGGCAGCCCATGAGCTTCGAGGTGACCCCCGTGCTGACCAGCCGGGAATCCATCCGCGACATCGGGATCGGACCCGATTCCGACCTCGTCGTGAGCGGGCTGGTCGAGGGCATGCCCGCCGCAGAGGCCGGAATGCGTCCGGGCGACGTTCTCGCCGCGATCGACGGCGAACCCATCCGCACCTCCGCCCTCCTTCAGGTCGCTCTCTCCCGGCACGAGGACGGCCCGGTCGAGATCACGGTTCTGCGGGACGGCGAACCGGTCGCTCTCTCCGTCGAGCCGGTTTACGTGCCCGAGGCCGACGCGAAGCGCTTCGGTTTCGTTTACGGCTACCAGCCGAAAACCGAGATCGTCCACCGCAACCCCGCCGAACAGATCGCACTGATGGTCGATACCATCAAGCGTACCCTCGTCGCGCTTTTCCACCAGGGCTCGGATGTCAAAGTCCGCAACCTCAACGGCCCCGTGGGCATCGTCCACGTGCTCTCGACCGTCGGCAGCTACGGCCTCACCCACCTGATCTGGCTGTTGGCTTTCATCAACGTCAACCTCGCCATCCTCAACCTCCTGCCGATCCCCGTTCTCGACGGCGGTCACATGCTCTTCGCCACGATCGCGAAAGTCGCCGGCCGCCCGCTCCCGCGGCGCTTCCTCGAGGTGACCCAGGGGGCCTTCGTCGTCCTCTTTCTGACCTTCATGCTCTATGTCACTTTCTTCGACGTCGGTCGCATCGGGCATCAGTTCGGCTTCGGCGACGACGCCCCGGCCGCGGCGGAGGAGGAGCCCCCTCCCTCCGCCGGAAACGAAGACGCCGGTCCCGCGAACGATCCATGAGCACGGAAACCCTGTTCCAGCCCTTCGAGCAACCGGCGGCGGGCGAGATCCCTCCGGCGGCGCTGCCCTACTGCGAATCCCGCTTCCACAGCGTCCGTTGGCCGACCCGGGAGGTCATGGTCGGCGATGTCGGAATCGGGGGCGGCAACCCGATCCGCGTCCAGTCGATGACGACGACCCTCACCGACGATGTCGAGGCGACCGTCCGCCAGTCGATCGAGCTGGCCGAGGCGGGCTGCGAGATCATCCGGATTACCGCACCGACCACCAAGGCGGCCCGGTGCCTCGCGGATATACGGAAAAAGTTCCGGGCGGCGGGCTTCGCCGCGCCGCTGGTCGCCGACATCCACTTCGCCCCGAAAGCGGCCATGGAAGCGGTCAAGCACGTCGAAAAGGTGCGCATCAACCCCGGCAACTACGCGGATCGGAAAAAGTTCGCCGTGAAAGAGTATTCCGACGACGAATACGAAAGCGAACTCCAGCGGCTCTACGAGGCCTTCTCCCCGATCGTCGTCGAGTGCCGGAAGCTGGGCCGGGCGATGCGGATCGGCACGAACCACGGTTCGCTCTCGGACCGGATCATGAACCGCTTCGGCGACACGCCGGAGGGCATGGTCCAGTCCGCCCTCGAGTTCATCCGGATCGCGGAGTCCCACGGCTTCCGCGACATCGTCCTTTCCATGAAGGCGAGCAACCCGAAGGTCATGATCGCCGCCTACCGGCTTGCGGTCGCACGGATGCGGGAACTCGGGATGAACTACCCCCTTCACCTCGGCGTGACCGAGGCCGGCGGCGGGGAGGACGGGCGCGTCAAGAGCGCGATCGGCATCGGCAGTCTCCTCTACGACGGGATCGGGGATACGATCCGCGTCTCCCTGACCGAGGATCCCGTCCACGAAGTCCCCGTCGCACAGGAACTCGCCCGCCGGGCGATGAAGCTCTGGGCGGGCCGCGGAGGCCCCCCGGACCACAACCGCCCCGCCGACGGCGTCCATCCCTACCAGTTCCAACGGCGGCCCGCCGAAACCATCCGCCTCGGGGACGGCTTTTCCGCCGGGGGCGCCGAACCCCCCGGCGTCCTCGTCCGCAGCCGCCTGCCCCTTTCCGACGACCGGGGAATCGTTCGCGAGGTGTGCGGAGTGCAGACCCGCTTCAAGGACGCGAAGATCGAAGGGCTGGTCGTCCGGCCCTCGGATGCGCGCGACCTCGCCCGCCTGCCCCTGCTCTCCGAGGCGCTCCGCACCGTCCTCCCCCTGATCGTGGTGGACTGCACCGAAGGCCTCGCTCCGTCGGCGCTCCGGGCGGAGCACCTCCCCCCCGGGCAGGGCTGGGGCCTGCTCTGCCCGGTCCGAAGGAGCGATCCGGAATCGGCCCGGAAATGGATGGCCGCCGCCGAAGCCGCCGGGGCCACGCTCTTCGCCGAACTCGGCGGGGTGGAGGACGCGGAGGTCCTCGCCGAGAGCGGATCGCGGCGCGGTTTCGTGCTCACGCTCGCCCCCGGGGCCGACTTCGACGGTCATCCCCTCGGCGCTTACCGGCGGCTGGCGGCTCTCTCCGGCGGAGAGCGGGCAGGCGCGCCGATCTGGATCCGGGCCGCGGAGGCCAACGCCATCGAACCGGCGGACCACACCTCGGCGCGGATTGTTGAAGCGAGTCTGCTTGCCGGTCCCCTCCTCTGCGACGGGATCGGCGATCTGATCTCCTGCGGGATCTTTCCCGACCCGGCCATGGGCACCGCCATGGCCTTCAACATCCTCCAGGGGACCCGGACCCGGGTCACCCGCACCGAGTACGTCGCCTGCCCGAGCTGCGGCCGCACTCTTTTCGACCTGCAATCCACCACGGCCGCCATCCGCGGGCGCACCGATCATCTCAAGGGCGTTACGATCGCGGTCATGGGCTGCATCGTCAACGGGCCCGGCGAGATGGCCGACGCCGACTTCGGCTACGTCGGCGGGGCGCCCGGCAAGATCAATCTCTACGTGGGCAAGGAGTGCGTCCAGGTCGGCATCCCGCAGGCCGAAGCCGTCGACCGCCTCATTGATCTGATCCGGAAACACGGACGTTGGGTCGATCCGGGATAGATCGTCCGGAGGCACTGGCGCAGGTCACTCCGGCGGGCGGCCTTGGTGTCCGTCGATGAGCCGGCTCCAATCGTCCGGGGCGAAGTGGAAGCTCTCCGAATGGTCGTGCGCTTTCCGCAGGGAGCGGTGGAGGCGGTCCAGATTTCTTCTCATCCAGGTTTTCCGCCGTCCCGGCCGGATGGAGCCTTTGTCGAAATCGAGGAGGAAGATCCTGGATTCCGGATCGAGCATGATGTTCTCGATATTCAGATCGGAATGGTAAACCGACTGGCGGTGGAAGCGGCCGATCGTCCGACCGATGGATGTCCAGATCCCGGGGGGCAACGCCTGGCGGCGCAGGATCGCTCCCAAAGTTTCCGCCCCGGGCAGGCGGCGGGTCACCAGTTCGCCCGAGTAAGTGAACGGAGTGTGGAGGACGCAGCGGACGGCCGCGGGTTCGGGGACGGGAAGATCCATTTGCCGCAACCTCTGGAGCAAGCGGAACTCCCTCCACATCCGCGTGCGTTCCAGACCGGAAAAAGCATAGCGATCCGAGATCAGGTGCCGAACGAACCCGCCCCGGGCGTAGTGCTTGCGTACGTAATCCCTCCCGCCCAGCGAGAAGAAGACAATACGTGCGCGGCCGCGCGTGATTTCTCCGCCCCCCTGGCTTTCAAGGGCGAACAACTCTTCCGGGTTCCGCTCATACCCGGATCCCGCTTGGATCAGGGTTCTCATCATCGGGTCATCGGGCCAGTCCGCGGCATCGGCAAACCGAATCTTTCAAAAGCGGCAATCGGTCTCAATCGAAAACCGCCCCCCGCAGGCACTCCCCGGGAAAGCGGAGCCCCCCCGAAGCGCCAGGCCAAACTACGACCAGACAATAATTATTTGCTCCCGTCTAATTTAAGACCAGGTAATATTAAGTTGACCGTTGATGATCGCGGCAAAGGGGATCCCTCCGTGAGTAGAGAAGGTGGAAGCGGCCATTCTTAGACCGGACAATAAAAAGCTTGCCTTGCCCTTGCACCAAAAGACAACCGGGTAATTTATATTTGACGATTGTGGTTGCGGTCCGTGGGAGGCGTTTCCCACGAATCGTGGAGGGTGGGAGCCGCATTCCATTCCCGACCGGGCAACAGAATCTTGTCAGTCCTGATCGGGGGTCCGAGAGAGGTTCTCTTGAATCAGGAGGGTGGGAATGGATCCAGGTGGCCGGGAGGCTTCTTCGAAAATGTGATCACGATTCGAACCGTCTCCACCGGAATCGCCGATTAGCCATGCATCCCGGGGAAGACGCTCAGCCCGTCCCAGCCGGGGCCTTCCACCGGCTTCGGACGGATCGGGCGTTTTCGGTGAGCCTCCAACGGCCTCGACACCTCCCGCACGAACTCGGCGCAGCCGATGATATACCCCTGGGTCAGGTAGCGGCACCTGCAGCGCAGGACCTCCGCCATCGGAAGCCTGCCCTGTTCGTGGTCGATCACCCGGGAAGTCGCTGCGGGGTCGACCGATCCCTTGCCCTCTTTCGGGGCGGCGGCGATGCCGAAGAGGCTCTGCCGGTAGCCC
>JBKHCX010000007.1:0-34100 GCA_046541615.1 Puniceicoccaceae bacterium
ACCAACCGTCTCGACCTGCACTCTGCCGACGAGACGCGGATGGAAGCCACCTACCTCCGCGCCGAGAACCGCCGGTTCTTGGACTACCAGCGAATCTACCTGAATGTCCTCGCCTTCAAGAAGCAGAATGCGATGTATAACCTTGAGGTTTCGGCTGAGGCAGTCGCCGATCTGCTGGCCGAGACTGACTGGTATTCACTTTACATTCCCGCGCACATGTTGCGCTTCGATAGTTTCGCGAAGGTCAAGATCTGGCAGGAGGTCGCCACAGACTTGGTTCTTCGCTATTGCGCCAAGTTCTACAACTTCGAGCGAGACGCCTTCGAGGCACCGTATCAGGAATACCGAACGATCCAGCAGATTCTGGACGCCCCGACCGAAACCTACAGCGCTCAGTTCCTGCGAAACCTCCGCATTGAATACATGGCCACGGTGGAGAAGAGCCAGGAAGCATTGATTCGAGATTTGAGGACGATTGAGGAGGAGTTGAAGGCGGGACGATTGCCAGCCATTATCAGCTCCGGAAACGGTTTCGATGCTGGAGGAATGTCGATACTCGCTTTCGACAAGCATCTCTACCAACCGCTTATCCATCTCAGCCGGGGAGTTGTGAACATCTCGGTGAAACCAGCGGCGCTCAACAAGAGCGAGAGGCAGTTCGTATTGGACCTGAAGAAATGGTGCCAGCAGGAGCAGGCCGGAGCGTTGGCAGATGCTGAACTTTTCCTTCTGCGGAACCAGAGTCGAGGCCGTGGCATCAGTTTCTTCGAAGAAGGGAATTTTTACCCGGACTTCATTGTTTGGCTGATTCGTGGCCAAACCCAGCGTATCATTTTCGTTGATCCGCACGGCTTGAGGCACGCCCGGAGCTTTGATGATGGAAAGATCAGGATGCATGAGACGATCAAACGGATCGAGCGGGACCGCCTCGGCGACCCCAATGTGCGGCTGGATACCTTCATCCTTTCGCCGACCCGCTACTCGGAGATCAGCCACTGGAACGGCGGCTCCTCCAAAGCGGAATTCGAGGAGCACCATGTCCTGTTCATCAATGACGACGAGGAGAGTTACTTGAACAAGCTATTCGGTTTTTTAAGACCATAGCTCAATCCCGAAATACCACCCCGCATCCTTCTTCGACGCCACGCCCAAGTAGTGCTCGTAGAAAAGATTTCGCCTCTTGTAAGAGATGAGAAGCACCGCATCCCCGGCATCGCTGTGAAAAGCGACGTTGTAGGTGACAGAATTGTGGTGCAGGGAGAGGCCCGTGGTCGCTTTCACGCGGTGTCTGGCCGTCCGGCCGCGGCTGTCCTCAGGAAGATCCAGTCTCCGGTCTTCACCGGTGTGTTTGTCTGCTCGCTGGCCACCCGGCTCACCAGGTCGCATTTCGATAGGAACAAAGAGAAAAAGCCGGGTTCGTCGCTGTAGTTTTCGAAATTGGCCATGGTGATTTCTGGGGCTACCACATGCGGCTCTACCGGAACCGCCCGGTTTACTGGCCCTTCGAGACCGATACGCGCAAGGCGGCCTGCCGCTACCGCATCTGGTGCTTCCACGAAAAACTGACCACCGACACGCTCTTCAAGGTGCAGCGGCTGGCCACGGAAAAGATGAACCTGCTCAACAGCCGCATCGCCGGCTTGCAGGAGAGCCTGCGCACGGCGGGCAGCAAAAAGGAGGCCCGTAATTTCGAAAGGCAGAAGGAAGAAACGGAACTCTTCATCGACACCCTGAAGGCCTTCATCAAGGCCGTGAACGACATCGCCAACGGCACCGGCGACACCCTCACCGGCTGGGAGCGCGGCACCGCCTACACCCCCCACATCGACGACGGCGTCGTCATCAACGCCGCCCCCCTCTGGCCGCTCCTGCCCAAGTGGAAGCAGAGCAACAAACGCATCCTCAAGGAAACCTGGGAGAAAATGGCCGCCGGCGACGAGCTCGACTGGGCCGAACAAGCCATGGAATACTGGCCCACCCGCGTCACCGAAACCTGCAAACGCAACAAATCCATCGCCATCGCACACGGAAAGGAGGGCCTTTATCAAGGATGAAGGCAGAAGGATGAGGGATGAAGGCATTTTGCGATTGCCGGAAACTGCCGGATCGACTTGCGGTCCGCTTTTGCGCAAGGGTTTGAATATGTGCATTTTAGAAGTATTTTATTGCATTTGCTCGTCACTTGAATTTTCCGGCAACTGCCGGATTGCAGGGCATTTGATAAGGAAGGAGGGGAAGCATGGCTAAGAAGCCTATTAAAGTGATGATTTCCTCCAGTGTCTATGGGGCGCAGAGTCTGCTGCGCCAGACCTACGGGACGTTGAAGCAGTTTGGCTACGAGGTGATTTGCTCACCGGTGGGCAGCTTGCCGGTAGATCCCAATGAGTCCAACCGCACGAACTGCCTCCAGGCGGTGAAGGGCTGTGATATTTTCGTGGGGCTTGTTCGTCCGATCTACGGCTCCGGCCGGGACACAAAGACGGGAAAATCAATCACTCACGAGGAGTTGGAGAAAGCGGTTGATTTGGGCATTCCCCGTTGGGTGCTGGCACATAGCAGTGTGGTGAAAATGCGCAGCCTGGTGCGCCACCTCTTCTATGAGAATGACGGCAGCCGCAAGGATACCGAGTTTAAACCGCTCAAGGGAGAATTCGATGATCCGAGGGTCATCGAGATGTATGATCTGGCAGCGGACAACCACAGCAAGAAGCCATGGTCGCAGCGGAAAAACAATTGGGTGCAGGAATACCACTACGATTTTGAGGCCCTCGACTACCTGAGCAATCAGCTGGCAGATACCAAGCGTGTGGCCAGCTATTTGGAAAAGGGAGGCAAGACAAATGGAAACACCTGACACAATCCAGGAAATGGTCCGTGGGGGACCAAACCAGCGTCTCGCATTTCTCAGCGGGGAAGCCGCGATGCGGGAAATTGGCCAAACCCTGTGCGCTCTGCTCAACTCAGGTGGCGGGCAGATTCTTGTCGGCGTGGATCCTCACGGGAAGCCTACCGGAGTCGCCATGGCAGAGGAGCTGGAAAAGACCCTCCACCCACTCTCCGGAGGCAATGAGGCGAACGCGTTGTTGACCCCGAACGCGGTTTGGGATGTTTCCGATGAACCGGTCGGCAGCGAACGCGTGGTGCTTATCGACGTGCCGGCCGGCAGTGACCTTCCCTACGTTTTTGAGGACACAATCTATATTCGCTCGGGTATCACGACGCGTCCGGCAACCGGCAGCGAAGTGCGCGCCCTGATCGAAAAGCGTTACCAGCAGGGGGCTCGCTGGGAACGCCAGCCGGCGCTCGACATAACCATCGATGACCTCGATCAAAAGGAAATTCTCGAGACTGCCCGTATCGCCTCTGAGCGGCGTGGCTGGAGGTTCCATGACAGCAAGGATACCGAGGCCATTTTGCGCGATCTGAATCTGGTTCAGGATGGGCGCTTGACGCATGCGGCTGTCGTTCTCTTTGCGAAGGAAGCAGGATTCATCCTGCCCCAGGCGCATGTTCGCATGACGGCCTATCGCTCCGACAAAGGAGACTCCGAGTATACTGAAGATAAGGAGTGTCGGGGACATTTGTTTAGTCTGCTTCAAGATTACGATGCGTTTATACAGCGACACGTCACGGTGATGTCCGAGCTTTCGGCATCGAAACAGGAGCGCGTGGACCGTCCGCGATACCCCTACTGGTCGCTTCGTGAGGGTTTTCGCAATGCCTTGATGCACCGCGACTACAGCTCGATCCACGGGCGTATATCGGTCGGTATCTATCCGCAGAAAATCGAGCTTTGGAGTTTCGGGCATCTGCCTGCTGGCTTGACCGACAAGAAACTCAAGGAGGCTGATCGATCGCTTCCAGTAAATCCGGACATTGCACAAGTGGTCTTCCTCCGGGGACTGGTCGAACTCCTCGGACGCGGCACGCGCAAAATCGCCGAAGAGTTCGAAAGTCACGGGCTCCCCGAACCCAAGTGGCGCAAACAATCCGGAGGCATCACGCTGACCCTTCGCTCACGTTCGGCTCCTGGTGAGGCACCCGCTGAGTTGAATCGGCGTCAGATCGCATTGATCCGCTCCCTCCGCCCTGGAGCTGGCACCGACCTGGGAGATTATCAAAAAATGCATGAAGCACTCAGCGAACGAACTGTCCGCAACGATCTTTCCTTATTGGTAAAGTTGGGCTATCTGGCCCGGATGGGCCAAGGCAAAGCAACCCACTACGTGCGCACGGAAAAACCGAGTGCTTAAAGACCGAAAACGATGAACGAAACCCGAATACAATTGCCGGAAACTGCCGCAAATGGATGCCTTAACAAAAGCTGCATGCCTGTTTTAATCCGGTGCTTGCGGCTTTTTATCAGTTTCTTTGAGGAGCATTCGGCTTCCGGCAATTGCCGGATTTTTCCGCTCAAGCCATGAACCTTGTAAGCCAGTTTTTACGAAAATTGATCCATCGCCAGATCGATGAGCATGGGATTGTCGTCTGGTATGACGGGGCGCGGCACTACGAAAGCTTCATCAGCGACTGGCAATCGGAAAACGTGAAAGTCGTCCGGGTCGGGGAAAGCTTGCTGGCGACCCGCCGGGAGATCGAACCGCTGCTTGAATTTATCGAGGCCGACGGGGCGATTCGTGCCGATTGCAACATCCCCCCGCGACTGCTCATCTATGTGCCGCGACACCGGACCGAGACCGACTCTGCGCTGATCGAGGCCGAGGCCGCCGGGTGCCTGCTGGAACCGGGCGCGGCGGACCTGGAACGAAACACCCGCCTGCAGGTGCTGGCCGAGCGCGTCTTCCAAAAGGTAGCCCCGGAGAAGGCGGAGCACATCGGCAGGCAAGTGTCGGAAGGGCTGCTTTCGCTCAGCGAACTCGACAAGATGGCCGGCGAAGTGAACCAGCTCGCTTCGGGTGGGCTCAAACTCATCTTCGGGCAGGCCTCACCGACGGAGGTCGCCCTCCTGTTCATGGCGTCCGATGCTTTCGACAGGAAGTTGGCGGGCAAGAAGGCTTGGAAGGAGCTCCGGCATCTGCTGGAACAAGAGTTTGGCTATCCGGCTGAGGAAGCCGCTGAGAGCGAGGCGCTCCGCGCCGACCTTCGCCGCCGCTTTCTGGTTACGGAACTCGCGGAGACGACGGGCGGCGACCTGCCCCAAGGCATTGCTCCGCTGCGAGTCGAGGGATCCGAGGCACAGCGGGATTTGATTCTGCACGTCTGCCGCACCTGGCGGCAACGTCTCGATCTCCGGGAGGACTACCTTGCCGCGGCGGGGGCAGTCTCACAGGAATTGGGCCTTTTAGAACACGATTGGCCCGTTTCGGAAAGCGCTGAAACCTTTCAGCAGCAGGATAAGGTGTGGATTGAGCGCGGTGTGAAGTGCTTCCAGACGAACGAATATGGTAAGGCACGGAAACTGGCAGCCAGGCGGCGACAGCTCTTCTGGAGCCTGAACGATCCGGAGACTGGACTGAGCTGGCGCTTTTTGGAGGAATCCGCCGATCTTTGCGAGCGGGTGAACGAGGCGGAATCCTATCTGAAGAAGCAGAAGCCCGATCTGGCCGGGTGGCTGCAGGCCTACGCTGAATTTTCGCGCCCCCTGATGCTGATCGATCAGTTGCAACGCAAGTCCGAGGTGACATGGGATGTTCTACAGGCGACGAATCCGGTTGGCATCGAGGCCCTCGAGAGCATTCTGACGATCTGTCGGCGGATTTATGCTCATTACGTGGACGACAGCGCAAAAGCTTTCGGCGAGGCCTATGTCCGGAACCTGCATCACGACACACCGGTCGCCGAGCAACGGAGCACTTACGCGGAGCGCGTCAGCCCACTGGCCGCTTCGGGTAAACGGGTCGCCTATCTTTTGGTCGATGCTTTGCGATACGAGATGGCTGCGGAGCTGGCGCAGAGTCTGGGAAGCGAGTTCGCGGTGGATCTGACGCCAGTGGCCGGGCAGACTCCGGGAATCACACCGATTGGAATGGCCGCGTTGATGCCGGGAGCCGAAAAAGACCTTTCCCTCTCGCCAGCAGGCAAAAAGGTAACCCCGGCGGTTTCGCACGAGTTGATCAAGGACCGGGAAACGCGACTGGCTCTGCTCTTGAAAGAGCACGACACCGGCTGCCTCATACTCAAACTGGCGGAAGTCGCCTCCGCCGGGAGGGCGCTGCGGAAGAAGCTGCAGGAAGCGCGGTTTTTGTGCGTCACATCCCAGGAGATCGACCGCCTCGGAGAGGGTGCCGAAGAAGGCGACGAGACCCGACTCTACATGGGATCGGTTCTTGAACGCCTCCAGGCCGCCGTGCGCAGGATCCTCGGTTGTGGCTTTGACACGGTCGTTGTCGCAGCCGACCACGGCTTTCTCCATCTTGAGGAAACAGATTCCGGCATGAAGATGGATTCCCCCGGCGGCGACACCTGGCTCCAGCACCCCCGATGCTGGATTGGCCGGGGTGGCAAGCAATTGGAGGCTGCCTGGCGGTTGCCATTCAGCCACGTTGGCCTGGGCGGAGAGGGTGAGGTCGTCTTTCCGCAGGGCGCGGCGGTCTTTAAAGCAAAGGGCTCTGCCTACGCCTACATGCACGGCGGCTTGTCGCCGCAGGAGGTCATTCTGCCGGTCATGACCGTCTCCAGCACCGCCAAGGACAGAAAGGGCGGAAAAGGAACCGGCTCGGTAACCCTCGAGATGCCGAGAAAGGAAGTCACCAATCGCTTCTTCTCGATTACCCTGACTCTGAAAGGAGAAGAGCTGTTTTCCCCGGAACCGATCAAGGTTGCGATAAGCCTGACCCAGTCCAAAACAAGCGTCGGGCAGGTCGCCATGGCTGCCTATGGGTTCGAAGAGTCCACCCGCAGCATCACTCTTGAACCGGAAAAGCCCAACGCCATCACTCTCATGATAACGGAGGCGAAGAACCACTCCACGATCCGAATAAGAGCGGAAGACGTGCAGAGTGGCGTCGTGTTGGCCGAAGCTGGAAATATCCCTTTAACCCTGACTATGTAAATGAGCGCACTGGATCAAAAGATAAACGCCGTCTTTCCGGGAAAAGTCGTCCGCAAGGACCTGGTTAGAAAAGTGAAGGTGGGAGCCAACGTCCCGGTCTTCGTGCTCGAATATCTTCTGGGGCAGTATTGCGCCTCCGACGACCCGCTTGCCATCGAGGCCGGCCTCAAGCTTGTCGGAAAAATTCTCGCCGAGAACGTCGTATCGGCCAGCGAGTCGACCAAGGCCCAGGCGAAGGTGAAGGAATCGGGTGCCCACACCATCATCGACAAAGTCAAAGTTCGCTATCTCTCCGACGACGACAAGTTTTGGGCCGAGTGCACGAACTTCGGGCACAAATACATCCACATCCCCGAGCGCTTCATCAAAGAGTATGAGCGCCTGCTGATGGGCGGTATTTGGGCGGAAATCGTCCTGACCCACGAGTTCGACGAAACCGCGAAGGGAAAGCGGAGCCCCTTCTACATTACGAGAATGGAGCCGATTCAATTGGCCAATTTCGACGTCGAAGAATATCGAAGAAAGCGTGCTGAATTCAGTGCGGAGGAATGGCTGGATTTTCTCCTGCAGAGCATCGGGATGGAGCCCAAACACTTTAGCCGGCGTGAAAAGCTGCTTTTTCTGGTCAGGCTTTTGCCCCTTGTCGAGACCAACTACAACTTGGTCGAGCTGGGACCGCGTGGGACGGGCAAGAGTTTCGGTTACCAGGAGTTCAGCCCTTATACGATCCTGCTCACCGGTCCGACCACCGTGGCGAACCTGTTCTACAACATGAGCAGCGGCAAAATGGGGCTTGTCGGGCTGTGGGATGCCATCGGCTTCGATGAAGTGGCCGACCTGCAGAAGATGCCGAAGGAAGTGGTGACGACGCTCAAGACCTACTGCGAATCCGGCACCTTTGCCCGCGGGAAAGAGTCGCTTTCCGGCAACGCGTCCATTGCGATGTTCGGCAACACGAACCAGCCCGTGGATGTGATGGTGAAGTCGTCCCACTTGTTCGCGCCGATGCCAGAGGTCATCCGGGAGGATATGGCATTCATTGATCGGCTTCACTTCTACCTTCCCGGCTGGGAGATCCCGAAGATGAAGATGGAATTCTTTACCGATGGGTATGGATTTGTGCTGGATTATCTTGCTGAGGCCCTTCGGGAATCCCGCAAACAAGGATACACCGAAGCGATTGACCACTACTTTTCACTCGGAGACCACCTGAATGCCCGGGATGTGAAAGCGGTGCGAAAAACGGTCTCTGGCATGATCAAACTTCTTTATCCACACGGTGAGTTCTCCCGCGAGGAGTTGGCGGAGCTGGTCGAGCTTGGGCTGGAAGGCCGGCGGCGGGTCAAGGAACAGCTCAAGAAAATGGGCTCTTTCGAATACCATCAAACGTCCTTCTCCTACCTGGACAACGAGACCCGGGAAGAAACCTTCGTGGGCGTTCCCGAACAAGGCGGACAAGGACTGATCGCAAGCGATCCGCTGCCACCCGGCTCGCTTTACACGGCATCCGTGGATACCCAGTCAAAGGTGGCTCTCTACCGCTTGGAAGTCGGGATGGTTCAGGGGACAGGCAAACTGAAGCTCTCCGGCGGGTTTGACGGCACCATGAAAGAGTCGGCGAGCCGCGCGTTTACCTACCTCCAGAGTGTGGGCGATTCGTCAGGAATCGGCACCATTCTCAAGACCATGGACTTCCACGTCGAGGCCATTGATTTGCTGGGCAACCACCAGACCTGTGAGATCGGCATGGCACTCCTCGTGGCTCTCTTTTCCGCTGCAAAGCAAGCTTCCGTTAAGCCTGCCATGATCATTCTCGGGGAGCTAAGCATCCAGGGCAACATCAAGGGTCTTTCCTCCCTTTCCGAAGTCCTCGGAACGGGAATGGACAACGGCGCCAAGTCGGCCCTCATCCCCATCGCGAACAAGCGCAATTTCCTCGAGGTATCCGGTGATGTCGTGGAACGGGTTGATCCTGTCTTTTACTCGGAACCGGTGGCGGGAGCCTTTAAAGCCTTGGGTGTGAGTTAAAGCAGTTATCAAGGCACTGACAGCCAGTGGCCCCGCCGAGGAGAGGCCCGTGGTCGCTTTCACGCGGTGTCTGGCCGTCCGGCCGCGGCTGTCCTCAGGAAGATCCAGTCTCCGGTCTTCACCGGTGTGTTTGTCTGCTCGCTGGCCACCCGGCTCACCAGGTCGCATTTCGATAGGAACAAAGAGAAAAAGCCGGGTTCGTCGCTGTAGTTTTCGAAATTGGCCATGCCTTTGCAGAGAACCAGGTCACTTCCGGTGATGCTTTTCCAGACCTCCGGAGCGCGCAGGGAAGGCACGACGGAAAGCTCGAGGATCTCGATCGTCGGGTGTTCGCGGATACGGGTCGGCGATGCCGGTTTCCTCTTTGACGAGTTGCTGGATACGGTCGGCGACGGCCGGCGGCGAGCCGGCCTCCATCGAATCCCGCAGCACGTCGAGGAACTTCCCCATCAGGATCCGCTGCCGGGCTTCGGTGGCGCCGGCCCTGCGCGCGGCCTGAACCCCGATGCGCGAAAAGCACGAAAAACAATCCAGTTTGACATCCATTATCGTTCGATTCCCTTCCGGGCGAAAACGCCTTTGTCAAAGTAGTGTCGCCGGCACTCCATGTGCGTCACCAGGTCGGCTTCATCCAGGATCGCGGGCGAGGCGCATCGCCCGGTTAGAACGATTTCGTGAGTCTTCCGCCAGCGTTCGACGAAGTCCAGGAGCGCCCGCTCGTCGAGCAATCCGAACCAGACGGCCACACAAGCCTCGTCAAGAATCAGCAGATCGAAAGCGCCGGAACCGGCTTTCGTTTCGCATACGGCCAGCCCCTCGCCGGTCTTCCCACGGTGGAAGTCCCCCATGTCCTCCTTGCGAACGCATCCGGGCCAGCCGAACTGGACGACCTCGATCTCCGGGATGCGCGCAAGGACGGCCAGCTCACCGTATGGGGTGCCCTTCATGAACTGGCCGACGAAGGAGCGCATACCGTGGCCGGCCGCCCGCAGTGCCAGGCCGAGCGCCGCCGTCGTTTTCCCTTTTCCGTCTCCGGTGTAAATATGGACTTTTCCTGTCATTTCGGTTTCTCCGCGAGGTGCGCTGTCCAGTGTGGAACCCGGCGGGGCCGCAGAGCAAGTGCCGGCGGCGCGTCCGCGCGGGGCTCCGGCACGGGCTTGGGCGGCGGCTTCAGGCCTTCCCGCCATCCGCCCGCCGGGTTGCCTCGTTTTCCACAGCCTGTTTGAAAGCTTCCGGTGCTTTCACGAATCGAGCCGTTGCCGTGGCCAGCAGCTTTCGTTGCTGCCAGAGTTCCGCCCTCATCTTGTAAACGTGCTTCGTGGATTGCTCCAGAAGACCCCTGGCGTGAAGCAGCCCACCGATCGGCACCGGCAGCTTGTAGCGCACCGCCAGATCGCCGGTAACGGCAACGACACCGGCCGCCATCAGGCAACGGGTCATGGCCGCATCCAGCACCGATGCCACGATGCCACCGTGGGCCATGCCGTTGTACCCCTGGAAGCGGGCCGGAATTCTCAGGTCGCTTTCGACAACATCCGGTTGCGTTCGGGCGAACCGCAGCTGCAGGCCGACGGGATTGTCCGCTCCGCACATCACGCACTTTCCGTGGAGCTGCCCGGCGATGGCCGGGCCGGGGCTATTCCGAAGGCGCTTCATCTCCATTCACGGTTCTCCTTCGGACGGGCCTGCCCCGTGCGGTGCCATAGTGGAACGGAACCCGCCGAAAACGCTGGCCGACGGTCGGTTCCGGCCCCTTTTCCTCAATGGAAGCTATGCGAGCGGTCATGTCGATCGATTCTGGTTTCCCGGCCTTCCACCCGTATTCCGGCTGAAGGCGCATGTTCTGTGCATAGGAACACAAAAAAGGAAAGTCAAGGCCGCGATCGTGGAAAGGCGGGTTGGACCCCTTCTCCGGTTTCGCCGACCCCCCCCTCCGCGCCGGGAGGAACCCGTGCTCGAGAATCCGGGGGGGAGGGCGGGGAGCGCGCCGGGAATGCCCGCCGGACCGCTTTCCGGATGAACACCCATGCCGGGATCTTCCGGGCCGAGGCGCCGGGGTTTCCGGTTTGGTCTTGCGAAACAGGAAAACCGCTCTATGTTTGGTTCCATGCTAGTGAGAATCCTCTTTTTCGTCGGTTCCGTTTTGTTCCTTGCGGGTATTGGGGCGATGCTGCCGATCACTCCCGTGGAGACGATGGATTGCGGTTGCGGTGGAGCGGCCGCCTGCCAGACGAAACAGTTTTCAGTCCTCCTGGGGACGATTCTGATGATTGCCGGCTTCTTCTCCTCGGCGGCGGCTTCCGTGATCCACTTTCGGTTTCGCCGGTCCGGCGCCCGCGCTTGAGGCGCGGCCCGGGGCCCGCTCCCCGGAAGGGGGCTCGGCGGAGGCGGCACGAGGTGATCTCCCCCGATGAGGAGTCAGTCATGGACACTCGATAAAAGTAACGATGACCGACGAAGAATCAATAATGAAAGGTGAAAGCATGGCCATGCGGCGAGCCGGTAGCATGCGAGGCGGTCGGTTTGTTTGTGGGGTCGCGGCGTCCGGGCGGGAGGATGGCGCCGGGATACGGCAAAGTCAGTCGTGCGACCCCGGTGCTGGGGCGCACTCCGACGCGGCAGGCTGAAGCCTGGACACCGAACCCCGCTTTCCGGGGGGCGGAGTATGGTGTCCAAGCCTTCAGGCTGCTCCCCTGCACCGGGACCGTGGAAGGCGGCGCGTGGTCCACACGGTTGCCGCATCGCCCGAAGCGGTTGGGAATGTCGCTTCCCCCTGGCCGTTTCGGGTTGGACGACTGAAGTCATCCAACCACGTAGTCGCATGACTTCAGTCGTGCGACCAAGCTCGAACAGGTAGTCAGGGGATTTAACCTATCCGAGAGAAGCAAGCGCGTTGACGCACTATTCCACCAGGCTTCCGGCGGTGCGGCGACCGTATGGACAATGCGGCGCTTTTCGCATTGCCAAGGCCCTGGATTTCGCCGTACATCCTGCGGCCATGAAAAAGCCCCGCCGCCACATCCTCCTCTTCCCCTTGCTCGTATGCCTGGCCGCCTGCTCGCGGGACAATCCGGCCGGTCTCCTGCCGGAGGAAGACCGGGCGCCCCAGTTCGACCGGGCCTCCGAGTTTCTCGAGCTGGGCGGCGTGTTCTACGGCTACATCGATTTGACCGACCAGGCCGAATCCCTGGCCGAAATGCTCGACCGGATCGCCGCCTCCGCCATGGACATGGCGCCGGGCCGGACGCCTTCGATCCCCCTCGATTTCACGAAGATTCTCGAAGCGAGCGGCGTGGAAGGACTCGACGCCATCGGCCTGAGTTCCCGCGCGGTGGGCGACGACATGTTCCACAACCGCTCGATCCTTTTCTTCCCCGAGGGACCCACGGGCTTTTTCCGCTTCTTCGGCGACACCTCCCGGCCCTTCGAGGCCCTCCGCTTCGCTCCGGAGGGAACCGATTTCGTCTGGGAATCGGGCTATGAACCCCCGGTTCTGCGGGACACCATCCTCGCCATCGCCGACGCGATCGCCGGCGCTCCCGGAAGGGGGATGCTTTCCGCCCAGCTCGCGACCGCCCGCCCCGAGCTCGGGGACCGCACGCTGAACGACCTGATTGATTCGGCGGGAAACCGGATCTTCATCATCCTCGACTTCGTGGAGGACTCCCCGGTCCAGATCCCGCCCGCCTTGACCATCCCGGAACCGCGGCTGCTCGCCGCGGTCGATGGAATCTCCGACCTTCTCCTTTCGCTCCGGCCGATGGTCGAGGCCGATCCGGCCTTCGCCTGGACGGATACCGAAGAAGGCTTTGAGATCCGGCCCGTCGAGGAAGCCCCGTTCCCGTTCGACTTTCTCGCGCCGGTGGTGATCGTCGAAACCGAAGCCGACCGGGCCTATCTCGCCTCGAACCGGAGCTTTCTGGAGGAGAGCCTCGGTTCCGGCAAGAAGCTGCGCGATACGGATGCCTTCCGGAAGGCCGCGCATCTGTTGCCTCCGGAGGGGGTGACCCTGTTCTACGCGACCCCGGAGTTCGTCGCCAGCGTCAAGGACGCGGTCATCGGGGGGGTGGCGATGAACCCGATGGCCGACCCGGACTCCTTCGCGGAAGTCTTCGAAATGCTGGCGCCCCCGCTTCCCCGACCGGTCGCCAGCGTGACGACCGTGGGCCCGGAGGGGATCTACAGCGCCGGAAACATGAACCACTCGCACCGGCGGACGATGGCCAGCCTGGCCCTCCAACCGGCGGTGATGATCACCGGGGTGTCGGCGGCGATGGCCATCCCCGCCTTCCACAAGGTCCGCGAGACATCGAAGCGGAAGTCGGTCCTGAACAACCTGCGCCAGTACGCCTCCGGCGGGCAGCAGCATCTTCTGGAAACCGGGGAGACCCGGGCGACCTACGACGACATCGTGCCGGAGTACATCCACTCGCTCCCGCCGGTCGCCGGGGAGGACTACACCGGACTGGTCGTGCGCGCGGAGGGAGGCACGCTGAGGGTCACCCTGGCGAACGGCGAGACGGTCGAGTTCCAGTATTGAAACCCGGGAGGCGGGGCAATCCGATCCGGGGAGGAAGGACGGCAGACGGCGGGGCAAGGCGGAAGCCCCCGGCGCGCGCGAATCAATGCCCGCCGCCCGCGGCGGCGGCTTCCTCGGCGGCCTTTTTCTTGTCCCACTTGAAATGCCTGTCGGGCAGGGTGCCGCCCAGTTCGTAGAGCTTTTCCTTGTCGTTGACCATTTCCTCGCGGCTGTAGCCGGAAACGGAGAAGACATCCTGGAGGAAGATCGCCTCCTCCGGGCAGACCTCCTGGCAGAGCCCGCAGTAAATGCAGCGGAGCATGTTGATCTCGAACTCCTCGGGCGCCTTCTCGACGTGCTCGTATTCGTCGCCCGCGGAGATCTCGCCGGGAATGATGCGGATGGCCCGCGGCGGGCAGACGAATTCGCAGAGCTGGCAGGAGACGCATTTTTCCCGTCCGTTCGGATCCCTGACCAGCGTGGGGACGCCGCGATACCCCTCCGGGATCGGCGGGCGCTCCTCGGGATACTGGAGGGTGACCTTGGGCTTGAAGATGTGGGAGACGGTCGTCTTGAGCCCGGAAACGATCTGCGGCAGGTAGGTGCGCTCGGACAGGCTCAGCGGCTTGCGCTCGATGATTTTGGTCTGGGCCATGGGAAAGGAGAAGTGGAACGGTGGACTAGGGCGAATCGACGATCGCCACAACGATAGCATTGACCAGGAGATTCGCAATGGCCAGCGGCAGAAGAACCGTCCAGCCGAGTTTCATCACCTGGTCGTAGCGGAAGCGGGGAATCGTCCAGCGGATCAGGACGAAGAAGACGATCAAAGCGACGACCTTGACAAGGAACCAGAGGGTGGAGAGGACGGCGCCGGACCACCCGGCCGGCCAGGGGTCGGCGAGGCCGGGGAGGAAATGCCAGCCCCCGAGGAAGAGCAGGGCGAAGACCGCCGACCCGATCACGATGTGCGCGTATTCGGCGACGAAGAAGATGCCGAACTTGAAGCAGCCGTACTCGGTGTGGAAGCCGCCGACGAGATCGGTTTCGGACTCGGCCATGTCGAAGGGCAGCCGGTTGGTCTCGGCGAAGATCGCGACCAGGAAGAGCAGCGCGCCGAGCGGCTGGGTGAAGAGAAACCAGAAGTTGTTCTGGTAATCGACGACCGCGTCCAGCCCGAGGCCGCCGTCCGTGCCGGGAGCGTTCAGCCAGAGGAAAAGGGGTAGGATCGACAGCCCCAGCGACAGCTCGTAGGAAATCATCTGGGCGGAGCTGCGGATGCCCCCCAGGAAGGAATACTTGCTGTTCGAGGACCAGCCCGCGAGGACCACGCCGTACACGCCGAGGGAGGAGACGGCGAGAATGAAGAGAATGCCGATGTCGAGGGGGGCGAGCATCAGGGCCCGGGCCGCCCCGGTGGCCGGGTCGGTGTACTGCCCGAAGGGGATGACCACCATGGTGGTGAGGGCCGGGACGAGCGCGATGATCGGCGCGAGGAAATAATAGACCTTGTTGACGTGCCCCGGGGTGATCTCCTCCTTGAAGAGAAATTTCAACCCGTCGGCGAGGGGCTGGAAGATGCCGAGACGGGTCAGGAAGGGACCGAGGACGGGGATGGCGTGGATCCAGGGAATCGTGGTGCGGTTCGGCCCCACCCTGCCCTGGACCCATCCGGAGACCTTCCGCTCGATCAGAACCGAGTACCCGGCCAGGGTCATGACCACGACGATCATGAGCACGGCGAAGAGGATTTTCAGGAGGATTTCGGAAAGTTCCATGGTCGGTCGCGATCAGAAGAGAAAAACAACAGGCTGTCCACGGGGAATCAGGCTTCCGAAACGCCGACGGCCCGCCGGAGGAATTCCCTGGCGTCGTACTTCAGGGATTTCTTCTCGGGGAACGGGAGATCGGCCCACCGGCCCGGAGAGAGCGCCAGGCCCTCGTCGGACAGGCCGGCGAAGGTGATTCCCGCGAACACGCCGCGCTCCTCCGCCAGTTCGCGCCACACGTCGGAGAGGCGGACGGAGTCGGCGGGCGCCTCCTCCAGGAAGGCCCGCAGCGAGGCGAAGACCTGGAGGTCGGAGAGGAGCCCGGACGGGCCGGGCACCACGGCGTGGAATTTCTGCAGGCGGAACTGCTGGTTGACGAACGATCCGCTCCGCTCGAAGACGCTCATGGAGGGGATGAGGACCTCGGCGGCCCCGGTCGAGCCGCTTTCGTGGGTGGCGACCTGGACCAGCCGGACCTTGGAAAGGTGCTCCTTCGAGAGCCCGGCGGCGGCCAGATCCTCGTGGACGGCGAGAACCGTATCGATCCGCCCTTCGTCGATCGCCCGCCCGAGGCCGGCCAGATCCTCCCCCGGAAGCTCCTCGAGCAGGCCGGTCAGGAGCGCCCCCCGGGTGTTGGGGGTGCGGTCGGCGGAGAGGAGGAGCCCGTCCTCCCCGCCCGTATGCCGGACGGCGAAAACCTCCGCGCCCGTTTTCCCCGCGATTTTCGCCAGGAGGAATTGCTCTTCGACCGAGGACCGGGTCGAGGCCACCACGCCCACCCCCTTCGCCGACCGGAGAAGACCGGCGGCGGCGCGGACGGCTTCGGTGGCGGCGGGCAGGTCCGTCCCCCCGGCCCGCGCGCGGGTCAGGCGGTCGTCCGCCTCGACCTGCTTGTAGAGGGCGCGGCCGCTGTCGGTCATCCAGGTGTCGTTGACCGCGTCGTTGCGCCGGGGGGTGATCCGGTAGATCTTACCCTCCCGGTGCCAGACCTCGGTGTTGGCGCCCACGCTGCTCTCGGTGCAGATGCTCTTGACCGGCCGCAGGAACCAGACCCGCATCTTGAACCGGAAGTCCCGGCTGGTGAGCGCGCCGACCGGGCAGATATCGACGGTGTTGAGCGAGTAGTTGCTGTCGAGCTTCCTCCCCGGGTAGCAGGTCAGGGTCGAATAGCTGCCCCGTTCGACGAATCCGAGCACGTCGTCGTCGGCGACCTCCTTCATGAAACGGATGCAGCGGGAGCAGAGGATGCAGCGCTCGTCGTCGAGCATGACCCGCGGCCCGAGGACGGTGCGCTTGGGCTTGGGATTCTTCTCTTCGATGAAGCGCGAATAGCCGCGCCCGTATTCGGTGGCGAACTCCTGGAGGCGGCACTCGCCGGCCTGGTCGCAGATCGGGCAGTCCAGGGGGTGGTTGATGAGCAGGAACTCCATGACCCCGTTGCGGCAGTCCCGGACCAGGTCCGAATCGGTCTTGATGTGCAGCCCCGGCGAAACCTTGGAATTGCAGGCGATGGCGGGCTTGGGCATCCACCCGATCTTCTGGACGCCGTTTTCGTCGAGAACCGGCTCGCCCGTGCCCCGGTCCTTCATGGGCATGCCCATCTCCACAAGACACATCCGGCAGTTCCCGGAAATGCTCAGCTTCGGGTGGTAGCAGTAGTGCGGAATCTCCCGGCCGGCCATCTCGGCGGCCTCGATCATCGTGATGCCGGCCGGCACCTCGATGTCGCGGCCGTCGATGTTCACCGTGACCGTTTCGTTCTGATCTTTCTGGCTCATTGGCTGATGCTGTGAATCTCCATGGGCCCGGGGGCCTTCTCCTTGCGCGCGGCGGCCTGCCTGCGGGCGTATTCGACGAACTCGTCGCGGAACTTGAGGATGAAACTCTGGACCGGCCAGGCCGTCGCCTCGCCGTGGGCGCAGATGGTGCGGCCCTCGATCTGGTCGGCGATGGACTTGAGGAGATCGGCGTCCTCCTCGCGGGCCTGTCCGGCGAGCATCCGGGCGGTGATCTTCTTCATCCAGAGCGAGCCCTCGCGGCAGGGCGTGCACTGGCCGCAGCTCTCGTGGGCGTAGAAGGCGTTGATGTTGGCGAGGGCGGCGACGATGTCCGTCGTGTCGTCCATGACGATGACCGCCCCCGAGCCGGACATCGTTCCGGCGGCCATCGGGCCGTCGAAATCGAGGGGGATGTCCTCCACGCCCCAGTCAAAGGCGGTCCCGTCCTTGAGCCGGCCGGTGAAGCGTTCCCCGGCCCTGAGCACCTTCGAGGAGGATCCGCCGGGGATGATCGCCTTGAGGCCGCGGCCGGGGCGGAGTCCGCCGCAGAGGTCGTTGATCAGTTCGCCGTAGGTCATCGCCCCGCACTCGATCTCGTAGTAGCCGGGCTTGCGCACGTGGCCCGAAACCGACCAGATCCGGGTGCCCGTGTTCCCGGGCGTGCCGATTTTGGCGTACTCCTTGCCGCCGCGCTCGACGATGTGTTTCACATGGCACAGGGTCTCGACGTTGTTGACGATGGTCGGGCACATGTAGAGCCCGAGTACGGCCGGGAAGTAGGGCGGCTTGATCCGCGGATAGGGGCGCTTGCCCTCCAGGGATTCGATCAGCCCGGTCTCCTCGCCGCAGATGTAGGAGCCGGCTCCGCGGAAGACGATGACGTCGCACGAATAGCCCGAGCCGAGGATGTTCTCGCCGAGGAAGTTCCGCGCCCTGGCCTCCTCGATGGCTTCTTCGAGAATCCGCGCCCCCTCGTACATCTCGCCCCGGATGTAGATGAAAGCCAGGGCGGTCCCCGTGCCGTAGGCGGCGATCATCATCCCCTCGATCAACTGGTGGGGCTCCTTGTAGATGATCTGCCGGTCCTTGAAGGTGCCGGGCTCGGACTCGTCCGCGTTGCACACGAGGTAGATCGGCTTGCCGGATTTCCGGTCGAGGAACTTCCACTTCATCCCGGCGGGGAAGCCGGCCCCGCCCCGCCCGCGTATGCCGGAGTCCATGACCTCGGCGCACACTTCCTCCGGCTTCATGCCCACGGCCTTGCGCAGGCCTTCGTAGCCCCCCGCCCCGAGGTAGGAGCCGATGTCCCGCCCGTAGCCGGGCTTGTCGATGTTCTTGAGTAGAATGCGTCTCTCGCCTGCTGCCATGATTGCGTCCTTTCCTCTTCGCGGAGTGTCAGCTCCCGGCCTCCCCCGCCCCACGGCGGATCTCCGCGATCAGCTCGTCGGCCCGGCCGGGGGTGACGTTCTCGTGCAGGGTCTCGTCGATCTGCACGACCGGCCCGGTCCCGCAGCTCGCGATGCACTCGACGTATTCGACGGTGACCTCCCCGTCG
This sequence comes from Puniceicoccaceae bacterium, assembly GCA_046541615.1. Classification (GTDB taxonomy): domain Bacteria; phylum Verrucomicrobiota; class Verrucomicrobiia; order Opitutales; family Puniceicoccaceae; genus Puniceicoccus. Next base: position 18,662 of record JBKHCX010000007.1, read on the forward strand.
GCCGAGACCTCGCCGAGGCCGACCCCGAACTCCTTCAGAAACTTCGCGCACACGGCCTCCCCCCCGTTCAGCGCGCAGGAGAGGGTCCGGCAGACCTTCACGTGGCGGCGGCCGATGGGCCGGCGGCGGAGCATGGGGTAGAAGGTCACCAGCTCGTAAACGTTGATCGGCTCGAGTTCGAGCCGTTCGGCGATCCACTCGACCGCCCGGTCGGAGATGTGGCCCTTCTCCTCCTGCACCAGATGCAGAAGCGGCAGCGACGCGCTGCGCTTCGACGGATAGCGGGGAACGAGTTTGTCGATCTTCGCGATGGTCTCGGCGGAGAGCGTGAACTCCTCTTCGGTTTCGGTCGTCTGACTCATGGGATGCGGAAAGAAAAGCTTCGGCGGCGGCGCGTCACCGGTCGCATTCCCCCATGACGAAGTCGAGGCTGCCCAGGAGCACCGTGATATCGGTCAGGTAGAGGCCGGGGGCGATCTTCGGGAGGATGCTCAGGCTGCAGAAACTCGGGCCGCGGATCTTCAGGCGGTAGGGGACGCCCCCGCCCTTCGAGACGATGAAGAAGCCGAGGATGCCCTTGGGATTCTCGGCTTCGACGTACACCTCCCCGGCGGGCATGCGGGGACCCTCGGTCACGATCATGAAATTCTGGATCAGCTCCTCCATGCTGGTCATGATCCTGTCCTTCGGCGGGGCGAAGATCCGCTTCGCGTCCTCGGCGTACCACGGCCCCCCGGGGAACCCGGCGATGACCTGCCGGATGATGCGCACGCTCTGGCGCATTTCCTCGAGCCGGACGAGATAGCGGTCGTAGCAATCGCCGGTGGTGCCGACCGGCACGTCGAACTCGTAGCGGTCGTAGCCGAGATAGGGGCGGTCCTTGCGCAGGTCGAAATCCACCCCGCAAGCCCGCAGGTTGGGGCCGGTCAGCCCGTAGGCCAGCGCGTCCTCCTTCGAGATGACCCCCACCCCCTCGGTCCGGTCCATGAAAATGCGGTTCCGGGTCAGGAGTTTCTGCGTTTCCTCGAGGATGGGAAGGAACTGGTCGCAGAAGGCCGACACCCGCCCGAGCCACCCCTCGGGCACGTCGCGGGCGACCCCGCCGATGCGGGTGTAGGAGGTGGTGAAACGGGCGCCGGTCAGCTCCTCGAAAAGGGTGTAGAGCTTCTCGCGCTCGGTGAAGGTGTACATGAACGGGGTCCACGCTCCCGCGTCCATGCCGTACACCCCGACCCCGAGCAGGTGCGAGGAGATGCGCGCCATCTCGGACACGAGCACCCGGATCGCCGCGCAGCGCGGGGGCACTTCCAGAGCGGCCAGTTTCTCGACGGCCATCGCGTAGGCGACGTTGTTCGCCAGCGGGGCGAGGTAGTCGAGCCGGTCGGTGTAGGGCACGAACTGGTTGTAGGTCATGTTCTCGGCGATCTTCTCGTCGCCCCGGTGCAGGTAGCCGATCACCGGCTCGCACCGGGTGATCACATCCCCGTCCAGATCCATCCGCAGGCGGAGCACGCCGTGGGTGGTCGGGTGCGAGGGGCCGACGTTCAGGGCGAGGTCCTCGCCCTGGAGTTCGTCCCGGAACGAGGCCGACCTGGCCCCGACGTCTCCGATCGAAATTTCCCTGGTTTCCGCCATAGGTCAGCTCTCCTCCGTCTCGAGGCGGGGTTTGTCGTTGCGCTCCGTCCAGCTCTGGTCGGCCGCGCGCGGCTCCGAACGGCTCATCGGCTTCCCCGACTCCGCCACGAAGGGTCCGCCCATCATGGGCGCCGCGATCACCTTCGCCTTCGTTTCCTCCGCGATCTCCGCGTCGGGCAGCGGGGCCTCGATCCCCGCCAGCGGAAACTCCTTGCGCAGGGGGTAGTAGGGATATTCGTCCCACATGAGGATGCGCCGCAGATCGGGGTGGCCCTCGAACCGGATCCCGAACATGTCGAACGTCTCCCTCTCGTGCCAGTTCGCGGCCGGGAAGAGCCCGGTCACCGAGGGGACGGAGGGGTTCTCGCTCTCCGGGCAATCGACGACCACGCGGATGTAGCGGGCCCGCGTCACGGAGAGAAGGTGGTAAAAGACGGAGAACCGGGGGGTCTCCTCGTTCCAGTCCACCGCCGTGACGTCCGACAGCAGGGTGAAACCGTGCTCGTCGCGCAGACACTCCAGCAGGGGCAGGAGCAACCCGGCCGGGCACCGGACGGACGGATGATCGGTGGACGGCCGCGGCTCCAGGCCCTGGAAACGCGGCTGAAGGGCTTCGACCAGTCCGCTCATGCCCAGATCCTTTTCTCTTCCGGCTCTTTCCGGAGACCGCGGAAGGAAGACTCGCCCTCGATCTTCTTCTGCAGCTTCATCATCGCGTCGAGGAGGGCCTCGGGCCGGGGCGGACACCCGCTCACGTACACATCGACCGGCACGATCCGGTCCACCCCCTGCATCGTCGCGTACGAGCGATACATCCCGCCGGTGGAGGCGCAGGCCCCCATCGCCACGACCCACTTCGGGTCGGCCATCTGGTCGTAGATGCGGCGGACCACCGGGGCCATCTTGTAGGTCACCGTGCCCGCCACGATCATGCAGTCCGACTGCCGGGGCGAGAAGCGCATGACCTCCATGCCGAACCGGCTGATGTCGAACCGCGAGGCCGCCACGCCCATCAATTCGATCGCGCAGCAGGCCAGCCCCATCGGCATCGGCCACACCGAGTTCTTCCGCACCCAGTTGATCACCGCGTCGACTTTCGTGACGATCACATCGCCCTCGACCTTCGAATTGTATCCGACCTCGCTGCTCTGACGTTTCATGACTTGATTCCCCCCACTACAAAAGGAAGGACCGGAGATTAAAAGGAAAAAGACCTCAAATTACCGAAACTCCGAGGGAGAGGTTCGCGTATTCCGCCCCGAATGCAACCGGCGGGCCGGATTTTTCCGCGGGCCGCCGCCGTCCGCCTTCCGGCCGCGGGGGCGCCTCCGGCCGGGACCGAACCACCGCCGCCCGGCGCGCCCGCCCGATCACTCCCCGCGGACGGCGGCGCGGATACGGTCCACGAGGTCGGCGGCGGGAACCACCCTTTCCTCCCCCGTGGCGAGAATCTTCACGGGGTAGGCGTCCGATTCCAGCTCGCGTTCCCCGATCGAGACCACCACTTTCGCCCCGCTGCGGCCGGCCTCTTTGAACTGCCTGCCGAAACCGGCTTCCCGGAACAGATACCGGGTCGAGAGACCGCCCTCCCGCAGAAGCCGGGCGATGGAGAGCGCCCGGGGGCGCGCCTCCGCGCCCCCGATGGCGAGGAAACAGTCCGTCCCGGGCGCCGTGGCCGCCAGCAGCCCGCGCTCGGAAAGCGCATCCATGAGGGTCACGTCGCCGAGGGCCCCGCCGGTCGCCTCCATGGGGGTTCCGGCGACTTTGCCGACCAGGTCGTCGTACCGGCCGCCCCCGGCGAGCGCCCGGCCCCTGCCGCTGGCCTCGAAAATCTCGAACACCGGCCCGGTGTAGTAGGCCAGACCCCGCACAATCCCGAGATCGACCACCGCGCTACCGCCGATCCCCAGCGCGTCCACGGCGGCCCGGAACGCGCTCCAGGAGGCGATCAGGCGGTCGGAGGCCGCGTTCCCCTCCTCCCCGGGCTCGAAACTCCGGAAGAAAGCGGTCAGTCCGGCGTCGTCCCGCACCGAACGCAGCGCGTCCACCCGCTCCAGGAAACGGGCCGTCCCCCGGCCGAGAAGGGGCTCCAGGCGCCCGGTCACCGCGGCGGGCGTCGAACGCTCCATCTTGTCGATCACGGAAAGGCAGGCGGTCCGGTGCCCGGGAGGGACTCCGGCCAGCTCGAGGAAACGACTCCATATCCTGCGGTCGCTGAGGCGCACGCGGAAGTCATCCCCGGTCAGGCCGCAACGGCCGAGAGCGAGGGCGAAACAGGCGATCACCTCGGCGTCGGCGCCGAGGGAGGGCTCGCCGAGGATGTCGAGGTTGAACTGGGTGAAGGCCCGCTGGCGGCCCTTCTGCGGGCGCTCGAACCGGTATTGTTCGTTGAGGCTGAACCAGCGCACCGGCTTGCGCAGGGAGGCCCCGGCCGCCCCGGCGATCCGGGCCAGCGTCGGCGTCATCTCCGGACGCAACGCCACCTTGCGTCCGCCCCGGTCCTCGAACCAGAAAAGCTGATCGACGACCTCCTCGCCGGACTTGTCCACGTAGAGATCGAGCGGCTCGAGCACCGGACCGTCGAACTCCTCGAAACCGAAAAGGTCCGCGCTCGAGCGGAGGATCCGGAAAACCCGGTTGCGCTCCCGGAACCGCTCCGGCGGAAACTCCCGGAAACCGGGCAGCGTCTGGTACATCAGTCCGAACGGCTCTCGATCTCGGCGAGGTCCAGATCCTTGAGCTTTTCCTTCATCTCCTTCCCGGCCTTGAACTTGATGACCGCGCGGGACGGAATCATCACGTCGGTCTCGGGTCGGTTGGGATTGCGCCCGACCCGCGCCTTCCTGACCTGGATCTGGAAGACGCCGAAGTTGCGCAGCTCCACGTTGCGGCCCTCGGCGATCGCCTCGCCGATCGCGTCCAGGGTCTGCTGGACGACGGCTTTCACATCCTTCTGGGAGATGCGGTTGGAAGGGTCCTCGTAGATTTTCAGGACGATATCTCGTTTGGTCAGGTTTGTGGACATGATGGAAAGATCGGGAAGGAAATGGTGGAAAAAGAAAAGGAGAATCGGAAATACCCGTCTAGCTGTCAACGTTTTACCCGAAAAGAAGAAAAGCGGTTTTTTCCGATCCGCGCTTTCGCCCGGCGGCTTTTCATGTTTTCCTGCCTCCCGAATGGCCGCCCTTCCGTTTTTCCTCCGCGCTCTCGCGACCGCCCTGGGTCTGGGATTCTCCCAGTGGACGTCGGACTCCGTCTCCTTCACGGGAGCGGGTTCCTTCCTGCCGGCGGTGCTCCTGCTCGGGCTTTTCGCGACCCTCCTCAAGCCGGTGCTCGTTCTCCTGATGCTGCCCCTGGTCGTGCTCACGCTCGGAGTCGGGCTGTGGGTGGTCAACGCGCTTCTGGTGATGCTGACCTCCGCGCTCCTGCCCGGGTTCACGCTCGCGGGCTGGGGCGGGGCTTTCTGGTGCGCTCTCTGGGTCAGCCTTTTCTCGCTCGGCGCCCTGGCGCTGCCGGGTGGTCCGGACACGCGTTTCCGCAGGGTGGTGGTCCGCCGGCGCGGATTCCGCCCGGTCTCCGGCGACGGCGGGCGGAAAAACGAAAAGAAAGACGACGATGTGATCGACATCTAGCCGGTCACGGAAGACCTTGCCTTCGGCCCGTTTTACCGTTGGAAACACGATGCCGGGCACAGAAATCCCCGCAAACGCGAAAACCTCTTCCAGAAGAAACCAATCATGAGCAAGGAAACGACTGAATACGATCTGGTGGTCATCGGCGGCGGCCCGGCCGGATACGCCGCCGCGATCAAAGCCGGGCAGATGGGCAGAAAAGCCGCCTGCGTCGAGATGGATCGCGCGGGGGGCACCTGCCTGAACTGGGGATGCATCCCCTCGAAAGCCCTGCTGAGCAGCGCCGAGTTGTACCAGCGGATGCTTCACTCGGACGATTTCGGTTTCTCGTGCGGGAAGATCTCGATCGACTTTCCAAAGGTGATGAAACGCTCCCGGGGAGTGGCCGACCAGATGGCCAGGGGCATCGAGTTCCTCTTCCGGAAGAACAAGGTCGATTACGTCCGGGGCAAGGCCCGGCTGGAGAAAGACCGGTCCGTCGTGGTCACCGAGGGGCCGGACGAAGGGCGGGTGCTGAAGGCGCCCAACGTCCTGATCGCCACCGGTTGCAAGCCCCGGATGCTTCCCGGTCTCGAGCACGACGGCGACCGGGTGCTCACCTCCCGCGAGGCGCTCGCGATGACCGCCCAGCCGGAATCGGTCGTGATCATCGGCGCCGGAGCGATCGGCGCCGAGTTCGCCTACTTCCTCAACGCCCTCGGCACGAAGGTGACCCTGGTCGAGATGCTGCCGAAGATCCTGCCGGTCGAGGACCACGACTCGTCCGATGCGGTCACCCGCGCCTTCAAAAAGCAGGGCATCGACTGCCGCACCGGCACCAGGGTCGAGGACATCCGGCCGATGAAGACCAAGGTGACGATGAACCTCTCCAAAGACGGAAAGCAGGAGAAGGTCGAGGCCGAGAAAGTCCTCGTGGCCATCGGCGTGGCCGCCAACACCGACGGTCTCTTCGGCAAGGACGTGAGCCTCCCGACCGACCGGGGCTACCTGCGGACCGGCCCCGACTACCAGACGGAGATGTCCGGCGTGTACGCCGCCGGCGACATCATCGGGCCGCCCTGGCTCGCCCACGTCGCCACATGGGAGGCGGTCCAGGCCGTGCGGGGCATGTTCGACGGGCATTCGCCCGAGAAGGTCAAGGCCTTCCCCGGCTGCACCTACTGCCAGCCGCAGGTGGCCAGCATCGGCAGGACCGAGCAGGCCCTCAAGGAAGAGGGGGTCGCCTACAAGGTCGGCAAATTTCCTTTCACCGCCTCCGGCAAGGCCGTCGCCGCGGCCCACGCGGAGGGCTTCGTCAAGCTGCTCGTTTCCGAGAAGCACGGGGAGATCCTCGGCGCCCATATCGTCGGCGCCGAGGCCACGGAGCTGATCACCGAGTACGTGCTCGCGATGAAGCTCGAAGCCACGGCCGAGGAAATCCACGACACCATCCACGCCCACCCGACCCTCAGCGAGGCGCTCATGGAGGCCTCCGCCGCCGTTTACGGCGAGGCGATCCATATCTGATTCCGTCCTTGCCGGAGGCGTTTCTTTCGGTTCGCATCGGGGGATGCCAGACGAAGGGCCATCCTTTACTCCGCGCAGCTCCTTCCGGACCTCCCTGGGGCCGCCCTCCGCAACGACGCGGATCCCGGTCGTACGCGCGGCCGGAATCATCCTCCTGGCCTTCTACCTGGTCCTCGCCTCCTGGCTCTTCGGAGGCGTGACGCTCTGGACCCGGCAGGTCCTCTTCGCCGCCGCCGCCCTCCCCTTCCTCCTCGCCCTCGCCCCCGCCCCGGACCGGGCCATGCGGGTCGGGGCCGGGCGGTCCGTCCTCCTCTCGATCCGCCGCCTTCTCGTCTTCCCGCCCTTCTGGTTCGGGCTCCTTCTCTTCGGCTACGTGTGCCTCCAGTGGGGGAACCCGGCCTGGACCTATGTGGAGGAGGAGGGCCGGTGGTGGCTGACCAACGCCGGTCTCGACCCCGATCCGGACCGGCCCACCTCCGTGGAGGCTCCGGCGGAAAAGGGCGGCCCGGCGAGTTTCCTCCTGCGTTTCGGCGGGGTCTGGCTCGTGGTGTGCGCCGGGTGGATACTCCTGCGGCGGCGGCGCGACCTCCTGGCCGTGCTCGTCGCCTTCGCCGCCAACTCCTTCCTCGTCGCCCTCGTGGCGGTCATCCAGGAAATGCAGCAGCCGGACAAGGTTCTGTGGCTCTACCCGTGGGAGGGGCGCGACTTCTCCGGCCCGTTTTTCTACCGCAACCACGGCGGGGCCTTCTTCTACCTGTCCATGGCCGTCTGCTTCGGCCTCGCCCTCTATTTCCAGCGGACGAAGGATCCCTCCAGCGCAAAGGGCTCGCCCGGGCCCGTCTTCGTGATCTTCGGCCTGATGAACGCCGGCGCCTGCCTGGCCTCCGGTTCGCGGGCCGGGTGGATCTTCGGGAGCGCGGTTCTGCTGACCTATCTCGCGCTCTCCCTCGGCGTGTGGCTCCGGCGCAGCCAATGGCGGGGCGGCTGGGTCGGCGGGACGACCGTCGCCGCCTGCGTCCTGGTGCTGGCCGCCTCCATCGCCGCCTCCCAGAACCGCGAATACCTCGAGAGGCACTTCCAGCGGTTTCTCCGGATCCCGGCGGAGCTGGAGCATTCGGGGCGCACGATCGGAAACGAAGCCTCCTTCCGGATGCTCGGGGACGTGCGCGCCTTCGGCTACGGGGCCGACTCCTACGGCCATGTCTTCGCCTTCTACATCGACGAATACCCCGAGCTGGTCCGGAGGAACCGCCGCACGGGCCGCATCCGCACCAACTGGGTGCAGGCGCACAACGACCCGCTGCAGATGGCCGTCGAGCTGGGTCTGGTCGGCGCGTCCATTCTCGCCCTGCCCGTCCTCTTCTTCCTCGGCGTCTTCGCCGTCAACATCCGGCGCTTCCGCGAGGAAAGCCTCCTCTGGTTTGTGACGACTTTGTTTCTTTTCGCGCATTCTTTCGCCGAACTGCTCTTTCAGAGCGTGATTCTCCTGGCGCTCTTTGCTTTTCTGCTGCTCTCGACCGAACGCGCGCTCCGTTTCCAGAAAGACGATGCCTGAACCCGAACCACTCCGCAAAGAGATCCCCGGCTCCCTCGAGCACTTCGTGAACTCGACCTTCCCCTACTCCGCGCGCATGGGACGCAGGGAATACGAGACACGGAAGAAGGTCCTGCAGATCGAGTTGCTCAAGCTCCAGCGCTGGGTGAAGGAAAAGGGGCGGAAGATCGTCATCATTTTCGAAGGGCGCGACGCCGCCGGCAAGGGGGGCACCATCCGCCGGTTCATGGAGCACCTCAATCCCCGCGGCGCCACGGTCGTCGCTCTCGAGAAACCGACCGAACGCGAGCGCGGGCAATGGTACTTCCAGCGCTACGTCCAACACCTGCCGACCAGCGGCGAGATCGTCCTCTTCGACCGGTCGTGGTACAACCGGGCCGGAGTCGAGCGCGTCATGGGCTTTTGCACCGACGCCGAATACCGCGAGTTCATGCGGACGGTTCCCCAGTTCGAGGAGATGCTGGTCCGTTCGGGCATCATCCTGGTCAAATACTGGTTCTCCGTGTCGCCGGACGAGCAGCGCGAACGCTTCCGCGCCCGCGAGACCGACCCCCTCAAGCAGTGGAAGCTCAGCCCGATCGACCGGGAATCCCAGGACAAATGGAAGGCCTACACGACGGCCAAGGAGGCCATGTTCCGCCACACGGACACCCCGGTGGCCCCGTGGACGGTCATCAAGTCCGACGACAAGAAGCGGGCGCGGATCAACTGTTTCCACGACCTCCTCCACCGCATCCCCTACGACCGGAAGAACGAACACGTCGCCCACGCCCCGGACCCGATGATCGTCAGCAACGCCTCGGCCTTCTTCCACCACAGCAACAACCCCGAGGATCTCCCGCAGATCTAACCGGATCGCCGGAGGGCGGACACTCCTGTCCGCGGCCTACCCGCCATCCATTCCCCGCCGGACGGCCTCCGGATTTACTAGTGACAAACCAAACGGCGGTCGCCTAAATCCTCGTCGTCATGAGCAGTGAAACATCGATATTCAGGGGAGTCCAAACCGCGCTGGTCACGCCGATGAGCGGGGGCGCGATCGCGTGGGCGGACCTCGAAGCACTGGTCTCGCGGCAGATCGAGGAAGGGGTGGACGGACTGGTCGCGGTCGGGACGACCGGCGAATCGCCCACCCTGGACGAAGCCGAGCACCTCGGTGTGATCCGCAGGGTGCGGGAGGTCGCCGCCGGGAGAACCCCGGTCATCGCCGGCACCGGCTCCAACTCGACAGCCGAGGCGCTCCACCTGTCCCGCGAGGCGGAGAAGCTCGGGGTGGACGCGCTGCTGCTGGTCGCCCCCTACTACAACAAGCCGAACCAGGAGGGCCTTTTCCTGCACTTCTCCGCGATCGCGGAGGCGACCGGCCTGCCCATCCTCCTCTACTCGATCCCGTCCCGGTGCGGGATCGAAATCGGAGTGGACACGGTGGCGCGCCTCCACGAGAAGCACCCCCACATCCGCGGGATCAAGGAGGCCGGCGGATCCACCGACCGGGTCACCGCCCTGGTCCGCGCGCTCGGGGAGGATTTCGCGGTGACGAGCGGCGACGACTCGCTCACGCTGCCCTTCCTGTCGGTGGGTGCCACGGGGGTGGTGAGCGTGGCCTCCAACCTGTTCGTGGAGCCGCTCCGGCGCATGGTGGCCGCCGCCCGCTCCGACCCCGGCGAGGCCCGGCGCATCCACGCGCGTTTCGCCCCTCTTTTCGACGCCCTCTTCGTCGAGCCGAACCCCGTGCCGGTCAAGGCCGCCCTGGCGGAGTCCGGCCGGATCTCCAGTCCGGAGGTCCGGCTCCCGCTCGCGCCGGCGACCGACGGAACGCGGGCGCTGCTGCGGTCGGTGCTGTCCGGGCTTTCCTAGGCGGGGCGCGGAAGCCGCCCGGTCATGAATCGCCCGCAACGCCGGTTCCCCGAACCATGATCTGGCTCTACCGCCTCGCGTTCCCCTTCGTGCTCCTGGCCGCCACCCCCTGGTACCTGCGCCACGCCCTGCGGCGGGGCGGCTACGGATGGCGCTTCCTCGACCGGTTCGGATTCGCGCCGCGCCCGCCCGCGGCGCGCCCGGGCGCCCCCACCCTCTGGCTTCAGGCCGTCAGCGTGGGCGAGGTGCTCGCCGCCCAGCCGGTCCTGGGCCGGCTCCGGACCGCCCGGCCCGACGCGCGCCTGATCCTGACCACCACCACCACCACCGGCTTCCACCTCGCCCGCGGGAAGGTTTCGTCCGCCGACTTCATCGCCTACTTCCCCCTCGATTTCTTCCCGGCTGTCCACCGCACGTGGAAGCGCTTCCGGCCCGACCTGTGCCTTCTGATGGAGGGCGAGGTGTGGCCGGAGCACCTCCACCACGCGCGGGTCCGCGGCGTGCCCGTGTGGCTCGTAAACGCCCGCCTCTCGGATCGCTCCCACGCCCGCTACCGGCGCGCGGGAAGACTCGGGACGGCCCTCTTCCGGCCCCTGGGGCGGATTCTCTGCGCCTCCGCCGAGGACGCCGAAAGAATCAGGCGGATCGCCCCCGGCGCCGTGCCGGTCGAGACCGTCGGCAACCTGAAGTTCGATGTCGATCTGCCGCCGAAGCCCGAAGGCGCCGAACGGCTCGCCGCCCTCCGCGCGCTCGGCCTCGCCGGCGACGCGGAGACCCCGCCGCTCATCCTCCTGGGCTCCTCGATCTGGCCGGGGGAGGAGGCGGTGCTCTGCGAGGCGTTCCGCGAGATCCGGCGCGCGGGCATCGCCGTGCGTCTGGTGCTCGTCCCCCGCCACGCCGAACGCCGCCGGGAGTTCCGGGCGGGCGTCTGCGCGAGCGGCCTCTCCTGCGCTCTCCGCAGCGAAGACGGCCCCGCCCGGCCCGGAACCGACGTGTACCTGGCGGACACGACCGGCGAGTTGCGCCACTTCACCGGACTGGCCGATCTGGCCTTCATCGGCAAGAGCCTCCCGCCGCACGAGGGCGGCCAGACCCCGATCGAGGCCGGGGCCTACGGGATCCCCATGGTTTACGGGCCGCGGATGTCGAACTTCAAGGCCGCCTGCCGGGGGCTCGAGGCCAAGCACGGCGCCATCCGCGTGGATTCCGCCCGGGAGGCCGTCGCCGCGATCGTCCGCCTGGCCGGCGACCCCGGCGCGCGCGGGGAGCTGGCCCGCAACGCCCGCGCCTGGCGCGATGAGAACCGGGGTTCGATCGACCGGACCGTCGCCGCCATCCTGGAGGGGCTGCCGCGGCCGGACCCCCGCTGACACAGCCGGGGCCGCCCCGCTTTTTCTTGCCAGACGGTTTCCCGTCCAGAGACTCCCCCTGCATGGAATGCCCCGTATTCGCCATCGCCAATCAAAAGGGAGGCGTCGGTAAGACGACGACCGCCGTCAATCTCTCCGCCGGCCTGGCCGGGAGGGGGATCGACACCCTGCTGATCGATCTCGACCCCCAGGCGAACGCCACCAGCGGACTCGGCCTCGCGAAGGAAGAGGGCGAAAGCGCCTACGGCCCCCTCACGGGCGAGGGCCGGCTCGCCGACAAGATCGTCGAGACCGGCCGACCGCATCTCTTCGCCATCCGCTCGGAACGCGATCTCGTGGCCACCGAGGTGGAACTGCCCCGCGAGAAGGACTACCTGCGCCGCCTCAAGAGCCTGATCGAGGATCTCCGCGAGGAGTACGGCTTCGGGGCGATCCTGCTGGATTGCCCGCCCTCCTCCACCGTTCTCTCGCTGAACGCGCTGGCGGCGGCCGACTACCTCATCGTCGCGCTGCAGTGCGAATACCTCGCCATGGAGGGGCTGGGGGAAATCCTGAATCTCCTCGAGCAGATCCGCTCCGGCGGAGTGAACGCCGGCCTGGAGCTGGCCGGGGTCCTCCTCACGATGTTCGACATCCGGACCAACCTCTCCCAGCAGGTCGTCTCCGAAGTGCGCTCCCACTTCGGCGACCGGGTCTTTTCCACCGTCATACCGCGCAACATCCGCCTGACCGAGGCGCCGAGCTTCGGGCGGACCATCTTCGAATACGAGAAATCCAGTTCGGGGGCGAACGCCTATTCGAAACTGGCCGACGAACTGTGCGGGCGTTTCGGTCTGCGGGCGGCGGATCCGGAATGAGCCGGTTCCGCGAAATCGAGGAACGGATCGGGCATTCCTTCCGGGATCCCGGCCTGCTCGAGCAAGCGCTCACCCACGGATCCGCCCTGTCCGCGGACTCCCCGCGGCGTTCCTACCAACGACTGGAGTTTCTCGGCGACGCCGTTCTCGAACTGGTCGTCAGCGAGCGCCTCTTCCGCGACAACCCCGACGCGGAGGAAGGGGCCATGACGGTGATGCGGTCCAGCCTGGTGCGGGGGCCATCCCTGAGCGCTCTCGCCCGGGAGATCGGGCTGGGCGAACACCTCCGGCTCGGCGAAGCCGCCCGGAACAGCCGGACCCACGAGAACGATGCCGTCCTCGAGGACGCCGTCGAGGCGGTCTTCGGAGCGGTTTACCTCGACGGCGGACTGGACGCCGCGCGGAGGACCCTCGAACGCCTCTTCCGGGACCGCCCCTTCTCGACCGATCGGTTCGTCTTTTCGGAGGAGAATCCGAAAGGCCTTCTCCAGGAGGAGCTGCAGGCCGGCCCCGCCGGGGCGGTGGTGGAGTACGAGGTGGTCCGCGAGGAGGGGCCGGCGCACCGCCGCCGGTTCGAGGCGCTCGTGCGGATCAACGGAGAGGAGGCGGGCCGCGGCGCCGGGCCGTCGAAGAAAGCCGCCGAGACGGAGGCCGCCCGGATAGCCCTGGAGCGGATCAACCGGTTCCGGGGCACTGCCGCCAAATCCTGACCGGAAAACGCCGCCCCGCGGGGACCGCTCAGGTCCGCACCGCCGGATCTTCGACCAGACGGTCGAACCGGCCTTCGACGAACAGCGAAAGATCCTCCAGATAGCCGCCCGCGCCCGCGAACCGCTTGGCGGCCTCCCGGGCCTTTTCCATCTCCCCGCGGAAGGCGCCCGCCACCCGCGGGACGACCCCCTGGTCGAAAACCGCCTGCCGGACCTCTTCCCAGTCCCCGGAAGCGTTGCTCCGGAAGCACTCGTAAAGGCGGTCCCTCCCCACTTCGTCCGAGCCCTCGAACAGGAGAACGAGGGGCAGGGTGCTCTTCCCGCTCGCGAAATCGGTCCCCAGGGTTTTGCCGATGCTTTTCTCGGAGCCGATCACGTCGGCCAGATCATCGTAGATCTGGTAGGCGATCCCCAGGTGCCGCCCGAAATCACCGGCCGCCTCCGAACGGATCGACCCCGCCTGCCCGAGAACGGCGCCGAGCCGGCACGAGACCTCGAAGAGCACGGCGGTCTTCCGCTCGATGATCCGGTAGTACCGGTCGATGTCGCAGTGCAGGCGTCCGCCGTCCAGCGACTGCTCGATCTCCCCGGCGCAGATCTTCCGGGTCGCCTCCGACACGAGCCGGCAGACCTCGGTCGTCTCGAACCGGCTCGCAAGCTGCAGGGATTGCGCGAAGAGGGCGTCGCCCAGAAGCACTGCGGCGGTTACGCCGTACTTCCGCGCCACCGTCTCCTGCTTGTGCCGGAGATCCGCCTCGTCGAGAATGTCGTCGTGGACCAGGGTCGCCAGGTGGACCATCTCCACCACCGCCGCCGCCCGGATCAGGGAATCCGTGATCCGCCCGCCGCCCGCGGTCGCGGTCAGGTAGAGGGCGATCGGCCGGAGCCGCTTGCCGCTGTGCCCGAGGGCGAACTCGACCAGTTCCCGAAGCTCCGGCTCGAATTCCTCCTGGAGGTCGCGGAAGAAACGGTCGAGACGGCAGAGAAAGGGCGAGGCAACCCGGATAAAATCTCCGGCCGTCTCCAGCGGCTGACCCGCGTTTAGTGGCATGGTGGCACCCATTACGGGAAAGAGGCTAGGGCAAACCGCGGGAAACGCAAGCGGAGGAAAAGCGAACGCTCACGACCCGGGCTTGACCGCGGGAACATCCCGCAGGTCCGGCGGAAGCTCGTCCGCGGAAAAGGTCTCCACCTCGAGGGAGATCAGCGGCACGAAAGGCACGGCAAACCGCGCGTTTCCTCCGCTGCGGTCCACGAGGACCGCCAGGGCCACCGGCTCGGCGCCCCTCTCCCCGACGATGCGGATCGCCTCTCCGGCACGCCCGCCGCGGGTCACGACGTCCTCGACGATCAGGACCTTCTCCCCGGGAACGAGCTGGAAACCGCGCCGGAGGGCGAGCCGGTCGTTCTCCTTTTCGACGAAGAGAAAGCGCGCGCCCGCCTGGCGGGCCACCTCCTGGCCGATCACAAGCCCCCCCATGGCGGGCGCGAGGACCGTTTCGAAGGAGAACCCTCCGAGCTTGCCGAGAAGCAGCCCGGCCAGATCCGCCACCTTTCCGAGATCCTCGCAGACCCGGGCGCACTGGAAGAACCGACGGCTCCGAAGACCGGAACGCAGGATGAAATGCCCCTCGAGAAGAGCCCCGCTTTCGCGGAAAATCCCCATAACCTTTTCGTCGCTTTCCATGCCGGCATGGTAAAGACTCCCGTTGCATTTCCGCAAGCAACGATCCCGGTGGAAACAGCCACATGAACCGACCCCCCCGATCCGTCCTCGCCACACTTGCCGTCCTCGCTCTCGCGGCCGCCGTCTGGTATTGGGGCTTCCGCCCGACCGAGGCGGACCGGATCCGCGAGCGGATCGCCGAACTGGAACGCGTCGTCTCCACGCCCCCCGCCGCAGGTCTCATGGGCAAGGCCGAGACCGTCGCCGCATTCCGGGATCTGCTGACCAATCCCGTCCGCATCGATTCCCGGCAGGCTCCGGTGAGAGGGATCCGCTCCCCCGACGAAGTCGCCGCCGCCTTCCTCGCCGGGAGCGGCGCGGGGGACAAGGTGGTTCTCGACATCTCGCCGAAGGAGATCCTCTTCTCCCCTGACGACCGGGCGACCGTCGAAATCGCTGTGAGCGCCACGCTGACCCGTTCGGGAAATCCCCCCCGGGACTACTCGGGAAACGCCCTCGTTGAAATGAGAAAATCCAAGGAAGACGATTCCTGGAAGTTCGAAAGCTTCGAGGAGAACGCCCCAGCACGCCGATGAAGTCGGGGTGACCGCTGCATCCGGAACAAGATCCCCCAACGGCATTCGCCGCCAG